>DASRUA010000413.1:0-6674 GCA_035655615.1 Dermatophilaceae bacterium
CCGAGCCCATAACGTTGCTGAACGCACGCCGTTCCCCTCACCCTCGATTCCAGCCTTGGACAGCAGGAACCATAGGCGGGGAACGGCGTGTCGTACCTCGTGGGTCAGTCAGGCACCCACGGATGGGTCACAAGAGCCAGAATTTGCCACCGAATCACCGGCACCGCCCCTAGGTTTGACCCCGAATCACCACAGCGTCCCTAGGTTTGCGGAATGGCATAGGTGGTGGTGCGTTCGCGCGTGGGACGGCCGATGCCCTTCGCAATGTGGGTGAGCTCCTCAACGGTCTTGGCGGACCCGTGCTCCGACCCGGCCATCCGGCTGATCGTCTCCTCCATCAAAGTGCCGCCGACGTCGTTGGCGCCTCCCTGCAGCATCACCCGGGTGCCATCGACGCCGAGCTTGACCCACGAGGTCTGCACGTTGTGGATGCGCCCGTGCAGCATCAGCCGAGCCACCGCATGGACGGCGCGGTTGTCCCTCATCGTCGGCCCCGGACGAGCGAGGCCAGCAAGATATACCGGAGCGTTCGTGTGGATGAACGGCAGCGGGACGAACTCGGTGAACCCGCCGGTGCGGTCCTGCAACGCGGTGAGGGTGCGCAGATGAGCGACCCAATGTCGCGGGTGGTCGACATGGCCGTACATCATTGTGCTGCTCGACGGTATCCCCAGCTCATGGGCCGTCGCGACGATCTCGACCCATTGCGCCGCAGGCAGCTTGCCCTTGGTGAGCACCCACCTGATCTCGTCGTCGAGGATCTCTGCTGCCGTGCCGGGGATCGAGTCGAGCCCGGCGTCCTTCAGCTCCTCGAGCCAGGCACGGACGGAGATCCCGGACTTGGCCGAGGCGGTCGCGATCTCCATCGGGGAGAAGGCATGCACGTGGATGCCGGGCGCGGCCGACTTCACCGACCGGACGATGTCCGCATATGCCGTTCGCCCCAGCGACGGGTCGATGCCACCTTGCAGGCAGACCTCCGTGGCGCCGAGCGCCTGGGCCTCGGCGGCCCGCTGCCCGACCTGTTCGAGGGACAGGGTGAAGGCGTCCGCGTCGGTCCTGCGCTGGGCGAACGCGCAGAAGCGGCATCCGACATAACAGATGTTGGTGAAGTTGATGTTGCGGTTGACCACGTAGGTGACGTCGTCACCGGCGACGTCCCGGCGCACGTCATCGGCCAGCGCCGCGACCGCGTCCAGATCGGCACCGTCACAGGTGAGCAGGGCCAGGTAGTCGTCATCGGTCAGGCCTGCCGGATCGTCCTGGGCACGAACCAGCGCCGCCCGGACGTCGGCGCCGAGGCGAGATGCGACCGCCAGTGAGTCCGGCGCACGGCTCGCGACCTCCGCCCAGCTGCCATAGACCTCGTCGAAGTCACTGCGACGATCGGCGCTCCTGCCCTCCTCGTCCACGCCTCGATGCAGGTCCACCCGACCGCTTCCGGTCCCTTCGGCCTCCATGCCGCCGTCCGGCTCCTGCCAGGGCAGGCCCTGCGGCAGGGCGCCCTGGTCGGCCAGACCGGTCGCCAGGTCCGCCAGCGCCCGCACGTGCGGATGCAGGCGGGGATCGATCCAGGGCTCGTCCCGCTCCAGTGCACCCAGGACGTATTGCGCCCCGGTCGTGAGCCGCTCGGCCAGCCGCAGCCCCGACTCATCGGTCCAGCGCCGCAGGTCGTCGATCTCGGGCCAGGGCCGCTCCGGGTTGACGTGGTCCGGGGTGACCGGCGACACACCGCCCCAGTCATCGACGCCGGCAGCGAGCAGACGTGGGATCTGGTCCGGTTCGGACAGGTTCGGCGGAGCCTGCACACTGACCGCGGGCCCGAGCAGGAGCCTGGTCACGGCGATCGTGGCGAGGTACTCCTCCTCTCCCAGATCCGGTGTCGAGCGCATCGAGGTGTCGTCCTTGGACCGGAAGTTCTGAACGATGCACTCCTGGATCGAGCCGTACTCGCGGGCGACGCGCCGTATCGCCAGGATCGTGTCAAGCCTCTCCTGCACCGTCTCGCCGATGCCGACGAGGATGCCGGTGGTGAACGGGATTCCCACCCGGCCCGCGTCCTCTAGCACCCGGACCCGAACGGCCGGATCCTTGTCCGGAGAGCCGAAGTGCGCTTGCCCCGGCTCGTCGAAGAGCCGCCGCGACGTCGTCTCGAGCATCATGCCCATCGACGGGGCAACCGGCTTGAGACGCTGCAGATCTGACCATGTCATGACCCCGGGGTTGAGATGCGGCAACAGGCCGGTCTCCTCCAGGACCCGGATCGACATCGCCCGGAGATAGGCCAGCGTGTCGTCATACCCGTGTGCATCGAGCCACTCGCGGGCCTGTGGCCAGCGATCCTCTGGGCGGTCACCGAGAGTGAACAGCGCCTCCTTGCAGCCCTGGGCCGCGCCTGCGCGTGCGATGTCCAGGACCTCGTCGGGCGAGAGGTATGGCGCGGCGAGACGCTGCGGGACGGTTGCGAACGTGCAGTAGTGGCAACGATCCCGGCACAGACGAGTCAGCGGGATGAAGACCTTGCGCGAGTAGGTGACGACCCCAGGTCGGCCGGCCTTGACCATCGCTGCGTCACGGACACGGGTGGACGACTCGAACAACCGCTCGAGATCGGCGCCACGAGCTCCCAGAAGAACCCGCGCCTCGGCCTCGTCGAGAGCCTTGCCGTCATGGGCACGAGCCAAGCCACGGCGCATCGCGTTGTCAGTCACCTGCGCAGGCTACGTGGCTGTGATGCCCTCTGCCACAACGGGTGCAGCTGAGCGGGCTCGGCGCGTCGATGCTTGTGCGTCCATGCGCTCGCGTCCATGCGCTCGCGTCCAGGCTGCGCGTCCAGGCTGCGCGTCCAGGCTGCGCGTAGACGCGTGCACGCCCCTGACTGCCCGCTGTGGTTGCCTGTCTAAGCCTGCAGGTCGCGCAGGGTGATCACGGTCGCCACCGCTGCCGTGGCGGCCTGGTGACCCTTGTCCTCGCTGGAGCCCTCGAGTCCCGCCCGGTCGAGCGCCTGCTGGTCGTCGTCACAGGTGAGGACACCGAAGCCGACCGGTACGCCGGTCCGGGTGCTGACCTCGGTCAGTCCCATGGTGGCCGCCTGGCAGATGTAGTCGAAATGCGGCGTGCCTCCCCGGATGACGACCCCGAGAGCGACCACTGCGTCATAAGAAGCCGCCAGGCGGGAGCATGCAACGGGTAGCTCGAAGGCTCCCGGCACCCGGACCAGCTCGACGGAGACAACGCCCGCATCGGCCAGGCCCCGACGGGCGCCGTCGATCAGCCCATCCATCACCGTCTCGTGCCAGGAGGACGCAACGATCGCGACCCTCAGACCGCTGCCGTCGACGTGAAGGGCGGGCGAACCCTGTTTCACGCGGATGCTCCCTTGTCATGCTCGCTGAGAATCAGGTCGTGACCCATCCGATCACGCTTGGTGCGCAGGTAGGCCGCGTTGTCGGCGCCCGGCACCATGCTGAGCCGTTCGACGGCCACCACCTCGATGCCGTAGTCACGCATGGCGTTGACCTTCATCGGGTTGTTCGTCAGCAACCGCACCGACGCGACGTCGAGATCAGCCAGAATCGCCGCGCCCGCCGCGTACTCACGCGAGTCGATCGGCAGACCCAGCTCGGTCTGCGCATCGACGGTGTCAAAACCGTTGTCCTGCAACGCATAGGCCTGCAGCTTGCTGAGCAGGCCGACGCCCCTGCCCTCGTGGCCGCGCAGATAGACCACGACACCGCCCTCTGCGGCGACCCGCTCCAGCGAACGCTCCAGCTGCCCGCCACAGTCACAGCGCAGCGAGCCGAACACATCTCCGGTCAGGCACTCGGAGTGCAGACGCGCCAACGGCGCCCGCCCCGAGATTCCCTTGGGGCTGATCAGGGCAATGTGCTCGTCGCCGGTCAGCCGGTCGCGATACCCGAGGACGCGGAATACCCCGTGCTCGGTCGGCAGCAGAGTCTCGGCAAGGCGCTCGACACGGTCGTTGAGCTGGCGCCAGGCAATCAGCGCCGCAATGGTGATGACTGGCAGGTTGTTCTCGGCGCCCAGCTCGAGGACTGCAGGCAGACGCATCATGGAGCCGTCGTCATGGACGAGCTCGCCGATCGCGCCGACCGGCGCCAGCCCGGCCAGGCGGCACAGGTCCACTGCGGCCTCGGTGTGCCCGCCCCGAACAAGGACCCCGCCGTTCCTGGCACGCAACGGGACCACGTGCCCCGGGCGGTTGAAGTCCGAAGGGATCGAGCCCTCTTGGGCGAGCGTGCGTATCGTGTGGGCGCGATCCGCTGCGCTGATGCCGGTGGTAACACCCTCGGCGGCATCTACCGTCACCGTATAGGCGGTCAGACGAGGGTCGCGGTTGTCCGCCACCATCAGCGGCAGCCCCAGGCGATCCGCTCGGGTCTCGGACATCGGCGCGCAGATGTAGCCGGAAGTGTGCCGGATGGTCCAGGCCATCCACTCCGTCGTGGCCGTAGCCGCCGCCAGGATGACGTCGCCCTCGTTCTCACGGTCCTCGTCATCGGCCACCAGGACCGGGAGACCGGCTCTGAGCGCCTCGAACGCCTCTTCGATCGTGGAAAGCTGTGTTCTCATGCTGGTACCTCACTCAGGTCTCGCTCGGGAGACTCGATCCGCGAGGCCTTGAGCCAGACGAAGAAGCCATAGATGACAAGCCCGCCGTAGATGGCGAACAGGAAAGCTGTGGGATAGAAGTGCGAGTGGATCAGTAGCGGAACGCCAACCAGGTCAACGGCGATCCAGGCCAGCCAGAAGTCGTTCCAGCCCCGGGCCATCGCGTAGGTCGCGACCATCGAGCCGATGAAGATCCAGGCGTCGCACCAGTAGTACCAGCGGGGCGCGGGCCAGCCGGCGCCTATCTGGGCGAAGACCCACTGCGTGACGACGACGCCACCGACCCAGACCGCGAGGTACTGCAGCCTTTCCGTGGTGGTGGCCCAACGCGGGGTGATCGCAGGGGCGTCCGCACCTGCAGCAGGGGTGGTGAGCTCATGCTGCTTTCGGATCCGGCTCCACCTCCACCAGCCATACACGCTGGTGATGACGAAGAAGACCTGCCGCCCGGCCTGGCCATAGAGCGTCTGGTGCTGTGGGGTCACGAAAGCCACTCCGAAGAAGACGGTGAACAGCAGCACGTTTCCGATGATCCCGACCGGCCACGCCCAGACCCGTCGCTTGAGCCCCCCGATCGCCGAGGCGAACCCAAAGCCGTTTCCGACGATCTCGCGCCACAGGATCGGCTGGCCGAAGATGCTGAGCTGGGCGTCAAACAAACGCTCGATGATGCTCATACGGTGGACTCCGCAGCCGTGGTGGGATGCGTGAGCAGTCGCTCGACATACTTCGCGATCACGTCGACCTCGAGGTTAACAAGGTCGCCGACTGTCTTATGTCCCAACGTGGTGAGCTCCAGTGTGGTGGGGATCAGCGACACCGAGAAGGTGTTGTCGGTAACGGCCGACACAGTGAGGGAAACGCCGTCGATGGTGATCGAGCCCTTCTCGACCACGTAGCGGGACAGCTCCAGCGGCAGCGTGAACTGCACGACCTCCCAGCGGTCGCCGGGCACCCGTGCCAGGATCTGGCCCGTGCCATCGACGTGGCCCTGGACGATGTGGCCACCGAACCGGCTGCCGGCAGCCATGGCACGTTCGAGGTTGACCACAGCGCCGGCCCGCAGACTGCCCAGGCTGCTGCGGTTCAGCGTCTCGGCCATCACGTCGACCGAGAAGCTCTCGCCGTCGTGGTCGACGACTGTCAGACAGACGCCATTGACCGCGATCGATGCACCTGGGGTGGCGTCGCTGGTCACCAGCGGTCCGCGGACCCTGATCACCGCCGACTCCGTACCGTGCTCGACGGTGACGACCTCGCCCAGCTCCTCGACAATTCCGGTGAACATCAACGTCCCTCTCGGTTGGGTGTGGCGATACTGGCGCGGACTCTGATGTCCGGGCCGATCGTGGTGACCTCATGCGGTACCAGTCGCAGGGCCTGTTCGATGTTTCGTATGCCGAGGTCCCCCAGCGCCGGCGCCCCGGCGCCGAGCAGGGCCGGGGCGAGATAGGCGATGACCTCGTCAACCAGGCCGGCCCCGATGAACGCCGCGGCAACCGTCGGCCCGCCCTCGAGCCAGACGTGGTGAATCTCTTGTTGGTCCAACGCCTTGAGTGCCTCAACCGGGTCATGGGTCGCCAGCTGGACGGTCGGCCCGGCAATATCGCGGACTCGTGCCGTCTCCGAGATCGGCCGCAGGCCCATGACCACGCGCAGCGGCTGACGACCGGTCGTCGATCCGTCAGGCCCGCGCACGGTCAGCGCGGGATCGTCGGCGATCACGGTCCCGGTGCCAACGAGGATCGCGTCGCACTGTGCCCGAAGCCGGTGGACGTCGGCTCGAGCCAGGGGCCCGGTGATCCACCGGCTGCTTCCGTCAGCTGCGGCCGAACGTCCATCGAGCGTCGCCGCGAACTTCCAGGTCACCTTGGGCCGGCCGTGAACGAAGGAGAACGTCCACGCGTCGTTAAGGATCGTGGACTCGTCAGCCAGCATGCCCGCAGTCGTCCGGACGCCGGCTGCCTCCAGCACCGCCCTCCCACCACGCCCTGACGGGGTCGGGTCGGACTGCGCGAAGACGACCCGGGCCACGCCCGCCT
>DASRUA010000414.1:0-3879 GCA_035655615.1 Dermatophilaceae bacterium
GAAGTTATTCAAACCAAATCGAACACGGTGAACTCCGACCTGGAGCAGCTCTACCGCCGAATCGTCTTCTCGATCCTGACCGGTAATACGGACGATCACCTGCGCAACCACGGGTTCGTCCGGGCAGGTCGAGCATGGGCGGTGTCACGCCATGGCGTGGATACCGGGGTCGGCGTAGGCATCGGTTTCGGTGGCTTTGGCTGACAGCCACACTCCGATGCCCGGTCGTAGGTCGAGGTCGGCCACGGCTGCGGGGGTGACGTCGACCTGTATGCGGATGCGGTCGGTGAGCTGTTCGAGGGCGGTGATGGTTCCCTTCCAGATGTTGCGGGGGCTGGCGTCGGCAGGTCGGGCGGTGTGGATTGTGATGGCCGAGGGGCGTAGCCCGACGAGCACCCGGGGCCTGGACGAACCGGCCTGATCCAATGCCGGGAGGTCGTCGACGTTGTAGGTGACGGTGAATGTGCCGCCGTCGTCCAGGTGCACGAGGCCGGTGGCCGGCTCAAGGGTGCCGCCGTAGAGGTTGAGACCGACCAGGCGTGCGACGTACTGGGTCGCCGGTTGGGCGGAGACCTGTGTGGGGGTGCCCGCCTGGACGACGCGTCCGTTCTCGATGACCAAAAGACTGACCTAACTGCGTGGGGCCCATTTGGTCAGGTCGAAGATCTCGGTGAGCTGGTCTTGGGTTTGGGTGGTCTGGGTGAGCATTCGTCGGGCTTTGGGGCGGCCGCCGGTCGAGTGGTAGATCAGGACGGTTTCTTGGATGCCGGCGAGCTGGTCGAGTAGTTCCCGCACGCAGAGGTGTAGTCCGCCGTGGTCGGCTTGGCGGCGCATCAGGTGGGCGATCTGCAGGGCGAGGACGCAGGTGAAGGTGTGTACGCGGATGTTGTGATCGGTCCAGTGGTGCATGGGCGAGAACGAGACGACGTGGGGGTCTTTGAGCTGGCGGAAGCTGGACTCGGCGTCGGCTTGGGAGCGGTAGGCGGCGACGACGTCGGCGACGGACCAGTCCTGGCGGTTGGTGATGAGGATCCGTTTGCCGAAGATCTCGGCTTCCAGCGCGTCGCGGGCGACCTGGTCGATTTGGATGGTGAGTCGGTGCTCGGCGGGGGTCGCGCCGGTGAGCCGGCAGTTCAAGACGCGCCGTAGCCACGGGTCGTGGGTGAGCGCGGCGATCTGGGCGTTGACCTTCTCGGCTGGGCGGCGGGTTTTGCCGCGGGCCAGGGTGTCGGCTAGTTCGGTGAGCTTGCTGACGGCTTTGGCCAAGGTCTGGGCGAATCCGGTCTGTTGGGCGGTGTGCAGGGTCGGTGAGTGAGTCAGGATCACTCGCCGGTCGGTGCCGTAGACGACCCGGCGGGTGTCCAGCGCGGTCAACGCGTTGAAGCGGTCTTTGTCCACCAGGGTGCGCTGGTCGGCGGGTAGGGCGAGCAGGTCAGGTGCGTCGCTGGGTGGGATGGACCCGACGTAGGCCAGGGCGGCGTCGGCCAGATGCTCGAAGTTCGCCACGGAGTTCTGGCCGGCGTCGAAGACGACCGTCATTTCCGCGGGGGTGGGGGCGCCGGTGTCGGCGGCGAGGGCGGCGTGCCGGGCGCAGAGTAGGTCGATCATGGTGGCGAACTGGGTGACGTCGGGCCGGTTTCCGGGGTAGGCGTGTGAGACCAAGGGCACGCCTCCGTCGCGGGTGACGACCAGGCCGAGGCCGACCAGGCGCAGGTCGGCGCGTTTCTGTTTGGCCTTGCCGCGTTGGGCGATCGGTGCCTTGTCGTTGCCGGTGTCGATGTAGGTCGCGAAGTTGGTCATGTCCAGTGCCAAGGAGCTGGTGTCCAACCCGTAGGTCTGGATCATCGCCAACGCGAGCTGGTGCTCGATCTGGGCGACTTGCTCCAAGCCGATGGCGTGCATCGCGTCCCAGAACCGGCGGTGGTCCAAGACCGACGCGGGGACCTGGGTGAACCGGTCAGCAGCAGTGGTCTTCCACCAATGGGCGAACCCCAGCTTCGAGCGGGGTGCGACCAGCCGGTTCAACGCGGCCAGGGCAAGGTACTGCCCGACCGAGGCGCCCGCATCCGAGCGGCGGCCGCCGACCACGTCGTCGATTACCCCGACCACGTCCAGGCGCTCCAGGACACCCCATACCGCCGCGACGTCACCAAAGCCCAGATGTCGGGTGCGGGCCGGGGCCACGGCCTCCTCGCGGGTATCCAACAGGGCCTCGATATCGGCCGCCGAGCCCAGATAACGTTCGGAGACCATCTTCGGTTTGCCGTCCACCCGCGCCATCTGACGCAGGTACCAGTACGGCTTCCCGCTGACTACCTTCTTGTACAAACTTGCCATACTTTAGGTCATACACTATCTCGACCCTACGGGACAGCCGACACGCCGAGAAACCCCAGGTCAGCCCGGGTGCCACGCCCGCCCCGACCGATCAGGAACGCACTAGCCAGGAAGGTCCCGCTAGGCATCGGTGGGGGAGTATGGAGCTAGAACCTCTGGGTGGTCGGCTTCCTTACGCAACAGCGCGTTCGGTATGAAGCGCTCGCCGAACTTCTCTGCGAGCTCGTCGGCGCGAGCGACGAAACCGGCCACGCCCTGGCCCGCCTTGCCGCCGGGGTCGCGGTAGCCGGCGATGTACTGCAGCACGCCTCCGGTCCACGGCGGGAAGCCGATCCCCATGATCGAGCCGATGTTGGCGTCCGCGACGGTGATCAGGACGCCCTCTTCGAGGCATCGTGCCGACTCGACGGCCTCGATGAACAGCATCCGTTCCTGGAGCTCCTGCAGGTCGACGACGGCCGGATCCCCTTGCGCTGGGAAGTGCTGGGCCAGCCCGGGCCAGAGGCCGAGCCGCTTGCCGCTCTCGTCGTAGTCGAAGAAGCCGGCGCCGCGCGCGCGCCCGGGGCGTCCCAGCTCGACCATCTTCTCCACGATGGCCTCGGCCGGGTGGCGCGGGTACACCCCGCCGGCGGCCTCGATCCCATCCTTGGTCTCGTCGCGGATCTTGAGAAACAGCTCCAAGCTCAGCTCGTCGGCCAGCTGTAGCGCACCAACGGGGTAGCCGGCCCGTGTCGCGGCCTGCTCGATCGACGCGGGGTGGATCCCCTCGCCGAGCATGGCCAGCGCCTCGTTGACGAAGGTGACGATTACCCGGCTGGTGAAGAAGCCACGGCTGTCGTTGACGACGATCGGCGTCTTGTTTATCTGTGCCGCGTAGTCCAGCGCGCGGGCCAGCGCCGCGTCGGAGGTCTGGATGCCGCGGATGATCTCAAGCAGGGGCATCTTGTCGACGGGGGAGAAGAAGTGCAGGCCGATGAAGTCTTCCTTGCGCTTCACGCCCTGGGCCAGCTCAGTGATCGGCAGCGTCGAGGTGTTCGAGCCGAGCAGCGCATCGGGTGCCACTGCCGGCTCGGTCTGACCGAACACTGAATGCTTGAGCGAGACCTTCTCGAACACCGCCTCGACGACGAGGTCGCAACCGGCCAGGTCGCCGTAGTCAGCAGTGGGCCGGATCCGGGCCAGCACCTCTTCGCGCTGGGCGTCGGTCAGCCTTCCCCGTGAGAATGCCTTGTCGAGGATCTTTCGCGCGTAGTCCTTGCCCTTCTCGGCTGTCTCCAGCGAGACGTCCTTGAGTACGACCTCGATGCCGCTGCGGGCGCTGACGTAGGCGATTCCTGCGCCCATCATGCCGGCGCCAACCACCGCGACCCTGGTTGTCGGACGCGGTTTGAAGCCCTCTGGACGTGAGCTGCCGCCCTTGATGGAGTTCAGGTCGAACCAGAACGCCTTGATCATGTTCTTCGCGACCTGGCCGCGGGCGAGGTCGACGAAGTAACGGCCCTCGATCTTCAGCGCGGTGTCGAGGTCGACGCCGGCGCCCTC
>DASRUA010000415.1:0-20591 GCA_035655615.1 Dermatophilaceae bacterium
GCGCGCACGGTTCGAGGGTGACCACTGCGGTGCCTGCACGGGCCGCTGGGCCGGCCTGGCGCAACGCCATGACCTCTGCATGAGGAGTACCAGCGCCCTCGTGGAACCCTTCGCCTATGACCAGGCCACCTGAATCGACGATGACCGCCCCCACGCGTGGGTTGGGGTCGCCGAGAGGTCCACGCGCAGCAAGCTCGAGCGCTCGTCGCATCAGTGCGACGTCGAGCTCGCGCTCTGGTGTGTTGACCTCACGGTCGGTCATGTCCTGCCCTTCGCGCTCGACTCCTGTTCGGGCGAGCTCCGGGGCGCGAACGGCGACTTCGGGTCATGGCAAAGGAAGCGCAACCGGCGGGTCCCAGTCTGCCAGGTGCACAGCCTGCGGATGCAGAAGCTTGCCGGTCCACGCTCTGCTGATCCACGCTCAGGTGGTCCAGACAGCGCCAATGACCTAAGTCACCACGACTGACCCACCGCCGACCTCAAGGGTCAGAAAAGCGGGCGTCGCTGTTGCTACCTCTCATCCGGACTTTCACCGTCGGCCCAGGAATTTCACCTGGTTCACCGGCCGCTGGATACGGTCGGGTCGCGGACTTTAACCGCCGGTTCGGAATTACACCGATCACGGAGCACGTGCCTTCAGTATGCCATCGCTGATGTAAGGTCCATGCAAACGGACTCTCAAATCCGTATCAAGCCCGCTCGCCGCAGTGAAATCTCACGGAAGGCGCGAGCGCCTCACCCGTGCCGGGGGATCTCACCCGTGCTGGGGATCTCACCCGTGCTGGGGATCTCCCGCCCGCTGGGTCGCTCTCCCGCGCGGGGTGGCTCTCAAGGTCAGTGGGGAGTGTCTCGTGGCCAGGTCGCGCAGCTGGTCCACCGCGGCCGCAGCAGCCTCCGCGCCAAAGACGGCCGACCCTGCGACGAAGACATCCGCCCCGGCCTCGGCGCATGCCTGAATTGTCGTGGCCGACACCCCCCCGTCGACCTGCACCCAGATCTCGCCACCGCACCTGTTCACGGCGTCACGGACCTCGCGCACCTTGGACATCTGGTCGGCCATGAACGACTGCCCGCCAAATCCCGGTTCGACCGTCATGAGAAGGACCATGTCCAGCTCGGGCAGCAGATCGGCATAGGGAGCGAACGCCGTGCCTGGCTTGAGCGCCATGCCTGCGCGCGCGCCGAGGGCACGGAGGTTGCGAGCCAGCGACGTGGGGTCGCCGGCAGCCTCGACGTGGAAGGTGACGCTTGTGGCACCCGCCTCCGCGTACATCGGCGCCCAGCGGTCGGGGTCTTCAATCATCAGGTGACAGTCCAGCGGGATGGGGCTGATCCGGGCCAGGGCCTCGACCACTGGAAGGCCAAGGGTCAGGTTGGGCACGAAGTGGGCATCCATCACGTCGACATGGGCCCAGTCGGCATTGGCAATCCGCTGGAGCTCGCGCTCGAGATTGGCGAAGTCGGAGGCGAGGATGCTAGGTGAGATCTGCACGGCCAGCCCTTACGTGTCGTAGTTACGAATGCTTGCGCAGCAGAGAGAAGAACATGGCATCGGTGCCATGCACGTGCGGCCATAACTGGACGAAAGGCCCTTCCCCGAGGTGCTCAACGGGCTGGCCATCGGCATCCCGGAACAGGTCCCGCGCGTCAACGATCTCCACATCGCGGCGCCTCTTGGCGACGTCGGAGACGACGAACCTGGTCTCGGCAAGGTGTGGGCTGCACGTCGCATAGCCGATGACGCCGCCAGGTCTGGTGGCCTCGATCGCCGAGACGAGCAGCGCCCGCTGCAAGCTGCCGAGCTCGACGAGATCCGCCGTCGTTCGACGCCAGCGGGCTTCGGGCCGTCGGCGCAACGCGCCCAGACCGGTACACGGTGCGTCGACCAGCACCCTGTCGTACGTCTCGGGCTCGTCCTCCCCGATCTCGCGACCGTCACTCGTGCCGATCATGACCTCGATGCCAGAGTCGATGGCCGCGTCCAGGGTCTGCCGCACCAGGTCGGTTCGGTGCTCGCTGATCTCGTTGGCGAAAAGGGTCGCCCCCTGCTGCGCGCCCAGAGTCGCCAGCAGTGCGGCCTTTCCACCGGGTCCGGCGCACAGATCCAGCCACTTCTCGTGCTCTGCGCCGGTGCTGACGGTGGCACCTGCCAAAGCGAGGGCGACAAGCTGCGAGCCCTCATCCTGGACTGCGGCGCGTCCGGAGCGGACCGCCGAGATAGCGCCAGGGTCACCCGAGTCGAGGACAGCGCCCACTCGTGACAACAGGGCCGGAGCCGCACCCGCCCGGGTCAGCTCGTCGACCTCGCACAGGCCGGGGCGCGCCACCAGAGTGACCTTGGCTGCTGCGTTGTCGCTGACGAGCAGGGCTTCCAGGTCGGCGTCAAGGGTCTCGGCGCTCGAGGCGCCATGTCCGATCAGAGCGGCGCGCAACGCCCGGACGATCCACTCGGGGTGGCTGTGCCGGGTCGCCAGGGCGGCTATCGGATCGCCGGCAGGGACGACCTGTGCGATCCAGGTGTCGAGGTCCTTCTCACTGATCCGGCGCATCACCGCGTTGACGAACCCACCGGCGCTGGCTCCGTTGACCAGCCGGGCCAACCCGACGGTCTGGTCGACGGCGGCGTGTGGCGCGACCCGCATCCCGAGCAGCTGGTGCGCGCCGAGCCGCAGCGTGTCGAGCACGTTTTCGTCGATCTGAGCCACGGCCCGGCCGGCCGCAGACGCGATGATCGGGTCATAGAGACCTCGAAGTCGGGTCGCACCGTAGGTGAGCTCGGTGGCGAAAGCGGCATCGCGTCCCCGAATACCTTTGTCCCGCAGCTCCTTTGGCAGCTCAAGATTTGCGTAGGCTCCGCCGGCCACTGCCCGCATGACTGTGTACGCGGCAAGCCGTGCGGGGTCTGTCGAACGCGACCTCTCAGCCGGGCGGGTCACCGAACGCTCAAGGTTGCCGTGTTTCCGCTCGGGCCGCTGCCGGCCCGCGGCGTCGCGCCGCCGCTCTCCGGACTGATCCGGACGGTCCGCCTCGGGGCTCTCGTCACTCATCGGCGAACTTCTCTCCCGGCTCGATGCGCACGCCTCGGGCCCAGTCGGCGGCTTCCATGGGCTTCTTGCCCTGTGGCTGAACCGCGCCTAGCAGAACCACGCCAGAAGCGGTGCCGACGCGGACTGCCCGCTTGGTCGCGGCGACCTCACCGACCGCAAGAACCTGGGGAGTGATGACCTCATCGCCGTTGATCACCGGGCCATCCGGGGCATCCGGGGCATCCGGGGCAAGCGTGACGGGGTGGATCTTGAGCCGGTCGCCCCGGAAAGTCGTCCAGGCACCTGGCGCAGGCATGCAGCCGCGGATGTGGCGGTCAACAGCCAGTGCCGGTGTGCCCCAGCAGATTCGGGCGTCCTCGACGTTGATCTTCGGCGCCAGCGACACACCCTCGGCGGGCTGGGCGACCGCGTGGAGCTCGCCGGCCTCGAGTGCGTCCAAGGTGGCGACCAGCAGACCCGCGCCAGCTCGGGCGAGTCGCCAGAGCAGGTCTCCGGAGGTGTCTTCCGGCTTGATGGCCTCGGTCATCAAGCCAAAGGTCGGGCCGGTGTCGAGCCCCCGCTCGACCAGGAACGTGGTGGCGCCGGTGACCTCGTCGCCGGCCATGATCGCGTGCTGGACCGGTGCCGCGCCACGCCAGGCGGGCAGGAGGGAGAAGTGCAGGTTGATCCAGCCATGCGTGGGGATCGTCAAGGTGGACGAGGGGATCAGAGCGCCATAGGCCACCATCGGGCAGGCTTCGGGAGCCAGCTCACGCAGCCGGGCCTGGAACTCTGGATCACCAGGACGACTCGGCGTCAGGACCTCGAGCCCCAGCTCCAACGCCCGTTCCTTGACCGGCGAGGCAACCACGGACCGACCGCGGCCCGCTCGGGCGTCCGGCCGCGTCACGACCGCGACCACATCATGGGATGAGCTGGACAACGCATCGAGACTGGGGACAGCCACGTCCGGAGTGCCGGCAAAAACGAGCCGCACTAGGTCAGCGACCCGTTCCGAAAGTTGCGTGCGGGCTGACCTTGATGATGGGCGCCTCCTGGCCGGCCCACTCGGCGTCGCGGATCGCCTTCATGGCCAGCTTGCGGTGCGCCTTGTCCATCCGGTCGATGAACAGGATGCCGTCGAGGTGGTCGGTCTCGTGCTGGATACAGCGGGCCATCAGCTCGGTCCCCTCCTTCACGACCGGCTCTCCATGCTGGTTGAAGCCTTTGGCCACCAGGCGCAGCGCACGGGGAGTGTCCACGAAGATGCCCGGGAAGGAAAGGCAGCCCTCCTCGCCCTCCTGCATCTCCGAGGACAGGTCGAGGCTCGGGTTGATCAGATGGCCCAGCTCGTCATCCACGTGATAGGTGAAGACCCGCAGCCCCACGCCGATCTGAGGGGCGGCCAGGCCGGCACCAGGCGCATTCACCATCGTGTCGGTCAGGTCTTTGACCAGCTGGCGCAGCTCCTTGTCGAAGTCGACGACCTCGATGGCGGGCGTGCGCAGCACGGGGTCACCGAAGATCCGAATGTCCATGATCGACACGAGCAGGTTCCTTGCCGTCGGGTGCGCTGAGTCAGATCAGTCTATGCGTGAGACAGCGGCAGTCCGCGCACCATCAGATCTTCGCGAAGATGTCCCGTGTCGGTAAACAGGATGGCGTCCAGTCCGGCCTCGCCCGCAGCCTCGATGTTGGCCGGGTTGTCGTCGATGAAGATGCAGCCGTCCAGGCTGTGGCCGATCCGTTTCCGGAGAATATCGAAGATTTCGGGGTCAGGCTTGGCGACACCCTCCTCGCCCGAGACGATGATGTCCTCGAAAAGCCGCAGGAAGTCAAAACGGTTGCGAGCCAACGGGAACAGCTCTTCGGACCAGTTCGTCAGACCATAGAGCGGTATGCCGGCCCCATGCAGCTCACGCAGGATCTGCACGGTGTCCTCGATCGCGCCGACCAGGGACTCCCCGAAGTTCGCACGGTAGGCACGGATGGCCCCCTCCCAGTGCGGGTGCGACTTCACCGCCAGATCCTCGCCCCCATCCCATGAGCGCCCGGCGTCCTGCTTCTCGTTCCAGGCCAGGAAGTCGAACCCCTGATCCGCCAGGAAGCGCGATGCCTCCTCCGGGCCCACCTCCTTGGCGATCGCCGGATGGGGATCCCAGGCGATCAGGACGCCGCCAAGATCGAAAACCACGGCCCCGACGGGTGCCGGCGCGAGGTCGCCCGCGGACACCTCGGTGGACCCCACGGGATCCGGATCGGCGGATCGGGCGTGGGACAGAGCAGTCATGACCTCGAGTTTACCGACCGGTGCCGCCGGGCCATGCGCCACCACAGGCTCAGCCGGGCCATCTTCGCGGACACGCCCAGCGGACCCCGCAGATCGGGAAGTAGCAACCGTTGACGCGGGGCATCGGTCGTGAAGGCGCCGACCGCCGCCTCGACCCCACCCGGTACCAAAGACGTCACCGCCACTTTGTTCGAGTGGTCCTACAGCTCGGTGGCCAAGGCCTGCACCGACACGCTCGGCCCCAAGGGCTACGGCTTCGTCGAGGTCTCGCCGGCCCAGGAACACATCCAGGGCACGCAGTGGTGGACGTCGTACCAGCCGGTGAGCTACAAGATCGCCGGCCGCCTCGGCAACGAGGCCTCGTTCGCGGCCATGGTGAGCACTTGCCACACCGCGGGCGTCAAGGTGGTGGCGGACGCGGTGATCAACCACATGACCGCGGGCTCAGGCACGGGCACGGGCGGCACCGTCTACTCCAAGTACAACTACCCGGGCTACTACCAGGACTGGGACCTCAACCACCTCAGCGCTCTCGGTGTCGACGGTTTCCGGGTCGATGCCGCCAAGCACATCGCCGAGTCCGATCTTGCGGCGATCAAGTCCAAGCTCACCGATCCCAACGTCTACTGGGCGCAGGAAGTCATCTACGGCGCGGGTGAGGCTGTGCAGCCCAGCGAGTACACCCCGACCGGCGACGTAGACGAGTTCCGGGCGGCGTACGACCTCAAGCGCATGTTCACTGCGGACAAGCTGACCTACCTGGGTACGTGGGGACAGTCGTGGGGCTACCTGGCCAGCAACGACGCCCGGGTCTTCGTCGACAACTGGGACACCGAGCGCAACGGCTCGACCCTGAACTACAACTACGGCAACACCTACACGCTGGCCAACGTCTACATGCTGGCCTGGCCGTACGGCTCTCCGAACGTGTACTCCGGATACACGTTCACCGACCAGAACGCAGGCCCGCCCAACGGCGGGACTGTCAACGCCTGTTACAGCGACGGGTGGAAATGCCAGCACGCGTGGCGGCAGATCGCGAACATGGTCGGCTTCCGCAATGCAGTCCGAGGTACCTCGGTGACCAACTGGTGGTCCGACGGCAACAACGCCATCGCCTTCGGCCGGGGCAACGCCGGCTACATCGTTATCAACCATGAGGGCTACGGGATCACCCAGACGTTTCAGACCTCGCTGCCCGCGAGAACGTGCTGCGATGTCGAGCACGGAGACCCCGGCGCAAACGGCGCCTGCTCCGGCCCGACCTACACGGTGGCTGCCGATGGCACCTTCAGCGCGAGCGTCGGCGCGGGCGACTCGATCGCCCTCTAAGCCGGCTAGTTCCACGGTCGGTGGCTTGTCGTTCGCCGGAACACCACGACGGCGATGGGGGCAGAACACCTACTGGGTGACTGGAACACCGACCAGGCACCATGGCGGCCTCGTTGCCGAGGGTTCTCGATCGCGCCGCGTTGCCCAGGGTCATCGAGCGCATCTCGAGACCCCGATGATCGTCATGCTCAGCCGAGCCCGTCCATCGGGTCAACTCGAACACCGACCGGTTCTCGTTCCTTGCGTGCACTGCGAACGGCCTTCATGTGGGTCAGAGCGACCGTGAGCGCCGGACCGTCGTCCAGGCCCACGCGAAGCAGGAGCTGAATCTTGTGGACGTTCTCGCCATCCGGGTCTGAGGCGCCGGCACCGACACCAGCGGCGGGGGTCGCTGAACCCGCCGGAACCCAGGGCAACGGGCCGAGCTGCTCAACCGAGTCGGCCAGGCCGGCCATCTCGACGCCGCGCTGGACAGCGACCCGCGAGCCGACGAGCTGGGCCATCCGCACAGCAGGCGGCAACGAGAGCTCGACCCGTTCGGCAAGCTCCCGGGCCGCGAACCAGACCGGGTCCCAGCGCACCAGCGCTTCGACCAGCGGCAACGTTGTGTGCATCGGCGCACCACAGAGCACTGTGACGCCCCCTTGCGATGCGCCCCGGGTGAGCGCCGCGGCTGCCAGCCAGCGACGCAGTGCCTCCTCGGACACATCGAGGGTGGGTCGATCCAGGGATGCCCAGGCATCGAGCAAAAGTGTCGCGGCGTAACCGTTCTCGGCGATGGGCTCGGCACCTGGCGTGGCAATGACCAGGCTCGGCTTGCCGGAGACCGACGTCAGCACGTCACCGGCACCGGACCTGTGGACCGTCACGCCCGGGAACGCGCGACCCAGCTCTTCGGCCGTTCGGCGGGCCCCCACCACATTGGACCGGACCTTACGACCACCACAGCTGCCGCACTCGAAGGCTGCGGCGACCTTCCCGCACCACCCGCAGGTAGGAACCGCATCGGCCGCGTTCAACGCCAACGGCCCATGACAGCGGGCACACCGCGCCGGCTCACGGCAGGCCTGGCAGGACAAAGACGGGAGGTAACCCCGACGAGGGACCTGGATCAGCACCGGCCCGTGCTCCAGGGCGCTCTTGGCTGCTCGCCACGCGGCCGAGGGAAGGTGCCCATGGGCAGCGGCACCATCACGTTCTGCGTCCGAGCCCTCGCCGGCGACGACCACACGAGGAGCCGCCATCCGGCGGGTGGCATGGTCTGCGCAGACCGACCGCACCTCACCCGACTCGACCCACTGCTGGACCGACGTCGTCCGCGTGAAGCCTCCGGTCAGCAACGCTGCACCCTCGAGCCTGGCCCGGGCGCGCAGTACCTCGCGGACATGGGGGTACGGCGCGCGCGGTTCGACGAGCACGTCGTCCCCGTCATCCCACCAGGCCACCAGGCCCAGGTCGTGAACCGGCGCGAACATCGCCGCCCTCGTCCCCACAACGCACCGGACATGGCCGCGCAGCACCTTCAGCCAGGCGGTGTAACGAGCCTGCGGACCCTGCCCCGAAGTAAGGCGGACGTGCCGCCCGGCTCCCAGCAACAGCTGAAGAGCCGCATCGACCCGGTCGACGTCGCGGTGGTCGGGAACCACGATCAGAGCACCCCGTCCTGCGGCCAGCGAGGTCGCAGCCGCCACGGCCATGGCGGCAGGCCAGTCGACGTCCTCCTGCTGACCCGGAAGAGCCAGCCACGACGCTGCCGGGGCGTCACCCGATGCGATATGTCGCAGGAATGAGGTCCCGGCCGGGTAGTTCGCCCACGGGCCGGGCTCCGGTGCCCCCAGCAGCCTCCCAGCCCCTCCAGCCGCCCCATCCGCCTGAGCTCCTTCTGAGGTCGGCGGCTCTTTCGGCAAGTTCTTCTCGGCCGTGGCATGCCGGGGCGGGACGGCGAGCCGCACCACGTCACCCAGCGTGCCGGCATACCGGGAGGCGATCACCCGCGAGAGCGCGAGCACCTTTGGGGTGAGCACGGCCTCGGGGCTCACCACCTTGCGAAGGGGCGCGAGCTTGCCAACGTGGTCGGCCGTCGCAGCCCGGGCCAGGACGTATCCGTCGACGTCCTGTCCGGCGAACCGCACCTTCACGCGTACTCCGGGCACGGCAAGATCGGCCATCGGCGCGGGCACGGAGTACTCGAAGGGGCGGTCCAGATGAGGCAGGCCGACGTCCACCAGAACGAGGGCCACCGGATCCACCTCCGCGGCCTCCTGCAGCACGGACGGCACCTTGGAGCGCATCACCTTGGAGCCCGTCGTGGCTGGGCGCTGGGAACGCCCAGGCGGCGAAGCCGCGGCACGGACGAGCGGGAGCTGCTCGCTCATAGCATCCGTCGCCCCGTTACCCATGCCCAAGGTCTACCGCATCGCCCTGACGAGGGGCACGCCGTGCGAAGCGAAGGTCAGCCGGCGACTGCGGCCAGGAGCTGCTCGACCCGATCGGTGCGCTCCCAGGTGAAGGCGTTCTCGATTCCCGGCGCGCTGGTGCGGCCGAAGTGGCCGTACGCGGCGGTCGGGGTGTAGATCGGGCGCAGCAGGTCGAGGTCCTCAATGATCGCGGCGGGGCGCAGGTCGAACACCTTGGTGATCGCATTCTGGATCTTGTCCGCCGAGACGGTCTCCGTGCCGAAGGTCTCGACGTAGAGGCCAACGGGCTGGGCCTTGCCGATGGCATAGGCCACCTGGACCTCGCAGCGTCGGGCCAGACCCGCGGCAACGATGTTCTTGGCGACCCAGCGCATGGCGTAGCACGCGGAGCGGTCGACCTTGCTCGGGTCCTTGCCGGAGAACGCGCCGCCGCCATGACGAGCCATGCCACCGTAGGTATCAACGATGATCTTGCGTCCGGTCAGTCCGGCGTCACCCATCGGGCCACCGATCTCGAAGCGACCGGTGGGGTTGATCAGCATCCGGTAGTCGGAGATGTCCAGCTCTGTTCCGGCAGCGGCCAGCTCGTCCAGGACAGGCTTGATGACCTGGTTGGCGATGTCCGGCTCGAGCAGGCCCTGCAACGAGATGTCACCGGCGTGCTGGGTCGACAGAACCACGGTGTCCAGCTTGATCGCCTTGTCCCCGTCGTAGGAGATCGTGACCTGGGTCTTGCCATCGGGACGCAGGTAGGCGACCTCGCCGGACTTGCGCACGGCCGACAGTCGCTCTGCCAGACGATGAGCCAGGTGGATCGGCAGCGGCATCAGCTCGGGGGTGTCCAGGCAGGCATAGCCGAACATCAGGCCCTGATCGCCAGCACCCTGCTTGTCCATCGGGTCCACGCCGCCGGTGCGGTTCTCGTAGGCCGTGTCGACGCCCTGGGCGATGTCCGGTGACTGCTGGCCGATGGAGATCGACACACCACAGGACTCGCCGTCGAAGCCCTTGGTGGACGAGTCGTAGCCGATCCGCAGCACCGTGTCGCGCACGATCCGCGGGATGTCCACATAACCAGTCGTGGTCACTTCGCCGGCGACGTGGACCAGCCCGGTGGTGACCATGGTCTCCACGGCCACGCGGCTGGACTTGTCCTCGGCGAGCATCGCATCCAGGATCGCGTCGCTGATCTGATCGCAGATCTTGTCGGGGTGACCCTCGGTGACTGACTCGGAGGTGAAGAGGCGTGCGGACACGTGGGTGCTCCTTGGTTGCAGCGGCTGCTGGCTGTTGGGTCCGTAAGAGACTATCCCGAGGACAGAACATCCTGTACGACGTCCCACAGCGTAGCGGCCACCGTGTCCTTGGGTACCGGGCCCACGTGTGTCACGGTATCGACGCCGCGGCGCAGGATGTGCACGGTATTGATGTCCTGCCCGAAGGTCTTGTCCACACCCACCTCGTTGGCCACCAGCACGTCACAGCCCTTGCGCACGAACTTCTCCCGTGCCAGGTCGAGAACCGAGTGCTCCGCATCGCCGGTCTCGGCCGCGAAGCCCACGATCACCGGCGAGGTGGCCGAGCCTCTGGACCGCACCAGCTCGGCCAGGACATCGGGGTTGCGGACGAGCTGGATCGTGGGTGCCGACTGGTCGCCTCCGGCCCCGGTGCCGTCATCGGGGAAGTCGTCGGCAGTGTTGTTATGGGATTTCTTGATCTTGACGTCGGTGTAGTGCGCCGGCCGGTAGTCCGCTACGGCGGCGGCCATCACGACGACATCGCAGTCCTGCGCCGCCTTGGCCACCGCCTCGCCGAGCTCCACTGCGGTCTGGACCGGCACCAGCCGCACGCCTGCCGGGACCGGCAGAGCCACGTTGGCCGAGATCAGGGTGACCTCCGCGCCACGGGCCACCGCCACCCTGGCGAGCGCGTAACCCTGCTTGCCCGAGGAACGATTGCCCAGGAAGCGCACCGGGTCCAGCGGTTCACGCGTGCCGCCCGCGCTGATGACCACGCGCCGTCCTGCCAGGTCGCCGGGTCCGGCCAACGCGCCCGGTGACGGGCTGCCGGCCACCCCGGACAGGAGCTCACGACACAAGGAGAAGATGTCCTCGGGCTCAGGCAACCGGCCCGTACCGGTGTCGGCCCCAGTCAGCCGCCCCGAAGCCGGTTCGATCACGTGCACGCCGCGCGAACGAAGGGTCGCCAGATTGGCAACGGTCGCCGGGTGCTGCCACATCTCGGTGTGCATGGCCGGGGCGAGAACCACTGGACAGTGAGCAGTCAGGAGGATGTTGGTCAACAGGTCGTCGGCCAGTCCGTGGGCTGCCCTGGCCATCAGGTCTGCCGTCGCGGGCGCCACCACGACGAGATCAGCGTGCTGGCCCAGGCGCACGTGGGGAACCTCGTGGACATCGGTCCAGACGTCGGTCGAGACCGGTTTGCCCGACAGCGCCGCCCAGGTGGGTGCGCCGACGAACTTCAGCGCGGCGGCCGTGGGAACGACCGTTACGTCATACCCACTCTCGGTGAACAACCGCAGCAACGAACAGGCCTTGTAAGCGGCGATCCCGCCGCTGACCCCAAGGATGACTCGCTGTTGCGTCACCGTGTCACCGTGTCCTGTCACCTGTGTCCCCTGTGTCACCGCGAGCACTCCCCCGCGGGCCTTCAGAGCCGGGTCAGCCCTCGGTTGGCTGAGAGGTCAGCAGACCCTCGTTGATCTCACGCAGCGCGATCGACATCGGCTTCTCGTTGACCTTGGTCTCCACGAGCGGGCCGACGTACTCAAGCAGGCCCTCGGAGAGCTGGGAGTAGTACGCGTTGATCTGACGCGCGCGCTTTGCCGAGTAGATGACCAGGGCGTACTTGGAGTCCGCCACCTTGAGCAGGTCGTCAATGGGAGGGTTGGTGATGCCCTCGGGGGCAGCCTGCGTTCCAGACACTGTCAATCTCGATTCTTTGGTGAAGACATGAATACAGCAGCCTACGGGACGCGTGGATAGATCACGCCCGCATCAATGATACGAGTTCTTCGCTGGCGCGCCGAACATTGTCGTTCACGATGGTGATGTCGAACTCTTTTTGGGCCGCCAGCTCCTGCCGCGCGGTGGTCAGCCTCGCCTCCCGTTCTTCCTCGGACTCGGTGCCGCGTCCGACGAGCCGACGGACCAGCTCATCCCAGCTCGGAGGGGCGAGGAAGACGAACAACGACTCGGGGATCTGCTCTCGCACCTGGCGCGCGCCCTGCAGATCGATCTCGAGCAACGCCAACCGCCCTGCGGCCAGCGCCTCGTCGACCGGCGCTCGCGGCGTGCCGTACTTGGCACGCCCATGAACAACGGCCCACTCCAGGAACTCCCCCGCCTGACGCATCCGTTCGAACTGCTCGTCGTCGACGAAGTGATAGTGCTTTCCGTCGATCTCACGCGGACGCGGCTTGCGGGTGGTCATCGAGACCGACAGCCATATGTCAGGGAAGTTCTTCCGGACGTAGGCCGCCACGGTTCCCTTCCCCACAGCGGTGGGGCCGGCCAGTACGACCAGTCGGGTCTTGGGCGGTGCCACGGACTGCCGATCAGGCCTGTTCGAAGCGCGCGATCAGCGCGGCGATCTGGTTGCTGCCGAGGCCACGAACCCGACGGGTCTCGGCGATGCCGACTTCGTCCATGATCTGGCGGGCCCGGACGCGGCCGACACCTGGCATCGACTCGAGCAGTGCTGAGACCTTCATCTTGCCGACGATGTCGTTGCTCTTGCCGTCAGCGATCACCTCGGACAGCGAACCCTGGGCGTACTTCAGGCGGTTCTTGACCGCTGCCCGCTCACGACGAGCGACCGCAGACTGCGCAAGAGCCTCGGCGCGCTGTTCGGGGGTGAGCTGGGGAAGAGCCACAGTCAGTCTCCTCAAAGGGGACGAAATCGGATTACGCCGGGTAAGTACGAGTCATACATACCATCCGGCCGGATGATCCATGCTGCCCGAACCTAGCGAAACCGGGCGCGACCATGCAACCGCGCTGGGCTCAGGTGCTCAGGATGGCGTTCAACTGCCGGGCTGTAAGCCGTGCCGCGGCCTTCAGCGCCGCCACGTCAGGCCCGGCTCCGAGAATCTCGCGGCTGCTGCTCGCCAGGACATTGCCCAACGCCGTGCCGAACACCGTTCGCAGATCGCCGGTGGTCGCGCCCTGGGCGCCCACGCCGGGTGCAAGCAGCGGTGCATTGGCCGCTGCAAGGTCAAGTCCCAGCTTCTGAACCGCATCGCCGACGGTGGCACCGATGACCAGGCCAACGCTGCCAAGGACGCGGGCACTGCCGTCAGCATTGTCGATGGCGTTCTCGATCGTCACGCCATCCACGATGCTGCCGGCCACCGTGCGACCATCCGACATCGCGCGCTGCACCTGCGCACCCTCGGGGTTCGAGGTCAGGGCCAGGACGAACAGACCGCGCCCGTTCTCCCGTGCCAGATCCAGTGCCGGACGCAGGGACTCGAAACCAAGGAAGGGGCTGACCGTGATGGCGTCGGCGCGCAGCGGGCTGTCGTGCGCGAGATAGGCACGAGCGTAGGCGTCCATGGTCGAGCCGATGTCGCCCCGCTTCACATCCAATATGGACAGGGTGCCGGCTTCGCGCAGGCCGGCGAGCGTGCGCTCGAGCACTGCGACCCCGGCTGAGCCGAAACGTTCGAAGAACGCCGACTGGGGTTTGACGACGGCCACAGTCCCGGCGAACGCCTCCACGCAGGTCATGGCAAACGTCTCCAGGCCCTGAACGGTCTCACCCAGGTCCCAATGCGCCAACAGCCCGGGGTGGGGATCGATGCCGGCACAGAGCGGGCCGTGCCCGTCCATCGCGACCCGCAGCCTCGCCCCGAAGGACTCGATCATCTCCTCGGGTCCAATCTCGTGTGCGCAATCCCGACCGCGTCGGTGAACCGGGCAAAACCCTTGTCTTGCAAGGCTGCTGCCAGCTCCTGGTTGACCCGAAGCGGGGCCGTGGGGTCGTTGAATGTCGCGGTTCCAACCTGGATCGCACTCGCGCCGGCCGCGACAAGCTGCAATGCGTCGTCGCCCGTGCGCACTCCTCCGACACCGATGATCGGGACCGTGCGAATGCGGCCTTCGATCATCGCTGCGCGCACCTGCCAGATGGCGCGCACGGCCACCGGTCGGATGGCCGGCCCGGAGAGTCCGCCGGTCACGCCGGCGACCTGCGGACGCAACAGCTCAGTGTCGATGACCATTGCGAGCAGAGTGTTGATCATGGTCAACCCGTCGGCTCCGGCCTTCACGCAGGCTCGGGCGATCTCCACGATGTCGGTCACGTCGGGACTGAGCTTGGCAAAGACAGGGATGTCGCGCGGGAGCTTCTCGCGCACCAAGGCGATGACCTTGGCCGCCGACAGCGGGTCACAGGCGAAGACGAGTCCCCGGTTCGCGACATTCGGGCAGGAGATGTTGACCTCGACACCGACCACGGCATCGAACGCCGGCGACCCGCGCAAGGCAGCGGCCACGTCGGCGTACTCGCCGGCTGTGTTGCCGGCAATGGATACGAGCACCCGGGCCCCGACCGACTTGAGCCACACCAGGTCGTTGGTGGCAAAGTCGGCGATCCCCGGTCCCTGCAGGCCGATCGAGTTGAGCATCCCGCTCGGCGTCTCGGCCATCCGTGGGGTGCCGCGGCCTGAGCGGGGATCGGCCAGCACCGTCTTGGTGACGAAGGCACCCAGCTCGGCGATGTCGAAGAAGCGGTGAAGCTCGCGGCCGTTGGCCGCGCAACCCGAAGCGGTCATCAGCGGGTTGGGCAGCCGCATCCCGGCCAGGTCGACACCCATGTCGATCGCCCCTCGAACATCAGTCATCAGTGACCCCCCATCGAGGCGGCACCGTAGGCATCCTCGGGGACCCTGCACCGTCCGTTGTCGAAGGCGTCCCAACGGATCCGATCGCCACGGAATACGGGGCCCTCGACACAGGATCGGGCCATCCGGGTCAGCCCGTCCCTGCCCGTGACCGGCATCACGCAGGTCATGCAGACCCCGATACCGCAAGCCATGGACTCCTCGACCGCAACCTGGGCCACGGCACCCTGGGCCGTGGCAATATCGGTGACGGACTTGAGCATGCCCATCGGCCCGCAGCCGTAGACCACGTCGGCGCGGCTACGGCGGATGACGTCGGGCAGGACATCGGAGACCCAGCCTTTGATGCCCGTGGAGCCATCGTCAGTGGTCACGGTGACCCCGTCCATGGCTCGACTGGCTCGACTGGCTCGACTGGCTCGACTGGCGCGGCGCGCCTCGACGACACCGAAGAGCTGGTCCGTGGTGGCCGCGCCGAGGACCATCTCCACGTGGCATCCACGCTCCCGCAACGCCGCGGCCAGCCAGAAGAGCGGTGCGCTGCCGTAGCCGCCACCCACGAGAACACAGGGCGTCGGATCCGTCGGCAGCGGGAAGCCGCGTCCGAGTGGGCCGACGATGCTGACCTCATGATGCGCGCGCAAGTCGGTCAGCCACCGGGTGCCCGGCCCGCGCGCGGCCACGACGATGTCAACGGTGCCGCCGTAGGTTCCGCTCGGGCTCACCTTATGGATCGAGAAACATCGACGCAGCAGGTTGGCCGAGGTGTCACCACCGACCGCCAGCGCGACGAACTGGCCCGGTCTGGCCAGCTCGGCCACTCCCGGCGCCATGAACGTCAGGTGGTGGTACGCGCCCGCCCGGCGGATGGCTATCAGCTCACCAGTCACCTGCGGTATGCGCTCCTGCGGTGTGGCGTGCTGGGACGCCCGGCTCACGCTCTGTCTTCCGTCCGCACAGTCTCTTCCGTCCGCACAGTCTCTTCCAGCCGCACGGTGTGCTCCGGCCGCACGGTGTCGTCCGTCCTGACGTAGAAGTTCAGGTCGCGGGCATGGTCCTGCAGAGACTTCACCCGGACCGTGTCGGTCAGCTGTGACTCGATGCCCTGCACAGCTGCGCCGAGCTGCTGCACTGTGGTGATGATCGGCCGATCCATGCTCGTCGTTGCCGCACGGATCGCGTAACCGTCGGCTCGGGCGTCAACCCCCGACGGCGTGTTGATGACCATCTGGACATCGCCGGCCACGATGCGTTGGACGATGGTCGGCTCACCTTGCGGGCCAGGTCCCTCGCTGTGCTTGCGCACCACAGAGGCATATATCCCGTTGCGGCGCAGGACATCTGCGGTGCCCCTGGTGGCGATCAGGTCGAAACCGAGATCAGCCAGACGCTTCATGGGAAAGATCATGGCGCGCTTGTCCCGGTTGGCCACGGAGACGAAGACCGTGCCCTTGCGGGGCAGTCCAGGGCCGAACCCGAGCTGGCTCTTGGCGAACGCCGCGCCGAAGTCCGAGTCGATGCCCATCACCTCACCGGTCGAGCGCATCTCGGGGCCGAGCACGCTGTCGACCACCTGACCATCGTGGGTGCGGAAGCGCTTGAAGGGCAGCACCGCCTCCTTGACCGAGACGTGCGCGTGTGCCGGCATGGCTCCGCCGTCGCCCTGTGGCGGCAAGATCCCCTCCTTGCGCAGCTGGGCGATCGTGGCACCGAGCATCACCCGTGCGGCCGCCTTGGCCAGAGGAACGCCGGTCGCCTTGGCCACGAACGGGATGGTGCGGCTGGCTCGCGGGTTGGCCTCGAGAACGTAGAGAATGTCCTGGGCCAGGGCGAACTGCACGTTCATCAGGCCGATGACACCAATTCCCTTGGCAAGCTTGAGCGTTGACTCGCGGACTCGTTTGAGCTCCTGGTGACCAAGAGTCACCGGCGGGAGCACGCAGGCCGAGTCGCCGGAGTGAATCCCGGCCTCTTCGATGTGCTC
Source organism: Dermatophilaceae bacterium (assembly GCA_035655615.1). Lineage (GTDB taxonomy): Bacteria > Actinomycetota > Actinomycetes > Actinomycetales > Dermatophilaceae > UBA4719. The sequence continues at coordinate 16,916 of DASRUA010000415.1, forward strand.
CATGATGCCGCCCACGTACATCTCGTGACCGTCGTAGATCACGTCCACGTCGATCTCGACGGCGTCGTCGAGGAACCGGTCGACCAGCACGGGGTGCTCGGGGGCGGACTCTGTGGCGCGGGTGACGTAGCCGATCAGCGTCTCGTCGTCGTAGACGATCTCCATCCCGCGGCCACCGAGAACGTAGGACGGGCGAACCAGAACCGGGTAGCCGATCTCGTGGGCGACCTCCACGGCCTCTGCACCGCTGTATGCCGTCCCGTGCCGCGGCGCCGTCAGCCTGGCCTCAGCCAGCACCCGGGAGAAGGCGCCGCGATCCTCGGCGAGATGGATCGACTCCGGGGTGGTGCCCACGATCGGCACACCTTCGGCCTTGAGCGCTTTGGCAAGACCCAGCGGAGTCTGCCCCCCGAGCTGGACGATGACGCCGGCCACCGGCCCTGCCTGCCGCTCGGCGTGGACCACCTCGAGGACGTCCTCAAGAGTCAGCGGTTCGAAGTAGAGCCGGCTCGAGGTGTCGTAGTCGGTGGACACGGTCTCGGGGTTGCAGTTGACCATGACGGTGTCAAAACCGTGGTCCCGCAAAGCGAAGCTCGCGTGGACACAGGAATAGTCGAACTCGATGCCCTGGCCGATGCGGTTCGGCCCCGAGCCCAGGATGATGACGGCGGGACGTTCGCGGGGCGCGACCTCGGTCTCCTGGTCATACGTCGAGTAGTGGTACGGCGTCAGCGCCGCGAACTCGGCCGCACACGTGTCGACGGTCTTGTAGACAGGGCGGACACCGAGCGCGTGACGGACCCCCCTGACCACAGCCTCCGGCATACCAGAGAGATCGGAGATCTGGGCATCGGAGAAGCCATGACGTTTGGCCAGCAACAGCACCTCGGGGGTGAGCTGCGGGCTGGCTGCCACATGTCTGGCCACCTGGTTGATGAGCGAGATCTGATCCAGGAACCACGGGTCGATGCCGGTCGCCTCGTGGACCTCCTCGACCGACAGCCCACCGCGAAGAGCCTGCTGCACCAGCACGATTCGGCCCTCGGTCGGGATCCGCGCCTGCATCAGGAGCGCCTGCGCTTGCTGTCTGGACGGCGCCTCGTCCTTGCGCCAGTGAAAGCTCGAACCCGCACGTTCCAGCGAACGCAGTGCCTTCTGGAGGGCCTCGGTGAAGTTCCGCCCGATCGCCATGGCCTCGCCGACGCTCTTCATCGTCGTGGTCAGAGTCGGATCTGCAGCCGGGAACTTCTCGAACGCGAAACGCGGCACCTTGACCACGATGTAGTCCAGGGTCGGCTCGAAGCTGGACGGGGTGACCTTGGTGATGTCGTTGGGGATCTCGTCCAGGGTGTAGCCGATGGCCAGCTTCGCCGCGATCTTGGCGATCGGGAACCCGGTCGCCTTCGAGGCCAGTGCCGAGGACCGGGAGACCCGGGGGTTCATCTCGATGACGATCACGCGACCGTCACGCGGGTTGACCGCGAACTGGATGTTGCAGCCGCCGGTGTCGACGCCGACCTCACGGATGATCGCGATGGCAAGGTCACGCAGCCCCTGGTACTCGCGGTCGGTCAGCGTCAGCGCAGGAGCCACGGTGATGGAGTCGCCGGTGTGCACGCCCATCGGGTCGAGGTTCTCGATCGAGCAGACGACCACCACGTTGTCGGCCCGGTCACGCATGACCTCGAGCTCGTACTCCTTCCATCCCTTGATGGACTCCTCCAGGAGCACCTCGGTGGTCGGCGAGTCATGCAGACCAGAGCCAGCCATCCGGCGCAGGTCCACCTCGTCGTCGGCAAACCCCGAACCCAGACCGCCCATGGTGTACGACGGGCGAACGACCACCGGATAGCCGAGGTCCTCTGCGGCGGCCAGACATTCGTCCATCGTGTGCGCGATATGGCTGCGTGCCGTCTCGCCGCCACATCGCTGCACGACCCCCTTGAACAGGTGGCGGTCCTCGCCGAGCTGGATGGCCTCGACACTGGCCCCGATGAGCGGGCAACCGTACTTCTCCAGGATGCCTGCTTCGTGCAGGGCAATGGCGGCATTGAGCGCCGTCTGGCCACCCAGGGTGGCGAGCACCGCGTCCGGCCGCTCCTTGGCGATGATCGCCTCGATGACTTCGGGCGTGATCGGCTCGACGTAGGTGGCGTCGGCGAACTCGGGATCGGTCATGATCGTGGCGGGATTGGAGTTGACCAGGATGACCCGCAGGCCCTCTTCACGCAGCACCCGGCAGGCCTGCGTGCCGGAATAGTCGAACTCGCAGGCCTGGCCGATGACGATCGGCCCGGACCCGATGACCAGGACGCTTTTGAGGTCGGTATGGCGGGGCATCAGCGGCTTCCTCTGGACATGAGCTCGATGAAGCGGTCGAAGAGGTGTTCCGAGTCGTGCGGCCCGGCGGCGGCCTCAGGGTGGTACTGAACGGAGAAAGCTGGAATGTCAAGACATTCCAGCCCTTCGACGACGTTGTCGTTGAGCCCGATGTGGGAGACACGCACGCGCCCGTATGCCGGGTGGCCGCCGCCCGTCCCGGTGGCTGAGTCTGCGGGTGCGGGCAGATCACCCTCCAGCGGGGCGTCAACGGCGAAGCCGTGGTTCTGTGCCGTGACCTCGACCTTGCCGGTGCGCCGGTCCAGGACCGGCTGGTTGATCCCGCGGTGACCGTACTTGAGCTTGTAGGTGCCGAAGCCGAGTGCGCGACCGAGGAGCTGGTTACCGAAGCAGATGCCGAAGAAGGGCAGGCCCGCGGCGAGAACCTCGCGCAGCAGGGCGACCTCGTGGTCCGCGGTGGCCGGGTCCCCGGGACCGTTCGAGAAGAAGACGCCGTCGGCACCCACGGCCTGGATGTCCGCAAAAGTGGACGTGGCCGGAAGCACGTGCACCTCGATGCCCCTCGCGGCCAGGTGAGCAGGCGTGCGGGCCTTGATGCCCAGGTCGAGGGCCGCGACCGTGAAGCGCTTCTGCCCGACTGCCGGCACGACATAGGCGCGCGACGTGGTGACCTCGCCGGCCAGTGCGGCGCCGGTCATCTGCGGAGCCGCGAGCACGCGTTCCAGCAGCGACTCCCTGGACTGCAGGGCAAGCTCCCCGGAGAAGATCCCGACACGCATGGCACCTCGCTCACGCAGATGCCGGGTCAGGGCCCGCGTGTCGATACCACTGATACCCACCACCCCCGCCTCGATCAGGTCGTCCTCAAGAGAACGGCGGGAGCGCCAGCTGGAGGGGCGAATGGCAGGGTCACGCACCACGTAACCGGCGACCCAGATGCGCCCGGACTCGTTGTCCTCGTCGTTGACGCCGGTGTTGCCGATGTGCGGTGCGGTCATGACGACCACCTGGCGGTGGTAGCTCGGGTCGGTCAACGTCTCCTGGTAGCCGCTCATGCCGGTCGAGAACACGGCTTCGCCAACGGTCTCGCCTACCGCTGCATAGACGTCACCCCGAAATGTGCGGCCATCCTCCAGGACCAGCATCGCCGGCTCGCGGCTCTGGAAGGTCTGTCCAGACGTCAAGCCAGCTCTCCCTTCAGGACCGTGGGGAGGCCATGCAGGACCGTGGCGTGAACCGCACCGGTGAGCCGGCGGCCATGCCAGGGATTGTTACGGGACAACGACACCGAGGCGTCCCTGTCGACGGTGACGGTGGCCGACGGGTCAACGCGGGG
>DASRUA010000416.1:0-9276 GCA_035655615.1 Dermatophilaceae bacterium
GTACACGAGCGCGCTGACCTACATCCTGGCCTTCGGTCTGGCCAAGGCCGCCACCAACTACTTTGCCGGCACCCTCTCCGACCGGTACGGGCGCAAACCCGTGCTGGTCGCCGGTTGGCTGATCGCCATTCCCGTGCCCCTTCTGCTCATCTTCGGACCGTCCTGGGGATGGATCGTCGCGGCCAACGTCATCCTCGGCATCAGCCAGGGACTGACCTGGTCCACCACCGTGATGATGAAAATGGACCTCGTCGGCCCGAATCGGCGTGGACTGGCCATGGGCTTCAACGAAGCCGCGGGATACCTCGGCGTCGCCGGAACAGCCCTGGCCACCGGCTACATTGCCGCCAACCACGGGCTGCGCCCCGGCCCCTTCCTGCTCGGCGCCGCCTTCATCGCCCTCGGGCTGGGACTGTCCGTGCTTTTCGTGCGGGAAACGCACCACCATGCGAAGGCCGAGGCGGCGAACCACGTTTCCGTACACGCCCACGCCGTCTCAACTCTCAGCAACCGGCAGGTGTTCACCCTCACCAGCTTCCGGGACAAGTCGCTGTCTTCGGTCAGCCAGGCAGGTCTGGTCAACAACCTCAATGACGGTCTGGCCTGGGGACTGTTCCCGATCCTGTTTGCCACCGCCGGGCTGAGCATCCAACGCATCGGCATCCTGGCCGCCGTCTACCCGGCAGTCTGGGGCGCCGGCCAACTCATCACCGGGGCTCTCTCCGACCGAATCGGCCGCAAAGGGTTGATCGTCGGCGGGATGATCACGCAGGCAGCGGCACTGGGAATGGTCGCCTTCGGACACAGCTTCGGGGTCTGGCTCGCCGCTGCCATCCTGCTCGGGGTCGGAACGGCCATGGTCTACCCGACGCTGCTGGCGGCCATTGGCGACGTCGCCCACCCCCAATGGCGCGCCCGGTCCGTCGGCATCTACCGCCTGTGGCGCGACGGTGGCTTCGCCGTCGGCGCGCTGCTGTCCGGACTTCTTGCGGACGCCTTCGGCATCCCGGTCGCCGTCGCCGTCGTGGGCGCCCTCACAGCGGCATCCGGACTCGTTGTTGCCGCACGCATGCGCGGCACTGACCACCTTCGGGCGGTGCGACCGGTCGAGCCGAGCGTCGCGTGAGCGCAGACCTCCTGCCGGCCTGGCGTCGCGGGCTTGTTGTCCCCGCCCATCCACGTGGGGGCGTTGCGGCCATCTGTCCATATTCACCCAATCAATAGATCGATCAGGAGTAGAACCCATGAAATCCAACAATATTGATCTGACGGTCCTTGCCGGTGTCCTTGAACGAGGACGGCAGGACCCCGCGGCCCTCAAAATGGTCAAGCGAGTCGAAGGCACGTGGAATTTCGCTCAGGGGGCACCTGCCTTCACCGCAACCGTGGCCCACGGCACCCAGACATCCACGTTGCACGTCGACATCGCCCCCGGGTTCGGAGGCGATGGACTGGCACCTGACCCCCTGCAGTACATGCTGCTCGGACTCGGTTCCTGCTACGCGGCAACCGTCGTCACCATTGCGGCCCTCGAAGGCATCGAGATATCTGACTTGCAGGTCATCGCCGAGAGCCATGCTGACATGTCCCACGTCTATGACATCGCCGACAACCCGCTCATGGAACAGGTGTCCGTCATCGTGAAAGTCACTGCGGACGTCGACGATGACACACTCAGCCGGTGGCAGCAGACCGCTCGGGACAAGTGCCCCTTCGCCTACACCGTCATAAATGCGGTTCCACTAGAGACTCACATCGAACGCGCATAAGAAAGCCCAGGGGACTGCCCCGGGACTGCCCCCAGTTTGGTTGGCTCTCAAGCAAACTCGGGACAGGTCAAGGACACGGTTCAGTAAGGTCGTGGCACCCGCGGGTGGCTCCAGGATCGGTGAGTGTAGGAGCTTTCGACCCTACGAGCCGCCCCTGCCCACCCCCACACTCCGGCACTACGCCACGGCCCATAGCACACCGCTCCCGACCCACAGTTATGTCAGGAGAGCCAAGAGTTACCGCGGGGCTGGATTGCAGCATGCCGTCAAAGCCTAGGAGCCCCCGCCGTGGTCGGGACCGAGTCCGGCGGTGGTGGGTCATGAGCGGTAGTCCAGTTGGGTCATCATTCCTGCGTCCTGGTGATACGCGTTGTGGCAGTGCAGCATCCAGTCGCCCGGGTTGTCCGCGACCAGGTCGACTGCTACCGAACGCATGGGTTGGACGATGACAGTGTCCTTGCGCGGACCGGGGACACCGCTGGCCTTGACGACCTGGAACGTATGACCGTGCAGGTGCATGGGATGCCACATCATGGTGCGGTTGGTGAACGTGAGCCGGGCGCGTTGGCCCTGGCGGATCGTGAGTGGCGTCATCTGGTCGGCGGTTCGCCCGTTGATGGTCCACCGGTAGCTCGTCATGTTGCCGCCCAGGTCAGCCTTTAGGTTGACATCCGGTCGTCCTCCAAGTCTGACCTGCGTCGCAGCGGCGAACGAGTCGACGGTGCCCACTGCGCCGTCGAGCTCGGCCGGCCGGTGGCTTTCCGCGGGTATGGAACCGGCCGCGGTTCGCAGCAGCGCACGGGCCAACGCGTTCTTGCCCTCGGCCATCGCCACCAACGGGAACACCCCGTCCTTGACAGTGACGACGACGTCGTACCGCTCGCCCATGCCAAGCAGCAGTGCATCCACGAGCTTGGGCGCTACGGGGAAGCCGTCGGTGTGGGTGACGGTCATCTGGTGACCCGCCAGTGCGACGCGGAAGGCCGTGTCTGCTCCGGCGTTGATGATCCGGATCCTCACCCTCTGACCAGGTTTCGCCGTGAATGTGGTGGGCGCTGCGGGGATTCGGCCGTTGACAAGGTAATAGGGGTAGGCGATGTCGCCCGCGTCTCCGCCGAGCAGCACGCTGGAGCCGACGCCCATGCCACCCATGCCACCCATCCCGCCCATGCCACCCGTGTCGGATGTGGAAGAGGGATTCGACCCGTGGTCCGTGCCTCGCATGCCCGCCCTGCCGTTCTTGCGCAGACCCTCGAAGATGGCTGGCGGACTCTGACCAACACCATGGGTCCAGTCGTCCAGGACGACGATCCATTCCGCGTCGTAGTCCGCCCGCTCCCGCGGGTCATCAACGATGACGGGCAGGTACAAGCCGTAGTCGGTGTCCAGGCCGACGTGGGGATGTGCCCAGTAGGTGCCTGCGTCCGGCACCGAGAACCGGTAGGTGAACTCGACACCGGGTGCGATGTTCGCCGAAGCCGGCATGGCCCCGTCCATGTCGTTACGCATTGCGATGCCGTGCCAGTGAACCGAGGTTGGGTGGTCCAGCTGGTTGGTCACGGCCACGGACAGCTCGTCACCCACGTTGGCGCGGATCGGTGTGCCGGGCACGGTGTCGCCGTAGACCAGGGTTCGCACCCGGGGCCCACCCAGATCGATGTCGGTGAGCGCAGGGGTCAGCCGGTAAGCGCGGGTACGGCCGGTGTGGGGGCGCTTGGCCTCGGTCGCCAGGGTGGCTGCCTCGTCGATCGACGCCACGGCTCTTGGCTTCGCGGTGGTCCTCGAGCACGAGGCGAGGGCGACTCCGACAAGACCAGCACCGGCCCCGGTCAGCATGGTGCGTCTGGTCACGATTGCGGGTCTGGTTGCATGTTCGGTCACGGTTCTACTCCGAAGGGTTCGGCCGAAAGGGAAAACGAGGGGAGGGCCCTGGTGAGCCCGGCTCTCAGCCGGGGATTCGCGTCAGGATCGAGGTCATCTGTGCGATCTCGGTGGACTGGCTGTCGAGGATCGACCGGGCGAGCTGCTTGCCCTGCGGGTTGGTCCCCTGGGCGAGCTCGGTCCTGGCCATCGCCACGGCGCCACGGTGGTGCCTGATCATCATCTGCAGCCACATCCGATCGAACGCCGAACCGTTCGCCCGGCCCAGATCGGTCATCTCCTGCCCGGACATCATCCCGCCTGTCTGCCCACCCATTCCGGACATGCCGGACATGCCCTGCCCGGCCGCGCCGCCGGGGACGGGTGCTCCCCAGCCGGTGAGCCAGCCCGACATCCGCGCGATCTGCGGACCTTGAGCCATCTTGATCTTGGGCGCAAGGGCCTTGACCTTGGTGTTGGTCCCCTGTTTAACAGCCATGTCGGCCATCGCCATGGCCTGGATTTGCGGCGGGATCATCATTGTCGCGAATGCGACGTCGGCCGCGTTCTTGGGCCCGGTGGTCTGGGTGCCGCTGGCGATGGGGGCGCCGGTTGTCCTGCCGTTCATGCCGGACACATCGTGGCCACCGTTGGAGCTGGTTCCGCACGAGGCCAGAATCAGGGTGCCGGCCAAGGCTGTGGGCAGGGCAAGGTTACGCAGGGTATGGGTCATCGAGGTGGTTCCTTACGTTGTCTGTATGGGATTCTGCGGGTGTGTTTGCGCGTATGCCGGTGCACTACCGCGCGAGCGCGGGCGAGTTGACCGCCGAGGACATGCCAGACCCCTTGTGCTCGAGGCAGGCGGCCACGACCCGGTTTAAGCTGGGCTCGTTGTCAACGATGCAGTGCCACGCGCTGGGGTGCTGGTCGTGGCTGCTGCCGGAGGCGTCCGCGGGATCAGGAGTCCTCCATGGCGATGAATGCTCCGTGCCAGGCGTGGTACCAGGCGGCCCCGGAGACGGAGCTGACCGACATCATCCCACTGACCGCACCGTTGCGTTGGAGGTCAATGGTGAAGTAGCCGGGGTAGGCGTCGATGCTGCGGATCGTGGTTCCCGGCCGGTTGGCGGCCAGCCACGAGGTCGCGATGCCGCGTGCCTTCGTCGAATCCACTGATCCGGTGCCGGCGCCACCTAAGCTCATCATCCCGAAGCGGGTGTTCCACATCATCGCCGGGCCTGGTTCGTTGGTCACCGTGCCGGTGCGGGGATCGACGATGACCTCGGTCGCCGGCTTTCCGGCGCCGTCCTTGAGCTCGACGTAGAAGCCGTTGTCGAACCACATCACCTCTCCCGGGTGCAGCCCGGCTGGTTTGGTCGCGGTCGCGGCCCTGGCCCGAGCCGCCGGTATCGCGGACACTGCGACCCCGTTCCCGGGCAGCCACACCATGCCCATCGAGCCCATCGAGCCCATCGAGCCCATCGAACCCACCATCGACCCACCCGACCGCCCGCTCGGCCCCTGACCCTGGCCGCCCATCATGCCCGCGTACGGGCTTTGAGCCTGGCCGCCCATCATGCCCGCGTACGGGCCCTGACCGTAACCGCGCGTGTGCGATGGCCCCGAAGAAGAACCGTCGAGGGTCCCGACAGCCGCCGCCGTGGACGCGACTAGGGCGATCACGGCTGCCACCAACCCGCCAACCAGCAGGGGACGTCTCACGGCCGTCACTTCCTTGCGTCCTGGATGCCTTGGAGAGCGGATCGTTGGGTCTGCCAAGCCGCGGTGTCGAGCTCGCCGCAGGCCAGCCGGCGGTCGAGGATCTCCAGCGCTGACTCACCAGTGGAGCGGGTCGTCCTGCCACTGTTGCCGGGAAGCAACCGCATGACCAGCCACCCGATAAGCGCGAGCAGGAGGAGCCAGAACACGCCCATGCCCAGCCATCCGAGCGAACCCATTCCGTTTCCATACCAACCCATCATCCTGATCTCCTCCTTGTGCTGCCCGGTTGTTCCGGGATACCTCCAGCGTTGCGCCCCGGTATAGCGGTCGTGGTCAGGAACCATGAAGAAGCCATGAAGAAACCCGGCGAACCCCCGTCGCCAGACCTCACCCCTGGTGGTGGGGTCCGTGAATAGGTGTGAAGAACCCTTCACGATCACCAGCCAGGTCGTGTTGGCACAGCCCATACAACACTGACGGCGTGTCGCCGTGCGACACGCCGTCACCTACGAGCTTGCCGGGGCCCTGCACAACCAGTCGGTCCGCGGCGAAGCGGTTGTCTGCCTCCGCCCCTTACCGCATCGGGCTCGATGGCATGCCCATGCCGGGACGCGTCACCGGCTGGGGAGCGGCTGGCTGAACAGGCGCTGTCACATGCTGCATGACTGCGTGATTGGCGGGCAGAGGTTGTGGGGCTTGTCGCACGACTTGACCGACACTGCTGTGCCCCGCTGCCATTGGCATGGCCGCGGCACTGGAGAGGTGGACCGTGGCGCGGGCGTTGGCGTGCGCCCTGGCGTTGGCGTGCGCCTTGGCCTTGGCGTGGGCCGGCGTGGCACCAAACAGGCCCTTGGCTGCCTTGAGGTTGGCATGCGCAGTGGCGGTGGCGCTGGCGTGAACGGACGCCGGCCCGACGCCGCTCACCTGCAGAACCTGACCCTGGCCATCCCGGGAGGTCAGCGATCCGGTGGCTGCGTACGCGCCGCTGGCGGCCAGTACGACGCCGAGCACGCTCGCGACTCCGGCTACCTTCAGCTTGGTGGATGTCTTCATCATGTCTTCAACCCTTCATTCGAACGCCCCGCTTTCGGGTCGTTGTCGTTACTGTCTCAGCGCGGTATGAGCTGACCGGGAGAGGCCGATGAGAGAGTCCTCATCGGCGCGCCGGCATCAGCTGGGTGCGGCGCTCAGCCTTCAGTGGCCATCGGCCGGCGGTCGCGATCGTGGTCTGCGGAAGTTTCGCATCCCACGGCGGCCCTGGAACGGTTTGGCGCGACTGACGCGACCTGATCAGGTCAAGGCTGTTGTGGTGGCGCCGCGGCCGGCGATCGGGGTGCAGGTTCAGCTGGCGTTCCTCCGCCCGCGATACCGCGGACAGGTCGCCGACGAGCCGGTGCAGCCGCTGGGACTGCTCGGTCAGCGTCGCCAACGTCCTCTGGTCGCTGGGCAGGATGCCGGGGTTGGTGACACGAGTTTGGGAGCCGGGCTCGCGAACACGCCCGGGGCTGCTTCGGTTGCCGATCGATGTCGGATAAGGGTGGGACCGGTGGGGTCCGGGCCAGCCGCGACGGTGCACCCGACGCGGGTCGGCTGATGAAGACGCAGCAGGCTGCGCCGAAACTAGGAGCGACGATCCGCAAGCACGCCCTCATCACAACCCCTGACGTCCGATCGGGTGTGATGTTCACCTGCCGTTAGGTGCCTGGCCATTGTGTCGCCTTGATGGCCGGTTTGAGTCAGGCCGCCATCGTTTTCCAGGCTTGCTTTTTCGGAGGTGCTGATCGTGATTCTCATTCGGACAGTGGTGCTGTCGGCGGCGAGCGCGGTCGCGGCGATGCTGGTCGCGGTTCCGGCCGGCGGCGCAAACCTGCCAGCGACGGTTCAACAGGCATCGCAGGTCACGCTCGCCCCGGGGTATGCGTGGAGACGAATGTCGAGCACCGATGGCGTGAGTGTCTTCTCCGGGTCGCTGTCTCGGCCCTCGGTCACGCCGGTGTGGACTGTCACTGTCTTCGCCCCGGCCATCAGCTCCCTGACAGGTCTTCCGACCACGGCTGAGCTCGGGAGCTCCGGATGGGCTCACGAGTGCGAGCAGAAACTGCAGAACGCTGGGTACACCGTGCGGGTGGCCGCGCTGGCCTGGCCGGACTACACCGACACCCCCCATGGGGTGCAGGGATACCGGGTTCGGACCGGCTCGTACGGCAGCCAAGTTGATGCCCAGGCCGTCGCGGTGAGGCTGAAGGGGGCCGGGTTCATAACAGCGACCGTGCAGTGGACCGGGTATGACTCCGATGCGCCGGTGGATGCCGAGCAGGTGCACGTGGCGGTGATCGACCCGCGCGAGTTGCACGGCACGATCACAGCCACCCATGGCAGTGCCATCGCCCAGCGCACGACCACCTCGCAACTGGCGCAGCAGGCGCGCGCAATCGTCGCCGTCAACGGCGGATACTTCGTGACCTCCGACGCCGACGGCTTCCAGGGCGCTCCGTCCGGTCTCGCCGCCTACCAAGGCACCCTGCAGGCAATGTCGGTCGGGGACCGGGCCGCGCTGGTCCTGCAAGACAACCACGTCTCGATCCAGCATCTGGTATCCACCGTCACCCTCGCCTCTGGGGGCGCCTCGGCCCCGGTAGATGGGATCAACCGCCGACCGGGGCTGGTCCGCGACTGTGGTCGCCCCCAGTTACAGCCCACCTCCCAACCCCGCCAAGACATCACCTGCACGACCGGCAGCGACATGGTCCTGTTCACCGCCCAGTTCGGCGCCGCTCTGCCCACCGGTCCTGGCGTACAGGCCGTCCTGGACACCACAGGTCATGTCCTGTCACTGGGCGCCCGCGGTGGCAGCGTCCCCGCCGGCGGGTCAGTTGTCCAAGCCATCGGCGCCCCCGCGACATGGCTGACCAGCCATCTCGGCGTCGGTGCCCACATCGGGGTGCTTGACCGGGTCCGCGACGATCGCACCGGCCAACCCGTAGACATCCACGCCACCACCGGTATCCTCAGCGCCGGCCCGACCCTGCTCCAGGACGGCCGGCCAGCCATCGACGCCGCCACCGAAGGCGTCATCGACCCGCGCGACCGTTCGTTCAACTTCGCCTGGGGTGAGATCCGTCAACCGCGCACGATGGTCGGCACTGACGCCAGCGGCCGACTGCTACTGGTCACCGTGGACGGCCGCGGCCCCGGCATCAGCGAAGGCCTCACGCTCGTCGAAGAAGCCCGCCTTATGCGCGACCTGGGCGCTCGGCAGGCCATGAACCTCGACGGTGGCGGTTCCACCGCTATGGCTGTCCACGGCACCTTGGTCAACCACCCCTCAGACGCCAGCGGAGAACGGGCCGACGGCGACGCGCTCGTCATCATCCCCGGTTGAAGACATGCTCAAAGCACCACAGAGAGGCTGCGGTCTCCACGAGGCCTGAGGTGCAGGTAAAGGATCGGCGACCGATCACCGATGGTCTGTCGGGCTGGTCGAGAGCCCAAGTTCATGCGGATTCCGCGGTCCGCTTGATCGCGGCGAGGGTCACGGGGATGCCCTCGTGTGCAGCCCTGGTGCGAAGGGCGATCTGTGTCTGAGCATCTGCACCGAACTTCCCCTCGAACATGGCAATGCCTTCGGGCAGGAACTCCCACGACTCCGTGACTGTCGTCCCTTCGCCGAGGGCAGCGAAGGTATACCCCCACCGCACGTATGACCCCCCGACGATGAAGGCGAACTCTCGCCCCCTCTCTGCGACGACCACCTCGGAGCGGGTCTCCCAGGTCCTTTCGGGCAACACGTTGCGTCCGGTGAACCAGTCACCCACACGGGCGGCGTTCCCCTCGTCCCACCAGCAGGCCTTGCAGACCGGGCTCCACTCGCCGATGCGGGTCACGTCCGAGACCATGTCGTAGAGGTCTTCTGCGCAGCGGTCGA
>DASRUA010000417.1:0-5669 GCA_035655615.1 Dermatophilaceae bacterium
CTGACGCTGTCGGTGTCCCACGACGTGCGGCCGAGCGAACCCTTCAGGACGTGCTGGGAGCAACCGAGTCGATCCCCGATGAGCTCGAGGCGGGCGCGCTGCCGTTCGCAGAGCAGATCATCAAGCCGTGGGTTCGGAGCCTGCGCAACCGGCGAAGAAATGCGCTGTAGGCCACGCGCCATCAGGGTGCTGATGATCCCGCGGGTCGTATCGTTGATGGGAACAGCCAACCCGACGCCGATACCGGCCACCTGTCGGTGGTGAATGGCAGGCTCCCGCAGGTGACATTCACGAGCGAGGCAGCCGTCGACCTGATACCCAGAAATTTGTCTATATCGTTTGACTTGAAATAGTCTAGCCGATTAGACGATCCTGATGGTTACGGAGCAGCCCACTCGCAAGATGATCAAGGAGTTCCGATCCGCTGGAGGCGACCCGATGACGACATATGACATCACGGTCACCCGCGAGGGCAAGTGGTGGATGGTCGACGTCCCCGCCATCGACGGGCTCACCCAGGCGCGCAGGCTCTCAGAGATCAGGGACATGGCAGTCTCGCTCATCGCGATCACTGAGGATGTGCCTGCTTCACAGGTCGCCGTAAACGTCGTGGCCATGATTGTTGACGGGATCGATCTTGTGGAGCAGCGCGGGCAGATCGACGCCGAACGCGAGGCGGCCCGCGATGCTGAGCGCAAGGTGGCAGAGTTGACAGTGGATCTGGTGCGCAAGCTCAACGCGGACCATGTGCCTCTTCGGGACATCGGTGAAGCGGTTGGCGTGTCGTTCCAGCGAGTCCACCAGCTGCTCAACGCCTGAAAGCGAGACCCCCCTCGACCACACCTGTGCGCTGGTCAGAACGTCGCTGGTTTCTGCCGGGTTCAGAAACGGTTCTCCACCCAGGTCGCAGCCTGGAGCAGCTGACGAGAGGCCACTCGTGCTTGCTCGGCTGTCAGGTTCGCCCCATCCTCGGAAGACAGCCACACCCCGACGTCGCCGGCTGGGTTCTTTCCGGTCGCGACGTCGACCGAGGAGCCATCGTCGCCGTACACGGTCGGCCAGTGCAGGCCGTTGTGGCCCTCAGGCTCGACGTCCCATCCGGCGTGCCGGGTCTGGCACCAGTTCGGGCAGCTGGTCCGCTTGGATAAGTCGTCGGTGGTCACCCTTCTAGTGGACCTGATTCCCCCCGGCCCCGCAGGAGAATGGGAAAGATGCCTGCCCGATGCGTGAAATCACGGGGAATTCGGATGTTAGGAGCAGCGCTCGGCGCGATACCACGAGCAACGAGCAACGAGCAACGAGCGGACGTCTGCTCAAGGAACTAGGCCCAGCAGGTGCCAGGTTCTATGCATACTGCTAGATAGTAGTTACTATCAGTTACATGACTTTCGAGACTGAGATCGCCCAGCGATCCCAGCGTGCGGATGAGCTGGTTCGCCAGGGCCGCGCCCAGCTCCGCCAGGTGATCCTTGAGGCGCACCGTCGCGGGCTCAGCCAGCGACGTATCGCTGCGCTCACCGGCCGCAGCCAGCCGGAGGTCGGGCGCCTCTTGCGGGAGAGCGACGCGCCCGCGCGAACCTGGATGACCGCACGAGGCGCAGCCGAGGCGATCAAGGAGGAGCTAGCGCAGGGCGACGAAGACTTCGCGCTGCGCACGCTTATCGGGGCCATCAACGACTTCCGCGGGCTGGCCGACCCGGCAGAGATTCGAGATTTCTTGCGCCGACCGCGACCTACGGGTGACAGGCGATGGGACACGCTCCTCGCAGCCTCCGTGGCTCAGGCATGCCGGCGACGGGGGGTCACCCCGCCGAAGTGGACCCGCCGGGCGCCACTGAAGTCCTGGTGGTTCCCGTCCGACGGTGGAGGTGTGCTGGCCGCCCGCACGATGTCGCGCACACCCATCGATTTCTCACGTCTGGGCATCTGGCTGGACGCGTCGGCCTTCCAGACGGCATAAGGGGGTATCCATGAGCACCACGGGTTTCGATCGCGACAAGATCATCGAGCTGGTCACCGAGCTGGGCCGTCGTTTGTCTGCCAAGGGCGTCGCTGGCCGGCTGTACATCGTGGGAGGAGCCGCAATGGCCTTGGAGTTCGACACTCGTCGCACCACCCGAGACATCGGCGCGATATTTCACCCACCGACCACGGTGGCTGATGAGGCCGCATCCATGGCCACGGAGCTCGGCCTACCGCCGGGCTGGTTGAGCGCCGCCACACAAACGTTCATCCCGCTCCCCGACCAGGACCCGGTCTCCCTTGACGTCGAAGGCCTCCAGGTCGCGATCTCCTCCCCTGCCAACCTGCTGGCGATGAAGATGGCTGCCGGACGCCCCCAGGACATCACCGACCTGGTCGTTCTGTTCCGCCACCTGAAGATCAGGAGCCCCGAGCAGGCCGTGGACACAGCCGAGCGGATGTATGGCGGTGACTCGGTCGTGCTGAGCGAGCCGAGGGAGTCGCTGCTCCTTCTCGCCGAGTCGGTCCTGGCCAAGGTGCGCGCCTCAAAGGAGCACTGATGCCTGGCTGGAGGGGGGTCTCGGCATCTCGGTGAACACGTGCTGAATCGTGTGGCGTATCGTCACGAAACGGTCAGCAGCTCACCAGGGTCCGTCCTCCATGACTGGTCACTGGAAGTCGCTCATCTGCCAACTTCGTTGAGTCCACGAACTTGGTGCCTTTCCTCCCAAATGGCGAGGACTCGACCATTAAGGCATGGAACTTCAGTGAAGATTGTCAGAGTTCGCATCGGGGTGTTCGCCACCGTGACAGGACTTGTTCTCCTGGGTGCCGGCGTCACCACCGCACAGGCATCACAACCACCAAACCACAAGGTCACGCTCTGCCACCGCACCGGCGCGGTTGCCGGTGGCAACACCCATGCCGGCTACAGCATCATCACCGTGGACATCGCATCCGTGGCCAACGCCAAGGACGTACGAGGTCACGACGGTCACGCCCAGGTCGGCAATGGCCCCGACGGCGACATCATCCCTTCGTACACGTACCAGACGTACACCTACCTGGGGAAGAACCTCGGCAACGGTGGCGCAGCATTCCTCCGAAACGGCTGCAAGGCTGCCACCCTGCTGACCCCCGCCTCAACGTCGACCACGCCGTCGACCACGCCGTCGACCACGCCGTCGACGCCCACGTCGGGCACCCCGACGACGACACCTGCGGCCACGACGGCCGCGACGACTGCGACAGCTACTACCGCGCCGGTGAGCGTTTTGGGAACTGCGGCTTGGACTACGCCTGCGCAGCCAAGCGTTTTGGGAACTGCGGCCCAGGCAGGGAACCCCCTGCCGTCGGGGGCTGCGGCCGGACAAGCCAACAACACCGGAAAGCTGCTAGCCGGGGGCCTGACAGGACTCAGCGCGCTTCTCGCCATAGGAACCGGCCTCGTACTGCGCCGCCGTCACGGTGTCGTCTAGCAGGAACCGCGCCACGGCGCTGACCGTCGTGGGGATCGTCCTGCTGGTTGCTTCAGCAGCGATCCTGGGCAGTCAGTACTTCGGCCACAGTCGGGCGGGGCGGACGCTTTCGAGCGCTTCGCTCCCGCCCGGCCTGGGTCCGATGCCGTCTTCGACTCAACCATCGACGACATCTCGCCCGCCGGATCCAGCCCGCTCGCCCCGAGGACGTCCGGGCAAGACCGGAGTCCCGGTCAGGGTGACCGTTTCGGATCATCACGTCCAGGCCCCGGTGTCGGCGGATCGCCTCAATGCCGACGGCAGTCTGTATGTGCCCCCAGACCCCCACGCCGTGAGCTGGTCGAGCCAGGACATGGCACCGGGCAGTCCCCGCGGCACCACGATCTTGGTGGGCCACGTCAACTACGGCGGAGTCCAGGGCGCGTTCTCTGACCTGGCTGACTATCGTGTCGGTCAGATCATCACCCTGGTCCTGGCCGACGGTCGCCGGCTGCAGTATGCGGTGGCCGCACCGCCCCTCGAGGTGAACAAGGACAAGCTGGGTCCTAGGCGCCAGGAGCTGTTCGATCAGAGCCATTCATACGGTCTTCCCGGGCGCCCCAGGTCTGGCCGACTCCTCCTGCTGAGCTGCGGCGGTGTCTTCGACAACCGCACTGGCCACTACGAGAGCAACATCTTCGTCTACGCGTTTCCCGTCTGACATCGGTCCCGCCGATACCCGAACCGTAGGACCGCCACGTGGTCGTTTCTTCCGGCACCTGAAGATCAGGAGCCCCGAGCAGGCCGTGGACATGGCCGAGCGGATGTATGGCGGTGACTCGGTCGTGCTGAGCGAACCGAGGGAGTCGCTGCTCCTTCTCGCCGAGTCGGTCCTGGCCAAGGTGCGCGCCTCAAAGGATCACTGATGCCCGAGTGTGATGCGCAAGTGTGATGCTCGGTTTCGCGCCGCATGAACAGCTGCCGTAGTCGTGCTGGACCACGGCAGGTCAGACGCCGCACTCCTGCGTGAACTTGGTGTACTTGCGCGTCAGCATGGGTTTCACGAACAGCCGCACAGGGGCGGGGATCATGCCCCACGTGGACGCCTCCTCGGCGGGCGTGGCTCCGTCGCTGACCCAGGGCAGCACCAGGGATGCGTCCTGGCTGTTGCGGGAGAACTTGACGAACGCCTTGAAGTCGTCCTCCCCGATGTACTTCTGCACGATGGGAACGCCCTCGCCCTCCTCATGCTGGGCGTGACCCGACAGCACGGTGCGCAGCTCGTCGAGCCGGGTGGCGATGTCGTCCGGATCTGAGTTCACGGACAGGGTCTTGAAGTCCTCGTCGAGGGCGCCGAGCACGGAAGCCAGCGCCTCGTGCTCTGCCTCCATGGCGTCCAGCACCGCGATCTCCTGCGGATTGGCTTTCGGGCGGACGTTCGGCCACAGGAACGTGTCCTCGCCCTGGTGATGCTGATGCAGGGTGACGGAGAAGAACTTGTACCGCCGGGCCAGACCCTCGGTGGCCCTGGCGTCGCTGAGGTCGGCCTTGCGCAGACCATCGCGCAGACGCAGGATCTCGCGCTTGAACGCGCTGTGCATGTTGGTGTTCATGCTGACGTCAATCATTGCCGTCATGACCGGCTCCCATCGGAACGTAGTTGCGATCGCTGTCTGTACGACGATACGAAATCGGCCACCCGCAATACCGGCCGGGACGCCTTCGGACCCGGGTCGGCATAGGACCCACCTCGCCCCTGTGTGCCGGACGAACTCATTCGCTGCGGGTGATCACACGGGATTGAATCAGCCGCAATCCTTTCCGTCATGAGGGTTTCCCGATGAAGCGTTGGTGGCCGCTGGTCGCGTTGGCGACGGCCCAGTTCGTGATGGTTCTCGACCAGTCAGTCATGAACGTCTCGATCAGCACGCTGGTCAAGGACTTCGACACGACGGTCACCACGATTCAGGCGGTCATCACGCTGTAGTGCCTGGCTCTGGTGCGGGTATCGCCGTGGGCCCGATCCTGGGCGGCTGGGCGACCACCGAGCTCAGCTGGCGCATCGTGTTCGCGGGCGAAGTCGTCCTCGTCCTGGCGATCCTGGCCATGAGCCGGCTGATCGGCGACGCTCCCAACACCGGGGGCATCCCCCGCCTGGACTACGTCGGCACGGCGCTGTCCGCCACGGGACTCGGTGCCGTCGTCCTGGGGGTGCTGCAGGCCAGCACGTGGGGATGGGTCCAGCCCAAG
>DASRUA010000418.1:0-2974 GCA_035655615.1 Dermatophilaceae bacterium
GGTGGCCACGAAGATGGGCCGACGGGCGGACCCGCACGTTCCCGAGGCATTCACTCTGGCGGCCTTCCGGGACTGGGCGGACCGCAGCCGGGCAAACCTTGGGGTCGAGGTGCTCGACCTTGTTCAGCTGCACTGTCCGCCGACGCTGGTGTTCTCTGAGGACCGTGTCTTCGATGCTCTTGACACGTTGGTGGCCGAACAGCGTGTCGCCGCCTACGGCGTTTCGGTGGAGACGTGTGAAGAGGCGCTGACTGCTATCGCCCGGCCCAATGTCGCCACGGTCCAGCTCATCCTCAATGTGTTCCGGCGCAAGCCGCTGGACGAGGTCCTGCCGGCCGCCCTGCAAGCTGGTGTCGGCGTCATCGCGCGCGTGCCTCTGGCCAGCGGGCTCCTGTCTGGCAAGTACGGCGAGTCCACCACGTTCGCGCCGGAGGACCACCGCACCGACAACCGCCACGGCGAGGCCTTTGACGTCGGGGAGACCTTCAGTGGCGTGCCGTTCGAGGTCGGGGTGCGCGCGGCGCGCAGCGTGGCCGCCCACACCAAGGGGGCCACTACAGCCCAGCTGGCACTGAGGTGGATCCTCGACCAGCCCGGCGTCAGCACGGTCATCCCGGGTGCGCGCAACGCGGCTCAGGTGAGGGGCAACGTCGCCGCCGCTGAGCTGGAGCCGCTGCCGGTCGACGTCCTGGATGCTCTGCACGACATCTACGACACGCAGATCCGCGAGCATGTGCACGACCGCTGGTGACGCATGGAAGTGAATACAAGGTCGGCGAGGGCATCAGGGACTGACTGCGTGACAACGGGCACGGATTCGGGTGGACATCCCCGCTGGCGCCTGAGGTCTTCAAGACACCGCACGTGGTTAGTCCACAGGATCGGTATTTTCGCGCCTCAATTGCGGCGCGCTCGGCCGAGTGGTGTCTTAGCAGGCGTTGACGCGATCGACGCTCCCGTCGAGAAGGAGCCCCGGAAAGCAGTCGGTACCGGTGTTCACGACCGGTCACCGATCCTGTTGCGCACCTTGGGAGAGGGGTGAGGTTGGGTGAGGTGAGGGTAGCGGCCTCGGCCGTCGCCGGTGGCCGGGGCGATGCGTCGGGCCGGCCAAGTTATAGGAGGTGCGCCAGGGCAGCGCTACTCATCGGATTCGCCGATGTTCCACGGATCAACAGGACGTGACCCTGCCACGGACGTCGAGCGGCTGGTGGGCACCTCACACTGGAGTTAGTTCTGTCGCGGGACCAAAAGCTACGAACTTGGAGCCCGCGTTGGTCGCGTCCTTGTGGGAGGGGAACGTTGGCCCCTTGCTGGCGCGTCTACAGGCGACCATGATCGAGGCATGCCGCAGTCCGGGCCGGATGCCGGCGCCTTTGTGCCGTCGCAAGGACGCCGGCCGACGAGTGGCTGGCGTAGACGCACCTTCGCGTCCCTGATCGAGAGCAGCAACTACCGACGGTTCGTGCTCGGCCAGGCGATCTCCCTGGTCGGCACCTGGATGCAGATGATCGGCCAGTCCTGGCTCGTACTGCAGCTGACCGGATCCGCTACAGCGCTCGGCCTCGTTGCTGCCGTGCAGACACTGCCGATCCTGCTGCTGTCCCCCTACGCGGGGGTACTCGTCGACCGCAGGAGCAAGCGCCGCGTGCTCCTAGCGACCCAGACGGTGATGGCGTTGCTTGCGCTGGCCCTTGGTCTGCTCACCCTTACCCATACTGTCCGGCTTTGGATGGTGATGGTGATCGCAGGAGCCATGGGCCTGGCCAACTGTGTGGACAACCCAGCACGGCAGTCCTTCGTCCCGGAGATCGTGGGCACTGACCTGGTGGCCAACGCCGTTTCGCTGAATAGTTCGATGGTCAACGCTGCGCGCGCGGTCGGACCTGCGCTGGCGGGTGTCCTCATCGTGAGTGTCGGGGTCGGCGCCTGTTTCCTCTTCAATACGGTGTCGTTCGTCGCGGTCATCATCGCGCTCGCCACGATGAAACCAGAGCTGCTCCATCCTGCGGTCAGGTCTGCTCACGCGCCGGGGCAGCTGCTCGAAGGCTTTCGCTACGTGCGACGGACCCCGCGGCTGTTTACTCCGCTGCTGATGATGGCGCTGATCGGCGCGCTGTCTTATGAGTTCCAGGTCGTCCTACCCGTCCTGGCCAAAGGCACTTTTAACGGTGACGCCGACGCCTACGGTTTTTTCACCGCCGCGATGGGCATCGGCGCCGTGATCGGCGGGCTCGCAGTGGCCAGCCGCCGGCCCAAGGGAATGCGCAGCCTTGCCGTGGCCGCGGGCGTCTTTGGACTCACGATGCTCGCCGCCGCCGCGGCGCCCACCCTGGCTACCGAAGTTCTCGCCCTGGCGATGGTTGGCGCCGGCAGCGTCGGCTTCATGTCCCGCGGGAACACCATGCTGCAGATGACCGCAGACGAGACCATGCGCGGACGGGTAATGGCCTTGTGGGCAGTCGCCTTCCTGGGGACGACACCGATCGGTGGCCCCATCGTGGGTTACGTCGCCCAACACGCAGGCCCACGCTGGGGATTGGCGCTTGGCGGGCTGGCCGCGCTCGTCGCAACCGCCCTCGCTGCCTTTCCACACCTGCGCCAAGCCTGGCAACTCAACCGGGACCGTGCGCGTCCCACTGCACGGTCCCAGTAACGGATCGGTGACCGGTCAGCGATCCTGTTGCGGACAGCCGAATCGAGGACGTCAGATTCATTCACTTCTGAGTCACTGAGCCATCCACTCCGACGCATTGTCCGAAGCCGTGCGGTTGGCCTTGTTGGCACGCTCGACGCTTCTCCGCTTCTCTTCGCTGGCCCGGGTGCGTTGGTGCGCCTTCTGCGGTGCCGACGCAAGCGCCTCGAGACAGTCGGCTGCCCACTGCTGCACGTCGTGGTCGGCGACGCTCTTGCGCATTGCCTTCATCTGGCGCCGTCGTTCGTCCTCGGGGGTGGTGATCGCGCGCATGATCGTCTG
>DASRUA010000419.1:0-9125 GCA_035655615.1 Dermatophilaceae bacterium
GCGCTGCCTGTTTCAGCGCAGTCACGTCGCGGGCTGCTGCGAACACGCCGAGCACCTTTCCGTTGGCATCGCGGTAGACCGACGCGTTGTACAGGACTTCGGTGAGTTTCTCTTGCCCGTCGCGGTGGCGCAGGGTCAGCGAGTAGTCGGTGATGGACCCCTGCTCGAAAACCCGCCGGTATCCCTCGCTGGCTTTGTCGGGGTTGGTGAAGTAGTCGGAGAAGTCGGTCCCGATGAGCTTGTCGCGGGGGACTCCGGTGGCCTTGACCGTGGCCTCGTTGACGTCGGTGATCTTGCCCTCGGGGCTGATGGAGACCATTGAGTCCAGGCTCGCCTCGATCATGGACCGCAACCGCTCGGCCGCCTCTTCTTGTCTGGTCAGGTCGCGGGCGATCGTCGATGCGCCGATGATCGCGCCGTCAGCGTCGCGGATCGGCGAGACGGTGATCGAGGCCGGGAACACTGTTCCGTCCTTTCGGACACGCACGGTCTCAAGGGGCTCGACGCGCTGGCCGGAGCTGACTTTGGCCAGGATGTCGCGGATTTCGTCGGTTCGGTCATCGGGGCTGAGGATGCTGCCGGGTTTCCCGATAATCTCCTCGCCGGAGTAGCCGAACATCCTTTCGGCTGCCGGGTTCCAGCTCGTGATGGTGCCGTCCAGCGTGCTGCTGATGATGGCATCGTCCGAGTGCTCGACAATTGCCGCCAGCTGGTCCACCCGCCGACGATCCCCTTCTGCCCAGCGGTGTTCGCTCATGTCGCGCACCGCCGCGATCACCAGCATGCGGTCCCCGGGGTTCATCGGGGACAAGGACACGTCCACCGGAAACTCGGTGCCATCGGCTTGCCGACCAGTAAGCCTCAGAGCGGTTCCCATGGGCCGAGCCTTCGGGTTTGCGTTGAAATTCGCTCGATGGGCCGCGTGGACCTGCCGGAGAGACTCCGGCACCAGCATCTCGATGCGTGAGCCGATCAGGTCTTCGCGATCGTAGCCAAACAACGATTCGGCCTGGTGGTTGGCAATCCGGATCACCCCCGCCGTGTCCACCCCCAACAAGGCATCGGGCATCGCCTCCAGCAGGTTCCCAAACTTCGTCGTCTGTGACGGCATCTCTTGTTCTCCTTGGCCAAGTCCGCCGTGGGCGGTCTGGGAAAGCTCACATGAGTGACAACACTTCAGTCATCTGGGCGGCCGAACTTCCTGAGATACTCGATCTCCTTCTTCAGCTCGATCATCTTGAGCTCACGTCCGACGGTGAGTCGCTGGAACCGCTCGAGCTCTGCCAGCCGGTCCAGCTCCCTGGCTTGCTCGTGCGCAGCCTCCCTCTGCGCCTGTATCCGTTTGGTTACGTCGCGGGCGGCGGCGAACACGCCGAGCACCCGGCCGTTGGCGTCGCGGTAGACCGAGGCGTTGTACAGGACTTCGGTAAGTTGTTCGGGCCCGTTGCGGTGGCGCAGGGTCAGCGGGTCGTCGACCGCCATCCCTTCGTTGAACACCCGCCGGTAGATCTGTTCCGCCTTCTTGGGGTCGGTGAAGTAGTCCGAGAAGGAGGTCCCGATGAGCTTGTCGCGGGGAACTCCGGTGAGTTTGACCGTGGCTTCATTGGCGTCGGTGATCTTGCCCTCGGGGCTGATCGCGACGAGTGCGTCCAGGCTCGTCTCGATCATGGATCGGGCCGACTCGAACGTCCGCTTCTGATCGGTCAGGTCGCGCGCGATCGTGGATGCGCCGGCGACCAGGCCGTCGGCGTCACGGATCGGTGAGATGGTGGCCGAGACCGGCAACACCGTTCCGTCCTTCCGGATGAGTTCCGTCTCCAGGTGTACGACCGGATGGCCCGCCTTGATCTTGGCCAGGACGGCGGGGATCTCCTTCTCGTACCCCAAGGGAATGATGATGCTGCCGGACTTGCCGATGACCTCCTTGCCGGAGTAGCCGAACATTCTCTCGGCCGCCGGGTTCCAGGTCGTGATGACGTTCTCGAGGGTCATGCTGAAGATGGCATCCTGCGAGTACTCGACGATCGACGCCAGTCGCTGGTCGGCCTCGAACGCCTGCCTTTGTTCGGTCACGTCGTGGACAGTCGCGGATGCGCCGATGACCGCGCCGTCAGGGTCGCGGATGGGCGAGACGGTCATCGAGGCCGGGAACTCCGTGCCGTCCCTTCGGACACCGGTGGTCTCGAAGTTCTCGAGCGTATTGCCGGCCATCAGACTGGCTGCCAGCATCTCCCTGTTCTCCTCGGCATGGCTCCCCGAGCTCAGGACCATGATGGACTTGCCGATGATCTCCTTACTGGAGTAGCCGTACAGCCTCTCGGCGGCCGGGTTCCAGCTCTTGATGGTGCCGTCGAGTGTGGTGCTGATGATGGCTTCCCCGCTGAACTCGACCACTGCAGACAGACGGTTCAGCTGGTCGCGCTCTTTGTCGCCTTTCTCGCGGTCGGTCATGTCGCGCACCGCCGCGATCACCAGCATGTCGTCCCCGGGGTCGCTATGGGAAAGGCTGATGTTGACGGGGAACTCGGTACCGTCGGCTCGCCGTCCGCTCAGCCTCAGACCGGCGCCGAGGGGCCGAGTCGCCGGCGTTGCGAAATAGCTGTTCCGGTGTTCCACGTGGACCTGCCGGAGAGACTCCGGAACCAGCATCTCAACGGGCTCTCCGACCAGGTCTTCGCGCGGGTAGTCGAACATCAGCTCTGTCTGGTGATTGACAAACCGGATCACCTCCGCCCTGTCCACCCCCACCAAGGCATCGGGCACCGCCTCGAGCAGTTCCTCGAACCCCATCGTCTGCGAAGGCATCTGGTTCCCCTTCGAGCCGTGACAGATGACCTCAAACTCAAATCTCTGACAAGAACTCTACGCCGGAATCGGTCACCGGGTCAGGTGCGCATGAGGTTGGTGCCCCCGGCAGGATTCGAACCTGCGCTTCCGCCTCCGGAGGGCGGCGCTCTATCCCCTGAGCTACGGGGGCCAATAGCCACGGTCGATGACATTCTTTACGTGGTTTGACGCGCCGCTGAGGTTAGCAGCCTAGGCTTGGAATCATGGAATGGGGCCGGCCAAACGGTGCCAGCGGGCGGGTTCTCGTCTGCGACGACACCGAGCAGATCCGGCGGCTCATCCGGGTCAACCTGGAGCTCGACGGCTACGAGGTGGTCGAAGCCGTCGACGGTCCGGCAGCCCTGGAGATCCTCCAGGACGTCAACCAGCCGTTGCCGGACGTCATCACCATGGACGTCGTCATGCCGCGGAGGGACGGGTGGTGGATGGTGTCCGCGATCCGGGCAGACCTCAGGCTCGCGCATATTCCGATCGTCATGGTCACGGCGTCGGCCCAGGACAGTGATCGCGCGCATGCGAAGCGTGCTGACGTCGACGAGTTCGTGACGAAGCCGTTCGAGCCGGAGGAGCTGCTCACCAAGATCGAGATCCTGGCCGGTGGCCAGCGCGACTGAGTCCCCCTCTGAGCTCCCGTCTGAGTGGTGGCCGAGCCGGCACGCACAGGTCCCTAGCTAGAATCGTCGGGGTGACCCCCGAACAGCTCGCTCTTGCCATCCGTAAGGCCCTCACCGATGCCGTTGCCGCCGGTGAGCTCGCCGTGGACGTGCCCGATGAGGTGCGGGTGGAACGA
The DNA here is from genome assembly GCA_035655615.1 of Dermatophilaceae bacterium. Classification (GTDB taxonomy): domain Bacteria; phylum Actinomycetota; class Actinomycetes; order Actinomycetales; family Dermatophilaceae; genus UBA4719. Next base: position 3,638 of record DASRUA010000419.1, read on the forward strand.
CCGAAGAACCGTGAGCACGGCGACTGGTCCACGAACGTCTCGCTGCAGCTTGCCAACGACGCCGGTATCCCGCCCCGCGAGGTCGCGACACACCTGGCGACCCGTCTGGGCGCGGTCGAGGGAATCAAGGCCGTCGACGTCGCAGGGCCCGGCTTCCTCAACATCACCGTCGAAGCCGCTTCGGCTGGTGAGCTGGCGCGCACGATCGTGCAGACGGCAGCGGACTACGGTCGCAACGACTCCGAGGCTGGCCACGTCATCAACCTCGAGTTCGTCTCGGCAAACCCGACCGGCCCGATTCACCTCGGCGGCACGCGCTGGGCCGCCGTGGGCGATGCACTGGCGCGGATCCTCGAGTTCTGCGGCGCCGACGTGACCCGCGAGTACTACTTCAACGACAACGGTGCCCAGATCGACAGGTTCGCGCGGTCGCTGTTGGCTGCGGCCAAGGGCGATCCGGCCCCCGAGGACGGCTACGCCGGCGCCTACATCGACGACATCGCCACTGCGGTCATGGAGAGCGAGCCGGGCATCCTCGACCTGCCCGACCCGCAGGCGCAGGAACGCTTCCGGGTGCTGGGCGTCGACCTGATGTTCACCGAGATCAAGAAGTCCCTGCACGACTTCGGCGTCGAGTTCGACGTCTACTTCCACGAGAACGCCCTGCACGAGTCCGGGGCCGTCGACCGTGCCGTCGCCCGGCTGACCGAGCTGGGCGTGATGTACGAGAAGAGCGGGGCCATCTGGCTGCGCACCACCGACTACGGGGACGACAAGGATCGCGTCGTCATCAAGTCCAACGGCGAGCCGGCCTACATCTCCGGTGACCTCGCCTACTACCTGAACAAGCGCGAGCGCGGGTTCGACCGGGCGTTCATCATGCTCGGCGCCGACCACCACGGCTATGTCTCGCGGATGATGGCCATGTGTGCGGCTTTTGGCGACACCCCGCACGAGAACCTCGAGATCCTCATCGGTCAGATGGTCAACCTGATCCAGGACGGCAAGCCGGTGCGGATGAGCAAGCGGGCCGGGACGGTAGTGGTGCTCGAGGACCTCGTCGATGCGGTGGGGGTCGATGCCGCGCGCTACGCCCTCACCCGATCCTCGACCGACTCGATGATCGACATCGACCTGGACCTGCTGCGCAAACACACCAATGAGAACCCGGTCTACTACGTCCAGTACGCCCACGCCCGGACGTGCAACGTCACCCGGCTGGCCGGGGAGGACGGGGTGCGCCTCGCCGACGGGTTCGACCCGTCGCTGCTCACCCACGACTCCGAGTCGGCACTCCTGGCGATCTTGGGCGACTTCCCGAGGACCGTCACCCTGGCGGCAAAGCTGCGCGAGCCGCATCGCGTCCCGCGCTATCTCGAGGACCTCGCCGGCCGATACCACAAGTGGTATGACGACTGCCGGGTCCGGCCGCGCGAGGCCGGCGAGGAGATCACCGATCTGCACCGCACCCGCCTCTGGCTTAATGAGGCCACCCGGGTCGTTCTGGCCAACGGTCTTGGCCTGCTTGGGGTATCGGCCCCGGAGCGGCTCTGATGCGGGCCCATGAGGCAGGCGCGCTGCATGCCGAGGGCGGACACCACGGTCCTCCGTGGCTGAGCCCGCCGCCGGACGTGAATGCGTTGGTCCCGGCGCTGTGGGCACGCTCGGTCCGGCGCTCTGAGTCGGGTGCGCTGAGCGTTGCAGGCCTGGATGTGCGTGACCTCGCCAGCGAGTTCGGCACCCCGGCATACGTCATTGACGAGGATGACTTCCGCTGGCGGGCGCGGGAGTTCAGACAGGCCTTCGACGATGTCTTCCAGGATCTCTGCGGTGGCGCTGACGTCTACTACGCGGGCAAGGCTTTTCTGTGCACTGCTGTTGCGCGGTGGATCCACGAAGACGGACTGAACCTGGATGTCTGCACCGGTGGTGAGCTGGCGGTGGCGATCCGCGCCGGCCTGCCCGGCGAGCGGATCGGCTTTCACGGCAACAACAAGAGCGTTGTCGAGATCGATGCGGCGCTGCGTCACGCAGTCGGCCGGATCGTGATCGACTCCTTCGAGGAGATCGAGCGGGTGGCCGAGGCCGCGAAGCGCCTCGGTGTCATCGCACCGGTCATGGTCCGGGTCACTGTAGGCGTCGAGGCCCACACCCACGAGTACATCGCCACCGCGCATGAGGACCAGAAGTTCGGGTTCAGCCTGGCCGGCGGGCAGGCGGCCGAGGCGGTTCGTCGCATCCTCGGCCACCCGGGAAGCCTGTCCCTGCTGGGTCTTCACTCCCACATCGGCAGCCAGATCTTCGACACCAGCGGCTTTGAGGTGGCTGCCCGCCGCGTCCTCGGGTTGCACCTGGACGTGGCGCGCGAGCATGGAATCCAGCTGCCCGAGCTCGATCTCGGTGGTGGCTTTGGCATCTCGTACACCACCCAGCACGACCCGATGCCACCGCGCGAGCTGGCCATCGGCATGGCGCAGATCGTCGAGCGCGAGTGTCTGGCCGAGGGCGTGCCCGTCCCCAGGATCTCGGTGGAGCCAGGGCGCGCGATAGCCGGTCCGTCGACCTTCACGCTCTATGAGGTGGGGACAGTCAAGGAGGTGCTCCTGGACAGCGGCGCCTCGCGCACCTACGTCGCCGTGGACGGCGGGATGAGCGACAACATCCGTCCGGCGCTCTACGACGCCGACTTCTCGTGCACGATCGCCAGCCGGGTCAGCCGAGCCCCAGCAACGCTGGCCCGCGTCGTCGGCAGGCACTGTGAGAGCGGCGATATCCTTGTCAAGGACGAGTTCTTGCCCTCTGACGTGCGGGCGGGGGACCTGCTGGCCGTTCCCGTCACGGGCGCCTACTGCCGGAGCCTGTCCAGCCAGTACAACCACACACCACGTCCGCCGGTGGTCGCCGTTGCGCGGGGTGCTGCGCGCCAGATCGTGCGGCGCGAGACGATTGAGGACCTCCTGGCTTTGGACGTGGACTGACCGCATGCCGGAACGACCGGCGTCCACAGGGTGGACGACCGGCAGGATGAACACGAGGGCCCGGACCAGAACCGGACCAAGGGAGCGACCGTGAGCGAGACCGACAAGCAGACGCAGCCATTGCGCATCGCCCTGCTCGGATGCGGGGTGGTGGGCTCGGCCGTGGCGCGACTGCTGACCGAGAACGCGGGAGACCTGAGGGCGCGGGTCGGTCGCCCGCTGGAGATCGTCGGTGTCGCGGTCCGGCGCCCGGACAAGGACCGTTCGGAGACCGGTGTCGACCCCTCGTTGTTCACCACCGACGCGCACGATCTCGTCACCCGGGCCGACGTCGTCATCGAGGTGATCGGTGGCATCGAGCCGGCCCGGACCCTGATCCTGTCAGCGATGAAGCATGGCGCCAGCGTCGTCACCGCCAACAAGGCACTGCTCGCCGAGGACGGACCGCGGCTCTACATGGCGGCTCAGGACTGCGACGTCGACCTGTACTACGAGGCCTCGGTCGCCGGCGCCATCCCGTTGCTGCGCCCCTTGCGTGAGTCGCTGGTCGGCGATGACGTGCATCGCATCCTCGGCATCGTCAACGGCACAACCAACTATGTGCTGGACAAGATGGACACGACCGGTGCGGGGTTCGCGGATGCGGTCGAGCAGGCGCAGGCCCTGGGCTACGCCGAGGCCGACCCGACTGCAGATGTCGAGGGTTTCGACGCCGCTGCCAAGGCCGCGATCCTGGCCTCGCTGGCGTTTCACACCCGCGTCGCCGCCAAGGACGTCTATCGCGAAGGCATCACCGAGGTCAGCGCGGCTGATATCAAAGCCGCCCGTGAGATGGACTGCGTCGTCAAGCTCCTGGCCATCTGCGAGCGCATGACGGGCGATGAGGGCAATGGCAGTGGCTCGAAGGGCGGCAAGGGGTCGAACGCGGACAAGGACAGTGACCCCAAAGGAGGCGGCATCTCGGTGCGCGTCCACCCCGCGATGATCCCGCGCACGCACCCGCTGGCCGGAGTCCGCGAAGCCTTCAACGCCGTCTTCGTCGAGGCCGAGTCTGCCGGCTCGCTCATGTTCTACGGTCAGGGTGCCGGCGGAGAACCGACCGCGTCTGCCGTCCTGGGTGACGTCGTCGCAGTGGCCCGGCACAAGGTCGTCGGCGGTCGCGGGCCGGGGGAGTCGACATACAAGGATCTGCCCATCCTCTCGATGGGTCAGTGCGTGACGCGCTATCACATCAGACTCGATGTGGCCGACCGGCCAGGTGTGCTCGCCCAGGTCGCGCTGGCTTTCGCCGAGCACAACGTGTCCATCGAGACCGTTCGGCAGCAATCGCTTTCACCCGATCCGCAGAACCCGGGCGAAGGGCGCGCGAGCCTGGTCGTGGTCACCCACTCGGCCTCTGATGCCGCACTGTCCGCAACGGTCGACGCGTTGGCCGTCCTTTCCACAGTCCGTGGTGTCACCTCGGTGATGCGCGTCGAAGGCGAGTGACCATGACCCAGACAAGTACCCATACAGGGGCCCACCTCTGGCGCGGGGTGATCCACGAGTATGCCGACCGGTTGCCCTCGCTGGCCGGCGCGCCGATAGTGACCCTGGGGGAGGGCGGAACCCCGTTGATCCCCGCGGCACACCTCTCAGCGCTGGTCGGCGCCGAGGTCTTCATCAAGTTCGAGGGCGTCAACCCGACGGGGTCGTTCAAGGACCGCGGGATGACCACCGCGATATCGGTGGCCGCGCGACGCGGCGCCAAGGCCGTGATCTGTGCCTCGACCGGCAACACGAGTGCGTCGGCAGCCGCCTACGCCACCAAGGCAGGTATGACCTGCGGGGTGCTGGTGCCGGACGGCAAGATCGCGATGGGCAAGCTCAGCCAGGCCATCGCCCACGGTGCCACGTTGCTGCAGGTCGACGGCAACTTCGACGACTGTCTGACCTTGGCCCGCAAGCTGGCCGAGGCCTACCCGGTCGAGCTGGTCAACTCGGTCAACCCGGCGCGGATCGAGGGCCAGAAGACGGCGTCCTTCGAGATCGTCGACGTGCTGGGCGACGCACCTGATATCCACTGCCTCCCGGTCGGCAACGCCGGCAACATCACGGCCTACTGGCGTGGCTACCGCGAGTACCACCGCGGCAGTGAACAACCAGGCCCCGCAACGCAGCTGCCCAGGATGTGGGGGTTCCAGGCCGAGGGTGCGGCGCCGATCGTCAAGGGCCACCCCATCGACCACCCTGAGACCATTGCCACCGCCATCCGGATCGGCAACCCCGCCTCGTGGCGGCAGGCCGAAGAGGCACGTGATGAGTCGGGCGGGCGGATCGATGCCGTCTCCGATGCGCAGATCCTGTCCGCACACCGACTCCTGTCGGCCAAGGAGGGCATCTTCGTCGAGCCGGCTTCTGCCGCCAGCGTCGCCGGGCTGCTCGCCGCCCATGCCGCTGGTCTTGTCCCCGCGGGCGCGCGCATCGTGTGCACCGTGACCGGTCATGGGCTCAAGGACCCGGGGTGGGCG
>DASRUA010000420.1:0-7555 GCA_035655615.1 Dermatophilaceae bacterium
CAGACGATCATGCGCGCGATCACCACCCCCGAGGACGAACGACGGCGCCAGATGAAGGCAATGCGCAAGAGCGTCGCCGACCACGACGTGCAGCAGTGGGCAGCCGACTGTCTCGAGGCGCTTGCGTCGGCACCGCAGAAGCCGCACCGGCGCACCCGGGCCAGCGAAGAGAAGCGGAGAAGCGTCGAGCGTGCCAACAAGGCCAACCGCACGGCTTCGGACAATGCGTCGGAGTGGATGGCTCAGTGACTCAGAAGTGAATCAATTCAGCCCTCCGAAGACGTCCTCAATTCGGCTACTTCGTAATTTGTCGACCGTCCACCGTCCCGATAGCGAAACCGGCTACGGACGCTTTCAGTGACGTTCCAGCCGACAGCCCCTGGCTGATATTAGTCTCGTCACAGGATCGGCTGGTCATTGGTGTCCGAGCTATCCCGTGAGTTCCGGCAGCCGGCATCTTAAGGGTCAGACGGCGCAGGAGTCACCCTCACAGGAGGGCGCAGAGCCCTCCGGAGTCACGAGGGTGAGTGGCGGGCGCTGGGACCAGGCTTTGTCCAGTGTCTGCAGGATGGCGTCGGCGGGTTGGGCTCCCGAGATGCCGTACCGGCCATCGATGACGAAGAAGGGGACGCCGCTGATGCCGTACGCCCGGGCCTGCGCCTCGTCGGCGCGCACCGCGTCGGAGTAGCGATCTGAGGTCAGCACGGCGTCCACTTCGACCTCGGGCAGCCCGACCTGTGTGGCAAGGGCGCGCAGCGCGGAATGGTCTGAGGCCGGGGAGCCCTCGGTGAACGTCGCGGCGTCGAGGCGCTCCTTGAGCTCGTCCTGCTGGCCGTGCTCCAAGGCGAGGTGCAGCAACCGGTGCGCGTCGAAGGTGTTGCCGGGCTGGGCAAGGTCGAAGCGGAAGTCGAGTCCTTCTTGGGCCGCCGTGACCGTCATGTTGTCAATCATGACCTGCGCCTCGGTGACCGAGCATCCGTACTTGGTCGCGAGTCGCTCGGCGTACGTTCCCTGTTCAGCGCTGCTCGGGGGTGCGGACACGTCGAGCTCAAAACTGCGCCAGACCAGCTCTACCTCGTCGCGGTGGTCGAAGCGCGCCAAGGCCGCTTCGAAGCGGCGCTTACCGATGTAGCACCACGGGCAGACAACGTCGGACCAGACTTCAACTTTCAAGCTCACGACGGAACCAACAACGTCACTGACCAGTCTCTTCCGGGGGCACGCACGCCGGCCCATGCCATCTCTGTCTGGTTTCCGGTGACGTCTGAAAATCAGGTGAGCCCGTGGGTTGTGACGATCACCACAGGACGATCGATCACCGGACAGGGTGGCCCTGGGTTCGCTGAGAGCGTGTTGTCGATGTAGTGGTCGACCCGGTCGCGCTTCTTGTCGCACCTGGCGAGCGTGCCGGAACGGCAGGGGTTAGCGTTGGGATGTGGTGCAGTTCATCGTCAACGGCAGCGAGTTCGCAGTCGATGTGCCGTCAGGCCGAACACTGCTCGACGTGCTGCGTGACGATCTGCGTCTGACCGGGACGAAGTACGGCTGCGGTGAGGGGCAGTGCGGCGCGTGCACAGTACTCGTCGATCAGGTCGCGGCCCGGGCCTGCACGCTGGACGTCGAGACGCTGGACGGCGCTGCTGTAACCACGGTGGAGGGGTTGGCTTCCCAGGGACGTCTGCACGCGGTGCAGGCCGCGTTTGTCGAGGCACGATCGCTGCAATGCGGGTACTGCACGCCCGGCATGGTGATGTCAGTCGTGGCGTTACTCGCGCGAGACGCGACACCGGACGACGCGGCGATCCGCCAGGGGCTTGCTGGCAACATCTGCCGGTGCGGCGGATACCCGCGGATTCTGCAAGCGGTTCATACAGCTGCCGCTGCCATGCAGATGGACGACGGCTCTCGCGCCGCTACCGGTGAGATCCCACTGGACAAGGCGGTGCGCGGCTCCGAGTCCGACGCCGGCGTCTGGACGATGGTGCTGCCGCCCGCGGAAGGTGATCTACCTGGTGAGCGCGAGTGGGGTTGGTCGACCCCAGGCGGTGCGCGTCTGGTCATCGACAAGGACGGGCGGATCACTGCATTCACGGGAAAGGTCGACGGCGGGCAGGGCAACCGCGTGGCGTTGACCCGAATAATCGCTGCCGAGCTGGCCACATCGACGTCGATGATCCGACTCGAGATGGGCGACACCGCTTGCGCGCCATTCGACCTGGGAACGTTCGGCAGCCGGTCCATGCCCGATGCGGGCCATGCGCTGCGGCTGATCGCCGTCGCCGGGCGACGTGAACTGCTGCGGGAGGCAGCGCAGCAATGGCAGTGCGACCCCGACGAGCTTCTCCTAGCCAGGGGAGCTGTCTGCGACCGCAGCGGTGGCCGTGAGATCGCCTACGGTGCCCTGGTTGGCGGCGGTTCGCGAACCATCCGAGTCGACCCGGACGACCCGCTTTCCCCCGCGCCGCCCGGACTCGACGACGTCGACAGCTCGAGTCTGCGAGATGCCCTGATCGCCGCGACGACGGGGGCGAAACTGTTTCCGTCCGACGTGCTGCTCCCCGACATGCTGCACGGTCGGGTGCTACGACCACCTGGCTACGGGGCGGCGCTGAGCACGGTTGACACCAGTACGGCGCGGCAGATGCCGGGGGTGATCGTCGTTGAAGACATCGACTTCGTGGGGGTTTGTGCTCCGACCCGCAAGGCAGCGTCCGCAGCCCTTCACGCGGTGCAGGCGGAATGGGAGTGCGCCGCGCAGCCGGCCGAAGCCGAGCTGGAGAACTACCTGCGTTGCCACCCGGCCGACAACTTGGGGTGGGACGGCGCCGTAGACCGCGACATCGGTGACGTCGACACGGCGCGTAGCGAGGAAGACGTCGCCCTCGACGCGACCTACACCAGCGCCTACATCGCCCACGTCCCGCTAGAGCCCCGCGTCGCTCTGGCACAGCTCCATGGGGACAGCGCAACGGTGTGGGTCGGTACCCAGCGGCCGTTCGCTGTCCGCTCGGAGGTAGCCGCCGCGCTCGGTCTTGCCCAAGAACAGGTCCGGATCGTCGTCCCGGACTTTGGCGGCGGCTTCGGCGGCAAACACTCAGGTGATGTTGCGGTCGAAGCGGCCCGGCTGGCGCAGGCCACCGGCCAACCGGTCAAGGTGTCATGGACACGCGAGGAAGAGTTCCGGTGGGCCTACTTCCGTCCCGCGGCTGTCATCGACGTGCGTAGCAGAGCCACCCGCGACGGGAACCTGATCAGTTGGGAGTTCACCAACATCAACTCCGGGACGGCCGGATTGTTCTCCCCATACGACGTCCCCAACCAGCGAGAGCGGTTCCAGCCCGCGGACTCACCAATGGCCCAGGGCTCCTACCGGGCTCTGGCAGCCACCGCGAACCACTTCGCCCGCGAGTCGCACATCGACGAGATCGCCGCTGCGCTGCAGATCGACCCGCTCGAACTACGACTGCGCCACCTGCGCGACACCCGACTCACCGAGGCGCTGAAGGAACTCGCCGAGCGCATCGACTGGCGGCACCGCCCGAATGGGACCGGGCGAGGAGTCGGCATCGCCTGCGGCATCGAGAAAGACGCCCGGGTCGCCACTGCCGCCGACGTCGCTGTCGACCCCGACGGTGCACTGCACGTGCTCAGCATCGCCACCGTCTTTGAGTGCGGTGCCGTCGTCGACCCAGACGGACTGCGCAACCAGATCCTCGGCGCAACCGTCATGGGGCTCGGTGGCGCCCTGTTCGAGGCGATCCACTTCGACGCCGGCCGAATCCGGAACGCATCCCTGGCCACCTACCGGGTCCCACGGTTCGCTGACGTACCCCCGATCGACATCACCGTGCTCGACCGCCCCGACCTGCCCTCCGCGGGAGCGGGAGAGACCCCGATCATCGCCATCGCTCCCGCGATCGCCAACGCCATCCACGCCGCGGGCGGGCGACGTATCCGCTCGCTACCGCTGACACCTGAGGGTCTCGTCCGCTGAGCCAGGAGCCGGCCGGGCCGACCGGTAGACGATCCTTCATCGGTCCCCAGATTGCGGAGCCCTACTCAGGGTGAGTACACGCATGTTACACCTAAGGTGTACTCTTAGTGTATGACCAGAGTGAGGACAAACATCGAGATCGAGGACAGTTACGTCGAGGCAGTCATGGACCGCTACGGCGTGCGGACGAAGACCGAAGCGGTCGACTTGGCCTTACGCCATCTAGCCGGACAGCCGATGACCCGCGAGGAGGCCTTGGCCATGCGGGGTGCGAACGCCATCGGTGAGACGCCGTCCGAGGTGGCACTTACCCCGGCAACATGATCCTCGCCGACACCTCCGCGTGGGTCGAGTACGACCGAGCCACCGGTAGCGCTGTAGATCGGCGTCTGACCGATTTGATCGCCGAGGGCGGCCCGCTGGCGGTGACCGAACCGGTGGTCATGGAGGTCCTTACCGGGGCGCGCTCCGACGCGCGTGAGAACGACCTACGCCGCTTGCTGCTGCGGTTCGAGCTAGTGGCGGTCGACCCGACTGCGGACTTTGAGGCGGCCGCGCGCATATACAGACGGTGCCGGCGCACAGGCGTCACACCCCGAGGCCTCATTGACTGCCTCATCGCGGCCGTGGCATGGCGGCGCGGTGCCACCCTGTTGGCTCAGGACGTCGACCTCCACCGTGTTGCTGACGTGATCGGAGTTGCGATAGATGCACCGCCTGAACGCCCGTGACGCGCCGATAGCCGATCGGCTATCGGCGCCGCTCGTCCACCAGGATGGTGGCGCCGAAGGCGTTCAGCGCAGATTCCTGCAGGGACTCCAGCCATCGGTCAAACTCGGATCGCCGGATCCGAAGGCCGCCGGGTCATCTTCCCATCGACGAGGCTGACGTCCCCAGCGAAATCGCCCGAGAGGTGGCGTGGATCGCAAGACGGTCGCTCCCACTTGGCAGTTTCGCCTCTCCCTCCACGGTGCAGCGACGTGGTGAACGAACATGCCGGGCAGGCCAACAACCGGGCCCGCAACGCCACCTCAATAACCACCTGGCCCGTGCCCAGGACTCTGGACATAGTGCTTTAGTCCGTGTGAGGTCAGGCCCGGGTTTTGACCTCGTAGCGCAGGATGAGGTCGGTGCCGGGGTAGTGGGTCTGGGTGGCGGTGAGGTGTTCACACAGCTGCGCGATGGCGGTGGTGGCCCGCTGGGTTGGTAGGGGGTCCAACCGGACGGTGAGGACTCCGTCGCCGGGGTCTAGGTCGCCGCTGCCGGTTAACGCCTGACGGATCAGGGTGTGTGCTTCGTGGTTCGCGCGGGCGTAGCCGGTGTGGACGCGGACGTCTCGGGCCAGGGCGGTGGCGGTGTTGAACGCGGCGATGCGGATCGCGTGGCTGATCAGCTTGGTCTGTACGTCCAGGACCTGCTGGCCGGGGTTGACCTGGCCCAGCGGCAGCCGGGCCGGGACGGCCCGGTGGGCGCCTTGGGCGGTGTCCAGGTTGGACTCTGCTGCTCGTAGGTCTGCGGTCAGCCTGTCGACCTCAGCGTTGGTGATCAGCACCGCCTGGCCCGGTGGCGGGGATACTGCGTCCAGCAGGGCCGCATCGCTCGCGGCCAGGGCCCGCTCGTAGCGGGCCCGTGCGGCCAGGACCTGTTGGTGGGCTTTCTTCTTGGCCGGGTTGGGGACCAGACGGGTCGGGTCGTCGTCGGTGGTGGCGTAGGCGTCGTGGGAGTCGAGGTCGAAGTGCATCCGGGCGTAGCGGAAGTAGTTCTCCTGCCGCCACCGTGAACCCATCCGGTAGATGACCTGTTCGACGCCCAGGTCGGTGCGGGTGGTGAGGATGTGGATCTGGCGGGTGCTGTCCTGGCCGTCCCGGTCCCGACTGGTCTTGGTGCCCGCGACCAGTAGGCTCACCTGCCGCATCGTGAACACTTCACCGGTCTCGCCTACGGACAGGTCCACAGTGGTGTCCGCGACCCGCCACTGATGGGTGCGACCGGTCTCGTCGGTGTAGGTGAGGCCGGCGAACAGGTCGGGGTCGACGTCCTCGGTCGCGCCCTTGCGCCAGGTCAGCACGTCGAAACCCTGGGCGTGCATGTGGGCGAACAGGGCCGGGGACCAGCCGCCGCGGTCGAACCCGACCAGGACCCGGCGCTGGTCGCCGACGGCCCTGCGTAGGTCGGGTAGCAGCCGGCGTAGCTCCATCGCCAGGGACGCACCGGGTTCGGCCATGACGACCAGCACCGGGTCCCCGGACGCGTCCGATACCCAGGTTTCTACGGTGGCGGGGGCGGGGAACTTCAGCCGGGAAAGGTGGGTCTTGGCGACTTTGCGCCCGCCCTGGTAGGCGCGGACGTGCCCGTCAACGTAGAACACGGCCAACAGGTCCGGGTTGCTCGTGTCCAGGCGGGCCACGTGCGCGGCGGCCATCGCTGCGAGCAGCTCCTCGGCCCGCCCGGTCCCGGCCAGTGCGGTGATCTTGCGGCGGATCGTCTTGACCTCCGGGCCCCGGTCCAACCCGAGCACCCGGCCCAACGCGGCCGGGTCGACCCGGGTGGCTCCTTCGGCGCGGGGCTCCCCAGCCAGGGCCCTCAACACCCCTTCGAGCAGCATCGTGTCCAGGCCGTAGAACCCGTTGGGTAGGCACCCGAACACCGTGGTCGCACAAGGCAACAGCCCGGTGGCCTGCAGAGCGGGGATCGCCAGCAGCAACCCCGCCAGGGGCACCCGCGCGGCAGGGGTGAACACGGGTTCGGCGTGGGTCAGCTTCCCCCACCGGGCCGCGGCCCGCTCCGCGTCCCGGTCGGCCGGCGGCGGCAGTACCGGCAGCTCGGCGGCTGCAGCCGGTGGCTGAGGCTGATCCTCCCGCGTGGGGGCCGCGGGTGTGGGGGCTGCGGGTGCGGCCAGTGCCCGGCGGACCGTGGTGACCGATACCCCGACCGCGTTGGCGACCGCCTGCAGAGTCCCGCCGTCGTTGCGGCGCCCGCGGATGTCGGCGACCAGCTCGGGGGTCAACCGTGAGGGGCCCCTAGGTCCGCGTTTGTCCGAGGCCAGGCCAGCCGCACCCGAGGTGTCCAGTTCCCTGCTCCAGCGCCACAACGTGACGGTGGAGACCGCGAAAGCGGCAGCCACGTCAATCAACGATGCGGCTTTGATCCGGACCAGCTGGACCGCGGCGAGCCGGCGGCCGATTTCGTCCCCGGCGTCCCACACGAAGCTCAGCTCTCCGCGGATGAACACCCGTCCACCGTCGTCGTCGGCTACCAGCGCGGCCACGGCCCCGAACGGGACCCCACCGCTGGGAGTAAGAGGAAGGGGCGGTTGAGCAGTCATGACACCCATCATCTCGCCCCCAAACCAGTTGAATACCTTTCATGAATTATAGCGGTGTAGGGGCAGAAAACCAAACCGTAGCAACGGTATTCATGCAGGTCAGCCCTATTCAGGCGACCTCACAGACATCACTATGTCCGGAGCCCTGGACATCGGGCGAACAACCGTACCGGTCGACGAAACCACAACCTCCGCCTGTACAACGCGCCCAGGACCATCGTGGACACCTACCGCCT
>DASRUA010000421.1:0-2527 GCA_035655615.1 Dermatophilaceae bacterium
TGCTCGTCGTCGGAAACAGCGGTCATGGCGGCCTCACCGAGACGCTGCCCGGCTCAGTGCGGGAGCACGTCATCACCCACGCCACGTGCCCCGTCCTGGTGATGTGCCACGCCACCGAGGCTGAGCCTTCGCCTGAATGACCAACTCGCAGAACCCCAAACGGGCCGAGTCCGCGGCCGGCTGGGTCCGCGCACCGGAGTGTCCATCTCGGAGCAAGTACCTGCTGATCGCGCTCATCTGCCTGGCTCTGGTGGTGGGCGTCTTCGTCGTCGCACACGGCAAGTCAGCGGCCGCGACGCGACGCCATCAGGCCTCGGCGGCAGCGGCCCAGTCCCTTCGAACATGGGCCAGCGGCAACCTTTCCGCGCTACCAGCCCAGACGGTGACCGGATCTGCAACTGTCGCCCAGGCCTATGCCTTTGTTGACCTCGCTCTCGGCATCGCCACGAAACCTGGCGGCGCCGCGGCCGCAAGCCCAACGCCGACGCCACCGACCGCGGGCGTACCCACGCAAACGAGGGAATCGTGCCGGGCGCCTCAGGCTGGGTGACCGTGACCCTGGCTCCGGCTTAGCCACAGGTGAGCCTGGCGTGGTGAGCTGGTCGTGACCCGCGCCTCCTCCTACGGGATAGCTGTCCTTGCGGATCAGTGGCGCCTGGATGGGCGCGACTGCTGCGAGATCATGCCAAGGATCTCCGCGACTTTGCTTGTGTAACCGCCTCTTGACAGACCGTCCTGGACAACCTCTTGTTTACGCACGGAACAGGTTCTCGAGGTGCGGGTGCCAGCGTTCTTCTGCTGAGACCAGTACCTCGTCGCCTGCCCTCAACCGGGTGTCGCCGCGGACAGAGACCAAGGCGCGGCCACGGACCAGCATGTTGACCCAGATTTCGACGTCGTCCCCCAGAACGGTGGCTGCGTCGGCAACGTCATTAACGGTTTGGCCGTCCGCACGGGAGCCTGCCGCGACAGTGAGCCGCAGCACTCCCTCTGGTTCCTCGGCCAGGCGCACCCCGAGCGACCAGGGCTGGGGTTCCACAATGCGCATCGGAAGGTGTAGCGCTCGGACCACCGTTGGAACGAGACTGCCCTGGACCAGGACGGAGAACGCGACGACGATGATGACGATGCCGTAGAGCCGCTGTGCGCCCGGGATGTTCGCGGCCAGCAGAAGGCTTCCCAGCAGGATGGGCACAGCCCCCTTGAGCCCGGCGAAGAGCACGAAGGCCTGCTCGTTACGCTGCAGCCTGGCTGGTATCAGGCATAGGCCGACCAGCAACGGTCGGATTATGAAGGCCAGCGAAACGCCCAGCACCAGGCCTGGCAGCCAAACGTCTGTTCGGGTGAGGTCAGTCAAGTGCACGGTCAGGCCCAGCACCACGAACGCGACGATCTCACCCAGGCTCGCAAGCGCGGAATGGAAACGCTCGATCTCCAGCTTGAAAGGAGCACGCTCGTCGCCCAAGACGATGCCGGCGACAAAGACCGCAAGGAAGCCTGAGCCGTGCGCGACGGTCGTCGCGCCGTACAGAACCAACACGCACGCGAATGCTCGCAGCGGGTACAGGCCTTCGCTTGGCAGCGAAATGCGGCGCATGAACCACACCAGGGCTCGTCCGCCCAAGAGCCCGAAGGCGGCCCCAACCCCCATCTGGAGCAGAAACTCGCCCACGACCTGCACCGCAGCGCCGCCGCTGAGCGATCCGGCGGCCAGCAGGCTCACCAGCAGGGCGATGCCGACCGGGTCGTTGGCCCCGGACTCGCCCTCCAGAATTGTTGAGGAGCGACCGGCGATCTCGCGCTGCCCCAGGATGGAGAACACGACCGCAGGGTCGGTCGGCGCGATGGCTGTGCCGAGCAGGAGGGCGATGTACCAGCTGAATCCGAACCCAAAGTACGCCACCGCGGCGACGGCCGCTGTCGTCAGGAAAGTCCCAGCGACCCCTACTATGACGATGGGCGCGGCCGCGGCGCGGAATCGCCGCCAGCCGATGTGCATGCCGCCGTCGAACAGGATGCATATCAGCGCCACGGTGACAATGCGTTCGACGGTGCGCTCAGGGGGCGCTTTCAGACCCGGAAAGACGGCTGCGGCGATGGCAGCCGCGGCCAGGAACAGCGCGGGTGGGGGAACGCGTATCCGCGCAGTGAGCCGGTTGGACAGGACCGCCGCGACGGCCACGAGCGACAGAATGAGCAGTAGCTGGGCGAACGGGCCGGTGTCGGTCATGAGCATCCTTGGTCGAGGATAGAGGTCACCTCTATGCCGACCAGGCTTCCCGGCTCACCAGTCTTGATCCTACCGTTGCCCCGTTGGCCCTTGTCAGTGGCGGGCTGAGCGAGCAGCTACGCGAAGCACTGGAGTCGTGGTCAGGCCCGCAGGTCGCGACGGCTGAAGAAGAACATCCCGCCGACCAGAGCGGTCAGGCAGACACCGATCAAGACGCCGATGTCCGGCCAGCTGAACCCCGATACCAACGGGTCGTTGAGCAGGTACCACCGCCACAGCATCAGGGGCCGCACGTTC
>DASRUA010000422.1:0-5794 GCA_035655615.1 Dermatophilaceae bacterium
TCGAGGTGACGGTAGATCGTGGGCCGGCTGACACCGAACTCCGCCGCAATCTGCGCGACGGTGTACGCCCGGTGCCCGTCCGGACCGGTCTCCTCGTACATCCCCCGGGCGAGTTTCACCTGCCGCGGTCCGAGTTTGGGTTTCTGCCCGCCGGTGCGCCCCCGGGTGCGGGCAGCGGCCAGGCCGTCCATCGTGCGTTCGGACATCAGTGCGTGCTCGAATTCTGCGATCGAGCCGAGGATCTGGAAGAACATCCGCCCGATCGCGGTCGAGGTGTCGATGCCCTGGTCGAGCACGACCAGGTCGCCGTTGCGCTCCTGCAGGTCCTTGGACAAGGCGATCAGGTGCTCCAGGGAGCGGCCGAGCCGATCCAGCTTCGTGACGACCAGCTGATCACCGGCGCGGTTGGCCGACAGCAGCGCCTTGTCCAGCTCGGGCCGGCGGGCCAGCTTGCCGGAGGCTTTGTCGACGAAGATCTGATCGCAGCCGGCCGCGGTCAGTGCGTCGCGCTGGGCGTCGGGGTTCTGATCCCGGGTCGATACACGTCCGTTATCTCGGCTTACTCGCCGTGTCTCGGACGTGCGAAGTTCATTCGCTCGCCTCGTGTTATTTCCTGCAGTGCGTCGTGCCTCACGCCAGGTTTGTTCCTGTGATCTTGCACTTCTTCAGTCCGGTCGGGTGGGAACAGTGGGACCTTCGTGAGCGCCCGTTCATACGCGACGAGATGCCCGTCTTGATCGACGAGGACCTCAGGTTCGAGGACGGTTGCGGCCCTCGTCCGGCGACCGTGATGAACCGTTGGCTGCGTGAGTTGCCGATCAGCGGGGCGCCGAGCCCGAACTCGTGGCGGACGTACGCGCAGGCGCTCAAGAGCTGGGCCGAGTACCTCGGTGCCCACAGGATCCCGCTCTTCGCGGACAGGCAACAGCTTCGCGACGCGTTGTCCTTGTATGCCGAACACCGGCTGTCCGGTCCGCCGGGGGTGCGTTTGAGCCCAGCAAGCTGGAACCTGGCGGTCAAGACCCTTTCGGCCTTCTATCTGTGGGCGGCAGCCGAGGGGCATCTGCGCGCGGTCCCGTTCTCCTACGCCCAACAGTTAGTCAGGCGACCGGACGGTGCCCGGGTGGAGATCACCCGCAACCTTGCCACCGTGCGTACGGGGAACGCGCACGCGACCAGGAAGTATCTGGAGCGTCCGTACGTGGACCTGCTGATGAACGCGTTGGCGGGCAACGACCCGACGGGCGCCAGGGATGGGGCGTTCCGGGGCCGGGAGACCGGACGCAATGGCGCGGTGATCGGGCTGGCCCTGGCCAGCGGGCTGCGTTCCCGGGAGTTCACGTACCTGACGGTCTATGAGGTGCCGCCGTTGCCGGGTCGGCGCACTCCGGTGCCGATCCCGTTGGTGATCGCGCCGCCCACGGGGAAGGGTGGCAAGGGCCGCTCGACGTGGATCGACCACGAGGCACTGGCCCGGGTCCACGACTACATCACGTGGGACCGGGCGGCAACGGTGGAGGGCTCCCGCAGCCCGCCGAGCCCCTGATTATCGAGTGCCCAACGTATGACGGCGCCCGGATCAATGGCGCCTCGCGCCGCTGGCACACCCTCACCCCCGAAGAGCGGCTGCGGCTGGTGGGCCCAGGTGGAGGTAGCGCGCTGTTGTCGGTCCAGTCCGGCGGGCGGCCCTTCGTCGACTGGACGACCGTCCTTGCGCGGACCTCGATGCGCATCCGGGACCGGTACGAGCCCGGGTTCCCCCATGTTCATCCACACGTCACCAGGCACACGTTCGCGATGGCCACGTTGGAGCGGCTGGTACGCGGCTACTACCAGCAGGCCGCCAAGCTCGTGGTGGACGCGGGGGGCGATGACGCACTGGCGCTCTACTTGACCAAGGCGGATCCATTGTTGGTCCTGCGGGACCTGTTGGGGCATGCGAGTGCTGTCACGACGCAGGCGTATCTGCATCTCCTGGACACCCAGCGGATCTACCGGGATGCCTACGAGAGCGCCGAGATCCCCCCGGCCGGCCGCGCCGCCGGTGCCAGCGAGTTCGGAGGCGAACTCTGATGCCCGCCGAGATCCGGCAGCCCCTCTCCGTGCTCTTCACCCTGCCCGGGGACGTCATCTATCGTGCCGTACTTGCGGGATCTGCGGGTTTCGTGAAGCGGCCGCCGGTTCCTGCGGGACTGACGTCGCCAAACTCGAAGCCTTGTTGCAGCAGTTGGGAGGCGAGTGCCCGGATGGCTCCAGGGGATTCGACCACGTTGATGACAACGTCCATGTCCGTGGTCGTGCGTGGCATCGTGATGCCGTTCTCGACCGCCAGGAGGAACATCATCTGCCCACCGATCAGGGTCCAGTCGGTGCGGCGGTTCGGGAAGAGGTCCAGCAGGACGAGCCAGCCCTGCTCATGGGCAGGCGACATGCCTTCCAGCACGACGGTCATCGGACCGGCCCTCCCTGTGTCTCCTCGGGCCCCGATTGGACGCTCACACCACGCTCGGTACTCAGAATTGGCAAGCCCTCTGCGTTCTGCTGGATGAAACCGCGCGCCCAGTGACGCGCCCTCGAATCGGGTGCACTCAGCAGGTCCAGGGCAGCCAGGATCACGGGGACCGGTTTGCCAGGACGAAGTACGCACTCAGCGCCCGCGCCAGGGCGCCACAGGTGTATCTGCAGCTGACCGGCAGGGTCGGACTGCAATCCGTAGTCGTCGATGACCCCTGGGAGAGCCTCGCTGCTCAGGTACAGATCTGAGACGTCACCCCCAGCAATCTCGGCTCCGGCGGCTGCTGCGACGCCAGCGCCGGAAACGCTGACCCTCGGATCGTTGAGTACGGACTGAATCACACCCGGGTGCACCCAGTAGTGAGCCACGACGGCGCGCCGTGAGAGCCAGAAGGCCCAGTCCCGCGCGAGACCTCGGTGAGCCAACAGATGGCGAAGGCGGTAACGGTCACGTCGGTCCGCCTCCAGATCCACGCCGGATTCTGGTCGTGAGTCCGCCGCCAGTAGTTGCGCAACCACCAACCAGGCCATGTGTGATGACAGAGGCCGGCCGGCCGCGGGCGGCGCCTGCTCCCGCGCCCGGACAGCGTTTTCGGCGACGACCCAGCCGCCTGGGCCCTTGCGACCGTCGAGCTCACCGGCGTGGAGCAGCTGCCGCACGCGCTGCACGGAGATGCCTAGCCGCTCAGCAGCATCGGCGACACTGAGCCAGCCTTCGATCACACGACCAGTGTCCATGAAATATTGCTCAAAAACAAGTATTCCTTGACAAACCACCTCCGGGTGAGCCTGGAACACCCCTGGTCGGAGAGGTTCCAGCGAGCAATTGCACATGTGAGCACTGCACAGTGAGCAACTGCTGTACTTTGTTGCTGTACTTCGCCTTCAGACACCGCAAAGGCCCTCACCCCGGATCGGGAGAGGGCCTTTGACCTGCGGTTATGTCTGTGGAGCTGAGGGGACTCGAACCCCTGACCCCCTCGTTGCGAACGAGGTGCGCTACCAGCTGCGCCACAGCCCCATGCTGCGGACGAAACCCTAACACCGCAGCGCGCCCAGTCAGAAACGACCGCCACCACAGGGGTCCCTGAAGTCGCACTCATTGACCCAACAACCCGTGGTTTGGTGGTCATTGCGACTTCCTGGCCATGTCCACAACAGGCGCCTCTCGGTATCCCGAGTGGCGCGTCAGGTGTCAGGCGACGTCTCAGGCGCCGGTGGCGCTACGACCTTCCACCAGCTCGTCGAGATCGCAGTCGTAGATCAAGCCCTCAAGACTCCAGCCCTCTGCCGCCGTCCCGGGCTCGGTGACGACAACCGGCGCGGCCACAGGAGCTGCAGCCTTTGCCTTGAGGGTGTAGGTGGGCGGCGGCACCGGGACCGGCGACCAGGCCGATGGGTCCACCCAGGCGGGCGACTCGATCGGCTCGGCGATCTCGGCCGCACCAGCCGCCTGAGCCACGACCACAGGCTCCGGCCCGGTCAGAGGCTCGGACTCGTCATCGAAGTAGGTCGGACGCCTCGATGCCGGACCAGCAGAACCTGCGGCAGATCCACCCGTCTGCGCGCGTGCGCGTCTGGCTACCCGCTCGGACACCGCCACGCGACGCAACCAGGTGAAGTCGACCATCAGGGTGCCGACAACGGCCAGAACGCTCCACCAGGGAAGGACCGAGAGCGCAGCCAGCGGTGAGACGACGAGCACGAGCAACAGGGACACCATCAGCGACAGGCCGCGAACGCGACGTGCCGACACGCCCGCCAGCAAGTGGAAGACTCGCGTCGGGCGCACAGCGGAGTCGGTCACCGCGCCTGCAGGGGCGGTCGGGGCATCTGGACGCACGGAATAAGCACGCTTCACGACAACCTCCGGACGAGAGGGGCGTGCAGGGCTGATGGCATACGAACGTGGGCGCGGCGACGACAGGTCAAAATCGGGCAGCGGAGAGCGACGCTCCAGCACGCGCATGGCATCCGAGAACCGGTCGACGGACCGGGCTGTGGCCAGGTGTTCACGACGGCGGACCCAGTGCTGGAGCAGATAGGCAGCCCAAATGCCGATGAGCACTAGGAAGATCAGGCTGCTGGGCTGCACAAACCTAAAGTTAGAGGCCTCTGCCGCCCATCTAGCGGACGCGCCCCGGTGTGTCGCTGATGTCGCAGGGCTGTGTACCTTATGTCACGTTTCCTGCGAGTGGTTCCATAGCTCCACCAATGACTTGCGTCCCAGATCCTCGGTCGTCAGGGCGAAGGATCGATGGTCACGCCACTGGCCATCGATGTGCAGGTAGCGGCGGCGCAGGCCCTCCTCATGAAAGCCCAGCTTCTCGACCACCCGCAGGCTCGCGGTGTTCTCGGGCCGGATGTTGACCTCGACCCGGTGCAGCCCCAGCCCAAGAAACGCGTGGTCACAGGCGGCCGCCAGGGCAAAGGGCACAATCCCTTGTCCTGCAAAGGATTCGGCGACCCAGTAGCCTGCGCAGGCCGATCGCAGGGAGCCCCACGCGATCCCGAACAGATGCATCTGGCCGACCAGCCGCCCCTCGGTCTCGATGACAAACGGCTGGAGGCGCCCCTCCGAAGCCTCGTGATCGAAGTGCCGAACCAGCTGGCGGAATGCCATGGTGGTCGCCAACGGCTCAGGTGAGGTGGCCTCCCACGGCCGGAGCCACTCGACGTTCGCGACCCGCAGCGCCTCCCACTCACGCCGGTCCCTACCGCGCAGGGGCCGCAAGATCACCGGCGCGCCGCCGACCCGACGGGCGGTGAGCGTCACGGGCCAGAGTCCGTCGCTCAATGGTCGCCCCCCTGAATCTGCAGAAGAGCATGTGCGACAACGGGTTCAAGCACGGCAAGCCCGTTGCTTACGCCCCCCATCGACCCCGGCAGGTTGACGACCAGGGCCTTCCCCGCCACGCCGCTGATGCCTCGCGACAACATGGCCGAAGAAACGCCGGCATGCACGCCGGCCGCCCGAATGGCCTCCGAGATCCCCGGGACCAGCCGGTCCACGACCCGTTGCGTCGCCTCGGGCGTGCCATCGGTGGGAGTCAGCCCGGTGCCGCCCGTGGTCACCACGAGTACGGCATCGCTTGCGATGGCGGCGCGAAGGGCTGCCTCGACATCGGGACCGTCAGCGACCACGACGGCATCGCCCACCTCGAAGCCCCAGCCGCGCAGCGCGTCGACGATGATCGGCCCCGACCTGTCCGGATAGACGCCCGCCGCCGCGCGGGTCGAGCAGGTGATGACCACGGCAGCTCCTTGGTTGGTCACGGCT
>DASRUA010000423.1:0-18845 GCA_035655615.1 Dermatophilaceae bacterium
AGAAAAATAGCCACGGTGGTTGCCGCCTTTCAGTTCTTGGTGGCGGCCGAAGCCAGCTGGGCGGCCTTGCGGGCCGCGCCGTCCATGGTCTCTTCCACCGTCACCAGAGGGTGCGCGGCCTCGGCGAGGATGCGGCGACCCTCGTCGACGTTGTTGCCGTCCAGTCGAACGACCAGTGGCTTGGTGGCCTCACCACCGAGGACGTTCAGAGCACCCACGATGCCGTTGGCAACCGCGTCGCACGAGGTGATGCCGCCGAAGACGTTGACGAACACCGCCTTGACCTGCTCGTCGCCCAGGATGATGGCCAGACCGTCGGTCATCACCTCAGCGGACGCGCCGCCGCCGATGTCGAGGAAGTTGGCCGGCTCGGGATGCTCGCTAGCCCCCCCGAACTCCTCACCGGCGTAAGCAACGCAGTCGAGGGTTGACATCATCAGGCCCGCGCCGTTGCCGATGATGCCGACGGAGCCGTCGAGCTTGACGTAGTTGAGGTCCTTGGCCTTGGCCGCTGCCTCGAGCGGGTCGGCCGAAGCCTTGTCCTCGAGCGCCGCGTGTCCGGGGTGCCGGAAGCCGGCGTTGTCGTCGAGGGTGACCTTGCCGTCGAGGGCGACGATCCTGCCGTCGGACGTCTTGACCAACGGGTTGACCTCGACCAGCGTCGCGTCCTCGTCGCGGTAGACGGTCCACAGCTTCTGGATGGCTTCTGCGATCTGCCCCTTGACGTCCTCGTCAAAGTTCGCCGCGTCGACGATCTCCTTGGCCTTGGCCGCGTCGATGCCCACGATCGGGTCGACGGGGATGCGGGCGAGGGCTTCGGGACGCTCGACCGCCAGCACCTCGATCTCCACGCCGCCTTCCTTGCTGGCCATCGCCAGATAAGAACGGTTGGCGCGGTCGAGCAGGACGGAGAAGTAGTACTCCTCCTCGATCTGGGCGCCCGCGGCGATCATCACCTTGTGGACCGTGTGGCCCTTGATGTCCATGCCGAGAATCGCAGCGGCGGCCTCGGCTGCCTCATCGGCCGACTTGGCGACCTTGACACCACCGGCCTTGCCACGTCCCCCGACCTTGACCTGGGCCTTGACGACGACCACTCCGCCGCTGTTGGCGCCGATCGTCACTGCCGCTGCGCGGGCTTCTTCAACGGTCTCGGCGACGATGCCAGCCAGCACCGGCACACCGTGCGCCTCGAACATGTCGCGCGCTTGGTACTCGAAAAGATCCACGAGTTCATCCTCATCGTTGCGTGTGTGAGCGTCTCAGCGGAGTTTAAGCGGCGGGTATGCACTTGATTGCTGCGGGGTCCGCCGGGTGAGACGAATCTCATGCTGGCAGCCCCCTGGTTGGACCCTGCGTCCCGGCTGGTCCCTCGACAGCAGAAGACCGGTCGACATGCCGCGCGGCATGTCGAACGACCCATCCGGCTCACGCCACGTCAGGTCAGCTGTTGCTGACCTGACGTGGCGTCGACACGACGCCCCTGGCCTGTTGCCGCGACGACTACACGAGCGGCACCGAACGGGCCAGACCTGTTCGCAGACGGGCAAAGTGGGCGCCTTGTCGGTCAGCCGGCAGAGCCAGTGCCCAGGCGCTCAGTGGGCAGAGACGTTGGCGCGGACCCACTCGACGATCTCCGTCGTGGTCGCGCCCGGTGTGAAGACCTTGGCGACACCGAGCTTGTCGAGCTCCGGGATGTCGGCCTCAGGGATGATGCCGCCGCCGAACACGATGATGTCCTTGGCGTCACGCTCCGCGAGCAGGGCCGCAACCTTGGCGAACAGGGTCATGTGGGCGCCTGACAGGACCGAGAGGCCGACTGCGTCCGCGTCTTCCTGAATAGCGGCTTCGACAATCTGCTCGGGGGTCTGGTGCAGGCCTGTGTAGACAACCTCCATGCCGGCGTCACGCAGGGCACGGGCAACCACCTTCGCGCCCCGGTCATGCCCGTCAAGTCCGGGCTTGGCCACAACGATGCGTAACGGAGATTCACTCATGGGCAGCATGCTAGTCACCGACGAACCGCGATGGACACCGGGCGAGTATCAACGTCACATCAGCAGGCCCTCTACACGGTGCAATGTTGCTCGGGTTTTGCCCTCGACAAGCACGTTATCCGGATATTACCGTCGGGTAACCATGTTGGAGAAGTCATCGTCCCAGCCCCCGAGGTCGGTGCTGGATGACGACGAGGGGCACGTTACAGCGTGGAGGGGTTGCCACCGATGCATCGCGGGCTGGTGATCGGAGACGTCGAGGCTGCCGGCACCCCGATCCTGCTGGTGCACTGCATGATCGACAACCGAGCACAGAGCGCCGTCGCAGGCGGGAGTCAACCCAAGATATTGGCAAAGTTGTTTATGTGAGATATATAGATTTGTCAAATTTGGTTTAGCAGATAGGTCACGCTAACCTCATCTCGTTCATATTCGCTCCCGTGAGGTTTTGCCTGTGCCAGATCATTCGCATGAGGCCCGCCACCGTGCAGGTAAGAAGGTAACCTCCCGGCGCCAGACGACCTCCAGGCAGCAGACGACCTCCAGGCAGCAGACGACCTCCAGGCAGCAGATAACCTCCAGGCAGCAGACAACATCCAGGCACCAGAGATCCTCCAAGCGCCAGGGAACCTCCAGGCCGGGCCGCGTCATTGCCGGTCTGGCCCTGCCCACAGCCGCAACCGTTGCCCTGATGTTCTGCGCAGCCGGCGCCGCAGTGGCCACGTCCTCGAAGACCCAGAAACAGGTCTTCACCCAGAGCGCGGCAGCTATGACTTCGCCGCAGCCCGCGGTAGCCGATCCCGCGGCAAAGCGCGGCCGCTACCTCGCGGAGATCGAGCAGGCCCAGGCGGTGGCAACCGCCGTCCACATCCAAGAGGTCGAGCACAACCAGGAGATCGTCCGCGCCACCGAAGTCGCCCGGAGCGTCGAACGCAAGAGGCTTGCGGCTGAGGCCGAAGTGACCAGGCGTGCGGCGCTGGCCCACAACTGGCAGCTGCCCATCACGAACCCGGTGACGACATCTGGCTTCGGCTATCGCTGGGGGCGCCTCCATGCCGGCGAGGACTTCGCAGTCTCGATAGGCACCCCCCTGGCCGCCATGTCGACAGGCACGGTGGTCTTTGCCGGTGCGGAGTCTGGCTTCGGCAACCTGGTCCAGGTTCGCTACTGGGACGGCACGATCAGCTATTACGGTCACATGTCGCAAGTCTCGGTCAACGTCGGCGAGGCCGTCGATCCCGGCCAGATCGTCGGGTTGTCCGGCAACACCGGCCACTCGACGGGTCCGCACCTGCACCTCGAGATCCACCCCGACGGCGGCCAGGCCGTCGACCCCCTGCCCTGGCTGACAAGCCACCACATCGCGTTCTAGATCTCGGACGTCCGCTTAGGTCCTGGACGCGACCGCACGATCAGAGCTTCTCCAGTGGGGCGTAGCGCAGCAACAGCCGCTTTACTCCGGTGTCGGTCCCGAAGTCGACATGAGCCATGACCTTGTCGGCCTCACCCTCCACCCGCACCACCGTGCCCACGCCGAACGAGTCGTGGCTGACCCGGTCGCCGGATCGCAGCGAGATCATCGGGCGGTTGCCCGGAGACCGCACCCCCGGGCGCCCGGCCAGGGTCGCCACCGCTGGGGTGGAAGACGGCCTCATGCCGGTGGTCTCGGTCCGTTGCCAGTCGATCAGGTCGGCAGGAATCTCATCGAGGAACCGCGACGCCGGGTTGTACTGCGGCGAGCCCCACCCGGAGCGCACGATCGCCCTCGACAGGTGCAACCGCTCACGAGCGCGAGTGATCCCGACGTAGGCCAGGCGCCGCTCCTCTTCGAGCTCCTTGTTGTCGCCCAGCGCGCGCATGTGCGGAAAGGTGCCGTCCTCCATGCCGGTGAGGAATACGACGGGGAACTCCAGGCCCTTGGCCGTGTGCAGAGTCATCAACGTGACCACGCCGTTGTCCGCCGCCTCGACATCAGAGCCGTCGGGGATCTCGTCGGCGTCAGCCACCAGAGAGACGCGCTCGAGAAAAGCCTCGAGGGAGCCCCCCGGCTCTGACTCGTCGAACTCGCGTCCCACGGCCACGAGCTCGGCGAGGTTTTCGACCCGGGTCTCATCCTGCGGGTCCTGGCTGGCCCGGAGCTCAGCAAGGTAGCCGGTCTGCTCGACCACAGCCTCGAGCAGGTCCCCCACTCCCGAGCCGCCCTCATGCACGGTTCGCAACGCCTCCAGCAGGGAGGTGAAGACGGTGATCGCGGCAACCGACCGGGTCGCAATGCCGGGAGCGTCCTGCGGGCGACCCAGCGCGGCCACGAACGAGACGCGCTCACGCTCGGCGAGCTGGGCGATACAGGCCACTGCTCGATCTCCTATGCCACGCTTGGGGACATTGACGATTCGTCGCAGGTTGACGGTGTCGGTCGGGTTGGAGATGACCCGAAGGTAGGCGAGGGCGTCCTTGACCTCTCGTCGCTCATAGAAGCGCGTCCCGCCAACGACCTTGTAGGGGAGGCCGACCCGGACGAAGACCTCTTCGATGGCACGAGACTGTGCGTTGGTGCGGTAGAAGACGGCTACGTCCTTGGGCTTGACACCGTGCTCATCGCCGAGGCTGTCGATCTGCCGGGCGACAAAGGCAGCCTCGTCATGCTCGGAGTCGGCGACGTAGCCCACGATCTTGGCGCCATCACCGGAGTCGGTCCACAGGTTCTTGATCCGGCGGTCGGAGTTCTTGGAGATGACCGCATTGGCCGCGCGCAGGATGGTCTGGGTCGAGCGGTAGTTCTGCTCGAGCAGGATGGTCCGCGCGTTCGGGTAGTCCTGCTCGAACTCGACGATGTTGCGGATCGTCGCACCGCGGAAGGCGTAGATCGACTGGTCGGCATCGCCCACGACGGCGAGCTCGGCCGGCGGAATGGCGCCGGCATCGCCACCTGCCTGGTCACCGCCTGCATATCCGACCAGCTCACGGACGAGCTGGTACTGCGCGGTGTTGGTGTCCTGGTACTCATCGACCATGACGTGGCGAAAACGCCGGTGGTAGTACTCGGCGACGTCGGGGAAGGCCTGAAGGATGTTGACGGTCGTCATGATCAGGTCGTCGAAGTCCATCGCGTTGGCCTGACGCAGACGGCCCTGGTACATCCGGTAGGCCTCGGCCACCATGCGCTCGTGATGGCTGGCCTCACCGAGCCCGGACGAATACGTCTCCTCGTCGATCAGCTCGTTCTTGAGGTTGGACACCTGCGCGGAGAACGCCCGCGGGCGATATCGCTTGGGGTCAAGGTCGAGGTCGCGCAGGACCATCGACATGAGGCGCTGGCTGTCGGCGGCGTCATAGATCGAGAACGTCGACTTCAGGCCGACGTGGGAGGCCTCGCGACGAAGGATGCGCACACAGGCCGAGTGGAACGTCGAGACCCACATGCCCTGGCTCCGGGCGCCGATAAGTGAGGCCACTCGGTCGCGCATCTCGCCGGCGGCCTTGTTGGTGAAGGTGATCGCGAGGATCTGACCTGGCCGGACATCCCGCGCCGCCAGGAGGTGGGCGATCCGGTGAGCCAGCACGCGGGTCTTGCCCGATCCCGCCCCGGCGACGATCAGCAGCGGCGCGCCCTGGTGGATGACCGCGGCCCGCTGCTGAGGATTGAGGCCCTCGAGCAGCACCTCCGGGTCGCGACTGATCACCGGGCCGGTATGGCGGCCAGCCTCGTCCGGTGGGGGCTCGCTGCCCGCTTCAGCCCAGGTGGGCACCCCACGGGCGTCCACCTCACCCCCGGCGGCGGCAGGGCTGAGCCGGGTCAGGGGGAAGTCGCCAAAAAGAGTGCTCATCGTGAGTTCCAGCCTACGTCGGGCGGGTGACAGGAACACGCCCCCTCCGACGTCGATATCGGATCACGGCAGTCTCCATGACCCGCAAACCGGCCCTGGCCTAGGCTCAGAGCGTGACCAATCGGCATACAGAATCCGGCGAGAACGAGCCGCCAGGCACGTCCATCAGGCCGGCCGAGCCCCACGACGTGCCGGCCATTCTCGGGCTCGTGCACGAGCTGGCGATCTACGAGAAGGAGCCGGACGCAGTGGAGGCGACCGAGGCCCACTTCCATGAGGCCCTGTTCCCGCAGGAGCACGCGCCCACCGCGTTCGCTCACGTTGCAGTCGTGGACGGGGTGGTCGTGGGTATGGCGATCTGGTTCGTCACGTTCTCGACCTGGCGGGGAGGCGCGGGCATCTGGCTCGAGGACCTGTTCGTCTCACCTGAGCATCGCGGATCGGGCCTGGGGAAGGCAATGCTGGCAACGCTGGCGGCGGTGTGTGCCGAACGTGGATACGGCCGGCTCGAGTGGTGGGTTCTGAAGTGGAACACCCTCGCGATCGGCTTCTACGACTCGATCGGCGGGCAGCCGATGGACGAGTGGCTCACCTATCGACTCGACGGCCAGGCTCTCGATTCAATGGCCAGTAGCGAGATGACCCAACTAGGCTGACGGCATGACGCAGCGGACCTTCGGCCAGCCTGCCACGCCGCGGCCGGACCATGAGATCTCGCGGGTGCTCATCGTCGTGGCACATCCAGACGACTGTGACTTCGGGGCGGCCGGGACCACCGCCAGCTGGGTCGAGGCCGGGTTAAGCGTCACGATCCTGTTGTGCACGCATGGCGAGCAGGGCGGGTTCGACGACACCAACCGCGACCAGATGCCGGCCATCCGCGAACGCGAACAGGTCGCCGCGTCCGCCGCACTCGGCGTCACGGACGTGCGATTCTTGCCGGGGCATCGCGACGGTTGGCTCGAGCCCTCCTGGGAGCTGCAACGCCAGATCGTCGAGGTCATCCGCGACGTGCAGCCCCAGCGCGTCCTGATCCAGTCCCCCGAGCGATGGTACGACCGGATACAGGCCTCACATCCGGATCACCTCGCGGCGGGCGAAGCCGCGATCCGTGCCATCTATCCCGCCGCTGAGAACCGTTTCGCCTGGCCCGAGCTCATCGAGCAGGGTCTGGAGCCGTGGCATGTCAGCGAGGTCTGGATCATGGCCCATCCGAAGATGACCCATGCCGTGGACATCACGGATACCTTCGGCCGCAAGGTCGCCGCCCTGCAGGCCCATGCGTCGCAGACCGGACACATGGGCGATCAGCTTGAGAGCATGCTGCACGAGTGGGGCAGCGGAGTGGCCCAGATGTTCGGACTCGGTCAGGGCCGGCTGGCCGAATGCTTCCACGTCATGGATCTGGGCTGAGCCGGTGAATGTCGACGCCCTCCTGATCAGCGTCTCCCCCGTGGTTGTCTATGTCCTCGTTGCGCTGGTGATCGGGCTCGAGAGCATGGGGATCCCGTTGCCCGGCGAGGTGATCCTGGTGTCCGCGGCGTTGCTGGCCGCGCGCCAGGAGCTGGACATATCCCCGGTCTGGGTCGCCATTGCGGCCAGTGCCGGGGCCATCGTCGGCGACAACATCGGTTACCTGGCCGGGAGGCGCTGGGGTGACCGGATGTTCACCGTCATGGGAGGCCGGTTTCCCCGGCACACAGGCCCGGACCAGCTCGCCTACGCCGAGCATGTGTTCACCCGGTATGGCGTGTGGGCCGTCTTCTTCGGCCGTTTCGTGGCGCTGCTCCGCATCTTCGCCGGGCCACTGGCCGGTGCCCTCAGAATGCCCTATCCGCGCTTCCTGACGGCTAACGCGCTCGGCGGGATCATCTGGGCCTGCGGGACCACGACCGCGATCTACGTCGTGGGCTCCCGAGCCGAGGTGTGGCTGAAGGACTCGTCCTGGATCGGGCTGGGCCTCGCCGTCGCGGTGGGCATCGCCATCTCAACGGTATTTCGGCGACGGATCGAGCGTGCGGTGGCCCGCTACGCCGCCGTGCAAGAGGCCGGCCTCGATCCGCTCGAGCCGGTCGATCGACTCACAGGAGATGCCGCCCAACGGCCCAAGCGGTGAGCTCGTGCCGTGAGGACAGCTGCAGCTTGCGCAGTACCGAGGACACGTGCGTCTCAACTGTCTTAATCGAGATGAAGAGCTCTTTGGCGACCTCCTTGTACTGGTAGCCGCGCGCGATGAGCCTCATCACCTCACGCTCGCGAGCGCTGAGCCGGTCAAGCTCCTCGTCGATCACGGCGACCTCACCGGCGGCAGCACCAAAGGCGTCCAGGACGAAGCCGGCCAGCCGCGGGCTGAACACGGCATCGCCATCGGCGACCCGTCGAATCGCGTCGGTGAGGTCCTGGCCGTTGATGGTCTTGGTGACATATCCGCGAGCCCCGGCCCGGATGACTGCGATCACGTCCTCTGCCGCGTCGGACACCGACAGCGCGAGGAAGCGGACCGGCTCACCGGACTCAGCTGTTACGCCAGCTGATCCGGTGATCACGTCGCTACCGCCGTTGCCATTTCCGCCCGGGAGGTGAACATCCAGCAGGACGACGTCGAGTCGTGTCTGAGCCACCTCGCCGATGGCCTCGTCGACGTCTCCGGCCTCCCCCACGATCACCATCGACTCGTCGAGCTCGGCTTTGACTCCGGACCGGAACATACGGTGGTCGTCCACCAGCACGAGCCGGATCGACGTGGCAGACGGGGACCCCGGCTCGTTCATCAAGGCGTTCCTTCGGTATCTGGTTTGGCGACTGTGTCTGCTTGGGCGGCGACAGTGTCTGGTTGGGCGACCGTGTCTGGTTGGGCGGCGACCGTGTCTGGACGGGGGGACCGTGCCTGGTTGTACGACGGAGGGTGACGCGGCGGTCACCGGCAAGGAGAGGGAGACCTCGGTGCCGTGCTCGAGCCGCCGCAATGCTGCCGAGCCACCGTGCCGCGACATGCGGCCCAGGATCGACTCTCGGACGCCTCTCGCAGCGCCCGCACCAGCGCAGCTCCGCCGGCGTCCAGCGCCCGGTCGCCGGTCACCACCAGCTCGATGGGGATGCCGTGGAGATCCTCCACCTCGTGCGCAACCTCCGTGACGGCCGAGGCGAGGGTGGCCTGCGAGCCGATCGGCCCGGCATACAGCCAACCGCGCAGCTCGCGCTCCTGGGAGCGGGCGAGGCGGACCACCTCGGCGGGGTCGCCGGACTTGCGCTGGATCAGCGAGATCCTCCTTCCGCAGGACCGAGGGAA
This sequence comes from Dermatophilaceae bacterium, assembly GCA_035655615.1. Lineage (GTDB taxonomy): Bacteria > Actinomycetota > Actinomycetes > Actinomycetales > Dermatophilaceae > UBA4719. The sequence goes on from DASRUA010000423.1 coordinate 9,114, forward strand.
CACCGGGCAGGGCGGCTCAGATGTGTCCCGGTCGGTCGTCATAGGCGACGGGCCAGCCGAAGTCGTGGTCAATGCCGGAGTCGGCATCGGACAGCTCACCGTGGTGAAGGAGTAGGGCAATGGATGACAAGACACGGGTGACGCCGTCAACCCCGGCCGCCGAACCGATCCAGGACGATGTGAAAGCACCCACGGCCACACCACCCGCACGTCCCAAAGGACCGAATGCCTCAGCCATCGTCGTCGGACTGGTCGCCATGGTTCTGGCAGGACTGGTCATCGCCAGGGAGACGATGGGCCTGCGCGTCGACTGGTCACGGCTGGGGCCGGGCGCGATCGTGGGCATTGGCGTCGTGATGGTGGTGATCGGGGCCATCGGTCTGATCCGGCGCCATGACAACGTCTGACATATCCGCTCCGGGCGCCCCCGGCCGCACCACGTCTCGCAGTATCGATCGCCAGCTGGATGTGAGCGCGAGCGAGTCAAGGTGGGCCGGCAGCAACCACGCTGCGGACGCAGTGGTGCCGCCGACATCGTGAACAACCGGTTCGGTCGGCTCGGGGCAGACCGCGCGGTAGACGACCCGCACGGCGTGATAGTCCTCGAGTCGCCCCGTCGGGGCGCGGCCGACCCAGCGACTCGTCCGGATCACGGCGAGCTCGCCCACCTCGATCAGCTGGCCGCTCTCCTCCCAGACCTCGCGCAGCACAGCCCGGTCCGGCTCCTCTTCGTCGTCGAGGCCGCCCCCGGGCAGGCCCCACTGACCCGGTGCTCCAGTCCGGTCGGAGAACTCCGTCATCAAGAATCCGAGCGAGCTGGTCACCAGGGCGTAGGCCGCCACGCGCTGGTGGCGCAGCGCCATCTCACCCTCGAGGTTGACTAGGTCGTCGTCCCGGCAAAGCTGCACTCCCGTCGCCTGTGGTACGACGATCAGGGGCTCGACGAGAGACGGCTTAACGACGAAAGTCATTGTCAGCTGCTGTTTCTCAACCAGATGCCTCACGACGTCTCGCACCCGCCGGACCTCCCAGCCGTGCACCGCAAGCAGCGTGGTCGGGTCGTCGCCATGGCCGAGTCCGAAACGGTCGACCTCTGCGCCCTGGTCATCGACTCCCACCACGATGAGGGGCCACGTCACGAAACCGGAGGTCACGGCGCCGCCCCCGTCACGGCGATGGCACGGCGGTATTCCGCCTCCGCACCGTCCAGGATCCGGTCCCACGACTGCTCCGGCGGCGTGCTGCGGTTGTATGCCGTCATCGACTCCCGGAGCCCGGCGTCGACGACCAGGCGGGCGAGAGACCTGGCCATCGCCTCGTCATCGATCGCGAGATATCCGTTCAGACCGTCCTTGACGAACTCCTGCACTCCGCTGCCACGGCGCCCCACGACCGGCAGCCCGACAGTGCGTGCCTCCAGCGCGGCAATACCGAACGACTCCAACGGCGCGGGGGCCACGAAGACGTCGGACGACGCATACCTGCCTCGCAGCTCCTCGCGGGTCACCCTGCCCGGCAGCCGGACCCACGCGCCCATCTCGTGAGCGGCGATAAAGCGTTCGAGGCGGCCGCGGTCGGGACCATCACCGAAGATCTCCAGACGGATCCCTATCTCCGCCGGGACCAGCTCCCGCACCCGAGCCATGGTTCGCAACAACGGCAGCGGCCGCTTGCGGGAGGCCAACCGCATCGCCGAGACGACGCGCACATCGTTGCCCGAGTCGCTGTCCCCCGGCTCGCGTGGTGGAATCGGCTCGACAGACATCGCCCATTGCTCGACGTCGATTCCGTTGGACAGAACGTTCACCTTGCCAGCCGGGCCCACGACGCGTTGCAGCGGCTCGGCAGCCACGGCCGAGACCGCGCTCATGACAACACCGCTGGAGGCCCAGCCGCGAACGTATCCCGCTGCACGAAATACCGGCTCGAAGGGACCCAGCATGCAGTGCCACGTCATCGCGGTCGGCAGGCCCAGGTCCGTGGTGACGCGGGTGCAGTCGACTGCGAAGGGGCTCAGCACGCCCATGTGGACGTGGGCAACGTCGAACCCACCGTCGGCCAGCCTCTGGCGCAACAGCCCTGGGGCCAAAGGGTTCACCGGCAGCTCGAACGGCAACCGGAGCGCCAGCCGGTGAACCACGACGCCATCGACCCGGTCGACGAACCCGCCCCGCTCACCGCGGCTGCCAGGCGTGGCCGTGAAGACGACGACGTCATGCCCACGACCGATCAGCCGGGCCGCAAGGTCATGGACCTGCACCTCGATTCCGCCCAGGCGGGGCAGATAACAGTCAGACAGCATCGCGATCTTCACAGAACCCAGCGTCCCATGAGACAGGATGGAACCTGATGTCGCACACCCTCCTGGCCTTCCATGCGCACCCCGACGACGAGTCACTGCTCACCGCCGGGACGATGGCCCGTGCCGCCGCGCAGGGGCACCGGGTCATCCTGGTCGTGGCAACCGACGGCAACGAGGGTGAGGCCTCCAGCAGCTTTGTGGCGGACGGCCGCCTCGGCGAGCTGCGCCTGGCCGAGCTACGCGAAAGCGCGCGGGCGCTGGGGGTGGCGCGACTGGAGTACCTCGGCTACGCGGACAGCGGCCTGGGACCTCAGACAATGCCGGATCCGCCGGGGCAGACACGGTTCATCCAGGCGGATGTGGAAGAGGCAGCAAGCCTCCTCGCCGACATCCTGATCGAAGAGTCCGTCGACGTCCTGCTGACCTACGACGCCAACGGAGGATACGGACACCGCGATCATGTGAAGGCTCACCAGGTCGCAACGCGTGCGGCCGCGCTGGCCAAGACTCCGCGGGTGCTGGAGGCGACCGTGCCCCGGGACACGATCCGCCGCGCGGTGGCCCTGGCCGGCCGGGTCTACCGCTTCCCGGAGGCGTTCGACCCCACCACCTTTGAACGAGCTTTCAGCCCGCGGGCCGACATCACCCACCGGGTCAACGTGATCCGTTACGCCTCCGCCAAACGGGCATCGATGCGGGCCCACGCCTCACAAGCCACCGCGGACAGCGGCGGGGACCGAACTCTCGCCGCTTTCCTGCGGATCCCGCGACCGTTGTACGACGTCATATTCGGCCGCGAGTGGTTCGTCGACCCAGCCCACCCTCCCGGCGCGCCCGTGGCTCGCGACGTGTTCGCGGGCCTGCCGTGACGAGCCTCTGGACGTCGTCATAACCGGCGACGGCTCGGTCGCGAGCAGCCTGTGGCACCCAAGCCGCAAGCAGATCGTGCAGGGGGTGCTCGGCGGTCTCCTGGCGATCGTGCTCGTCGTCTGGTGGCTGCCCAGGATCGCGAAGACCACGTGGGGCGCGGTGTTCCTCACCCTCGGCCACGTCGGCTTCGGGTCGGTCATGATGCTGTACACGCTGATGTGCCTCGGACTCTGGTGCTACACCTTCACGCTCATCGGATCGCTGCCCGGCCTGCGGCACGTGCATGCACTCATCGTGAACCTCTGTGGGTCGTCCGCGGGCAACTTCTTCCCGGGTGGCGGTGCTGCCGGGGTAGCGGTCACCTATGCGGCCTTCCGGTCCTGGGGTTTCTCCCGACGGGCCATCTCGACCTCCATCGTCGTCACCGGCGTCTGGAACATCCTCGCCCGGATGATCCTTCCTGTGGCCGCCCTGATCGCCCTCCTGGTCGCCGGGGGCAACCTGCCTCTTTCGGTCATCCGGGGCGGGTTGATCGGGGCGGCCGCAGGTCTGGCGCTCCTGGCTCTTTTTGTCGCGGCGCTCGCCAGCGAGAGGGTCACCCGCTCAATCGGCCGGGCTATCAACCGAGTGCTGCGCCCGCTGCATCGACGGATCAAGTCCGTCCACGAAGTGGGCTTCGACGAGTTCATCGCGGAGCAGCGCGTGCGCATGGTCAGCGTGGTGCGGCACGGCTGGGCCAAGATGACCTTCGGGCTGGTCGGGTACTTCGCGGTCTTCTACGTGCTCTTCTGGCAGAGCATGCACGTGGTCGGGCTGCGGATGACGTTCTCGCACATGTTCGCGGCCTACGCCGTGGGACGGCTGCTCTCTGCCATCGGTATCACCCCCGGTGGCGTGGGAGTCACCGAGGGCGGTGCGGTCGCCGTTCTGGTCGCGTTCGGCGCCGACCCTGCCCAGGCGCTCGCCGGCACCGTGCTGTTCTCGCTGTACACGCACGTGATGGAGGTCCCGCTGGGCACGCTGGCCTTCTTCAGCTGGTTCGTCTCAGAGAAGACGGCACCCACCGACAACGTCCGTGACGCCGCTGGCCCCTCCCCTGATGGCCCCTCCCCTGATGGCTCGGCCGGCTGACCGCTCTGCCGGCTCACGGACTCTGCCCGGCTCACTGGCTCTGCGGGCTCACTGGCTCTGCCTGCTCACTGGTCAACTGACAGAGCCTCTCAGCGCAAGAGTCGGCGCACCTGGCGGGTGCGGGCCTGTTCCGCGATCTCATCATTGATATCCCCCGGCACAAAGGGCTCGGCCAGTGCACGCTCGACCGCCAGCCTGATGAGGGCGTCGGCGAACGAAGGGTTGGCCGGCAGCACCGGGCCGTGCAGGTAGGACCCGAACACGTTGCCGGTGACCGCCCCCTCGGTCTTGTCGGTCCCGTTGTTGCCCATGCCCGACTTCACCGTGCCAAAGGCCCGCTGCCCCGGGCCAAGCTCCGTTGAGCCGGAATGGTTCTCGTAGCCGACCACGTCGCCGTACGCCGTATCCAGGACCACCGGCCCGATCATCCGCTTCGCGTTGCCCTGGGTCGTCACGTCGAGGATGCCGATTCCCGGGAGCCGCTCTCCCTCGATGGTGATGAACGCATTGCCGAAGAGCTGGTACATGCCGCAGATCATCAGCATCGCCGTGCCGTCAGCCGCCAGGGCCCGGAGAACCTCGGCATTGTGAGCCAGGTCGTCCTGCACCCGCGCCTGCCCGCTGTCCTGGCCGCCCCCGCCCAGCACAAGGTGCGCGTCTGTCGGGAAGTCGTTGCCGGGGTGGTGCTGATGGACCAGGGGTTCGTAACCGTGCCACCGCAGCCGGCTCGCCAGGCAGCGGGTGTTGCCCAGATCGCCGTAGATGCTCATCTCGCGCGGATAGATGTGAACGACCTTGATCTGGCCCTTGCTCCTGGGATGGCTGCCGTTCGGCTGGCTGCTCATGGCTGGGCCTCCTCTCCGAAGTTGGCGAGGCCGTAGCGCCCGGCCAGGTTGCGGCGTAGCGCCATCATCGCGGTGTAGGTGCAGAAGATGCGCTTGGGTTCGTCCTCGTATTCCGTGAGGAAGCGTTCCAGCGCGACGTCCAGATCGGGCTCGACCTGCGCCACGGCCACGTCGTCGTACTGCAGCCGAAGCGCCATGTCGTAGGCCCGGACACCACTGGTGAGCGCAACTCCCTTGCCTCGCAACGACTCGAAGCTGACGTCGTAGAGCCAGGACACGTCCCGACCATCGGCATAGTCGTCGTTGATGGCCACCATCGTGGTGACCGGCGTGTTGCCGTAGGTGCTCAGGGCGACGGTGAAACCGGCCGGGTTCTTGACCAGGACAAGCTCGAGCGGCTGTCCGTCGGCGTCGATGACCTCACCGCGACCGAAGGGGGGCTCAACCCTCTCGAGCGCGGCTACGGCGGCGCCATTGCGAAACTCGTTGCCGAGCAGTGCTCTGGCCGTGGACGTCGCTGCAGTCGCATTAATCATGGCGGCAAGTCCGCGCTGCTTGAGGACCATGGGGCCGACCCGGTCGGTGGCGCCGAAACGCACCTCGAAGCTTCGTTCGTCGTGAGGCTTGAGCAGGCCATCGGCGTCGGTGGGCTTCGGTGGCGTGAAGTCATCCTCGAACCGCACATCGGCCTCCTGCAGCTCGGGGAGGCGATCCGCGATCGACGGGTCAACACCGAAGTAGGTGACGCCGACACCGTCGGGCACCCTTCCGGCGATTCGCGATACGAATGAGTCGTTGAGGTTGAGGACCACCCCGATGGTGGTCTGCTCCGCAAGCTCGGCGAGCAGCTTGGCAGTGTGGTCGATCTCGGCGAAACGGTCGAGCTGGTCGCGAGCGACGTTGAGCAGCAAGGCATGCGTCGGCTTAACCTCGGCGGCGAACTTCAGCGCGTGGGCCTCGTCGAGCTCCAGGACCGCCATGTCTGCCTCGAGCCGTCCCGAAAGCGAGATCTCGGCGACCATCGAGGAGATGACCCCGCGGGTGAAGTTGCTGCCGGTGGGGTTGCTGAACACGGTGAGCCCATGTTCACGCAGGATCGCGACAAGCATCTTGGTCGTCGTCGTCTTACCGTTCGTACCGGTGATCACGACGACGCCTCTGGGGAGGTCAGCCAGCGCGTGGGTCAGGAACCGCGGGTCGAGCCGCTCGACCACGAGACCGGGCAGCGCCGAACCGCCACCGCGCAACCTCGATGCGGCCCGTGCCGCCTTGCCTGCCGCCACTGCCACCGAAGTCCTGAGCACCGTCATACCCTAACCAAGGCTGTGAGGTCCCGATCTCACCCGAGGTGACGGTCGGCCACGTAGGCGACCGCGGCAACACTGGCTGCGCAGGCCAGCCCGATGGACCCGAGCGAGATGACGCCCAGCCCGAGGTCACGCAAACCCGGCTCCGGCCGGACCCCCCACGACACCAGAAGCCCGCCGACGATCGAGGCGCCGATGAGCGCCCCCAGATCAACCGACGCGCCGCGCTCAGGAACAGGAGGACGATGCCTGACCAGCGCAGCGGTGAGCAGCCCGATCGCTGCCCACAACAGGCAGACGAAAGTCGCCGCGATGACGTCAGAGGGTCGGTGCCACCTGCCAAGGACCAACGCCACTCCGACCAGGGCTGCGGTTGCGGACACGCCGATCGCCACTGTCGAGCGCCAGGCCGATGGAGCCACGATGACCGCGGCCAGCGCGATCGAGAGCGCGACCGTCGTGTGCCCGCTGGGCAGGCTGTTCGGTGCATGACCAAGATCGAGGCTGGGGAACAGGCCCTTCTTGAGAATCTGGGTCGTGAGGTCCGCGCCCCCGATCACAACCACGGCCGCCAGCGCAAGGTCGAACCTGCGCTGCACCACAGCGAGCGTCACGCAGACCAGCAACGAGAGGCCGACCGAACCGACCGACACCAGGCTCAGTCCCTCGTAGAGGCGGTCCAGCACCAGCGGGGGGCTGCTGACGGCGTCCGATGCCGCACGGTCCAGGCTTAGCCCGCGCGAGGTCCGCAGGGCCACGTACGCCGTCGCAGCCAGCCCCAGCGCGCCAACCATCGCGAGTGCGCCCACTGCCGCCAGGAAGGGCCTCCACGGCTCTTGTGTGGTGCCCCCACTGACCACGCAGGCTCACTCCCCCTCAGAGACTCAGGGGGCACGCTGACGACGTCCACCCGTCCATGTCCATGAGGCAACCCCACGCGCCATCGGGAGCACCACTGACGGATCCCCGCCTCGGACGGTCCTCCGAGCCGACCCGGACGACTGCCTTCCCGCTCTCAAGGACGCACCCCGCGGATGAGCTCACGGGCACGCTCATTCCCACTCGATGGTGCCCGGTGGCTTGCTCGTCACGTCGAGCACCACGCGGTTGACCTCGGGCACCTCATTGGTGATCCGGGTCGAGATCCGGGCCAGCACGTCATACGGCACCCGGGTCCAGTCGGCGGTCATCGCGTCCTCGGAGGAGACCGGGCGCAGCACGATCGGGTGACCGTAGCTTCGGCCATCGCCCTGCACCCCGACGGATCGAACGTCGGCCAGCAGGACCACCGGGCACTGCCAGATGTCACGGTCGAGGCCGGCGGCAGTCAGCTCCTCGCGGGCGATCGCATCGGCCGCGCGCAGGATCGACAGTCGCTCGGCCGTCACCTCACCGACGATCCGGATGGCCAGGCCGGGACCCGGGAACGGCTGGCGCCACACGATCGCCTCGGGCACGCCCAGCTCGAGACCGACCTGGCGCACCTCGTCCTTGAACAACATGCGCAGCGGCTCGATCAGCTTGAACTGCAGGTCATCCGGCAGCCCACCGACGTTGTGATGCGACTTGATGTTGGCCGTGCCCGTGCCGCCACCAGACTCCACGACGTCGGGATAGAGGGTGCCCTGGACCAGCCACTCGACCGGATGCTCCGCCCCATCGGCCGACCCGACCAGATCGCGTGCCGCCTGCTCGAAACAGCGGATGAACTCGCGGCCGATGATCTTGCGCTTCTGCTCAGGGTCCGAGACTCCGGCCAGCGCGTTCAGGAACTGCACGCGCGCGTCAACGACAACCAGCGCCACTCCGGTGGCGGCGACAAACTCCTGCTCGACCTGCTCGGCTTCCCCTGAACGCAACAGACCGTGATCGACGAACACGCAGGTCAGCTGGTCGCCGACCGCACGTTGCACCAGCGCAGCGGCAACAGAGGAGTCGACCCCGCCAGAGAGCGCACAGAGCACGCGGCTTGAGCCGATCTGCTCCCGAACCGCGGCCACCTGATCCTCGGCAACATTGGACGCAGTCCAGTCCGCGGCCAGACCGGCCCCGCGGATCAGGAAGTTCTCCAGCACGCGCTGGCCATAAGTGGAATGGATGACCTCGGGGTGCCACTGCACGCCATACAACCTGCGCTCGTCGTCCTCGAAGGCAGCGACCGGCGCACCCGCACTCGAGGCGGTGACCTTCATCCCGGCCGGCGCCGCGGTGACCGAGTCGCCGTGAGACATCCAGACCGACTGCTCGGCGACCTGACCGTCGAAGAGCGTCGAGGAGAGGTCGAAGACCGTCGCCTGGGTCGAGCCGTACTCGCCGAGACCGGTGTGCACAACCGTCCCGCCGAGCGCCTGCACCATCGCCTGGAACCCGTAGCACATGCCGAACACCGGCACCCCTGCCGTCAGCAGCGCGACGTCCAGCTTGGGCGCGCCCTCGGCATAGACCGAAGACGGCCCACCGGAGAGGATCACGGCGGCGGGGTTCTTGGCCAGCATCGCCGCCACCGGCATGGTGTGCGGCACGACCTCGCTGTAGACACTGGCCTCACGCACCCGGCGGGCGATCAGCTGGGCGTACTGCGCCCCGAAGTCGACAACAAGGACGGGCCGCGCGGAGAGCTCAGGGAGGGCTTCAGTCACGGGGCAACGGTACCGGTGTGCCCTGAGCGGCAAGCTGGGCCTCGACCTCGCGCGCGACACTGCGCTCGACGAAGAACGGCAGAACCGGGACAAATCCGGACATCATGGTCAGGATCATCCGCGGCAGGGTCCATCCCACCTTGAAACCAAGGTTGGCGATGGAGAGGACGAACACGAAGAAGATGGCGCCATGAATCGGGCTCCAGACCGCGGACGCTCCGCCCCTGCCGAACCCTCCGTTGTTCACAATGACCCCGATGAGCACGAACAGGGCGCAGCCCGCCGTGATCGCCATGACCTTGAAGAACCCGAGGGCCTTGCGTGCGGCGGCCACATCTCGTATCGGACGAACCTGCTCAGACATTGCTTGCCTTTCCTGTTTCACCGAAGGGCGCCAGCGCGCTGTGGTCGTGGTCGTAGCGGTTGTCGTGTTGGCTGTCATTCTGGTCGTGGCCGCGGCGGCTGTCCTCGTAGTCGTCACGCACCATCCTCCACCACATGTAGGCGGCGAAGAGGGCGAAGACCCACCATTGCAGCGCGTATGCCGCATTGCGCCAGGAGATCCCGCCGCCCACCTGAGCAGGCGGGGGCACCCGCTGCACGGCCGGTGACGAGAGGGACGTCACGTCGGGCTGCTC
>DASRUA010000424.1:0-9893 GCA_035655615.1 Dermatophilaceae bacterium
GCGCCGGCGCCGTACAGCTTGGGCTTGACGCCCTGGATGATGCCGGTGATCTGGCGCGGGATGAACTTCTCGACGTGCTGGTACGGGCCGTAGTTGTTGGAGCAGTTCGAAAGAGTGGCCTGGAGGCCGAACGAGCGGATCCACGCGCGAACCAGCAGGTCCGCGCTGGCCTTGCTGGCCGAGTAGGGACTCGAGGGGTTGAGTGGCGTCTGCTCGGTGAAGCGCGAGGGGTCGTCGAGCTCGAGATCGCCATAGACCTCGTCGGTCGAGATGTGGTGCAGGCGCACCTGGTGCTTACGGGCAGCCTCGAGGAGCCGGTAGGTGCCGATGATGTTGGACTCCATGAACGGCCACGGGTCATCCAGGGAGTTGTCGTTGTGCGACTCGGCCGCGAAGTGGACGACTGCATCCGCGTTCGCGACCAGCCGGTCGACCAGGCCCTCGTCGGCGATGTTCCCGTGGACGAACTCGATTTGGTCGGCGACCGGAGCAAGATTCTCCAGCGAGCCCGCGTAGGTCAGGGCGTCGAGGACGGTGATCTCCCAGTCAGGGCGGGTCATCCGGGTGCGCTGGACGAAGTTGGTGCCGATGAAGCCTGCGCCACCGGTAACGAGCACCTTCATAAGTGATTCTCCTTGAGTCGTGTCATCAACTTGTACATTATGAGTTGACGGAGAGGTTGTTCGCGCCATGTACACGCGGCCGGACGGGTCACCGACAATGAGGGGCTACACCCGTGCGGCGCGGCGCGAACAAGACCGCATTGGCGATTAGGGGGCGGACCTTCGCCGCTGGTAGCCTTGATGCTGCCGTGCAACCGGCCGCGGATACAGAGAGCCTGGGTGAACCTGCCCCAAGGCACCGCGCAACGAAAATTATCGAGGAGATACTGCGTGCCCCTGGACCTTGCTGTCAAGAAAGAGATCATGACCGAGTACGCCACCCATGAGGGTGACACCGGTTCCCCTGAGGTCCAGATCGCGATGCTCACGCGTCGCATCCTCGACCTCACCCAGCACTCGCGTGAGCACAAGCACGACCACCACAGCCGCCGCGGCCTGCTGCTGCTGGTCGGTCGTCGCAAGCGCATGCTGCGCTACCTCGAGGCCACCGACATCACTCGTTACCGCGAGCTGATCAAGCGCCTTGGTCTGCGCCGATAATCGTTCCATTCGATGGAGCGGCCACCTCCACGACATGGGAGGTAGCCGCTTCATTCGTATGAGAGCGGGGCACTAGCAATACCGCCCCCGTGGCGCTGCCGCAGGTAGCGCCCATCCAAAGAAAAGGTTCATCCCAAATAAGACGTGCACAACGACGATGCACGGCTGTCTTGAGAGAAAAGGAGGACCCCATGGAGGGTCCAGAAATTCAGTTCGCCGAAGCCACCATCGACAACGGCTCCCACGGCACCCGCACGGTCCGGTTCGAGACCGGACGCCTTGCCAAGCAGGCCGGCGGCGCAGTCGTGGCCTACCTCGACGAAGACACGATGCTGCTGTCGACCACGACGGCCGGCAAGTACCCCAAGGAACAGTTCGACTTCTTCCCGCTGACGGTGGATGTCGAAGAGCGCATGTATGCCGCCGGAAAGATCCCCGGATCGTTCTTCCGTCGCGAGGGCCGCCCCTCCACCGACGCCATTCTCACCTGCCGCCTGATCGACCGGCCGCTGCGCCCGACCTTCAAGAAGGGTCTGCGCAACGAGGTCCAGGTCGTCATCACGGTGCTGGCGCTCAACCCAGACCACCAGTACGACGTGCTGGCCATCAACGCCGCGTCCGCGTCAACCCAGATCTCCGGCCTGCCGTTCAGCGGCCCGATCGGCGCGACGCGCGTCTCGCTGATCGACGGCATCTGGATTGCCTTCCCGAGCTTCGCCGACAGCGAGCGTTCGGTGTTTGACATGGTCGTCGCCGGCCGCGTCGTCACCAACAAGGACGGTGTCGAGGACGTCGCGATCATGATGGTCGAGGCGGAGTCCACCATGAACACCTGGGATCTGGTCAAGCACCAGGGCCAGGGCGCGCCGACCGAGCCGATCGTGGCTGAGGGCCTCGAGGCTTCCAAGAGGTTCATTGCGGTGCTGTGCAAGGCCCAGGCCGAGCTCGCTGCAAAGGCCGCCAAGGAGGTCCAGGACTTCCCGGTGTTCCTGGACTACCAGGACGACGTCTACACCGCTGTCGAAGGTGCCGTCACCGCCGACCTGACCGCCGCGCTGCAGATGGCCGGCAAGCAGGAGCGCGAGATCCGCATCGACGAGATCAAGGCTGCCGTCAAGGCCGAACTCGAGACCACGTTCGAGGGTCGCGACAAGGAGATCTCCGCGGCATACCGCGCCGTGCAGAAGAAGCTGATCCGTCAGCGGATCCTGCGGGACAAGGTCCGTATCGATGGTCGCGGCCTGGCCGACATCCGCGCCCTGGGCGCCGAGGTCGAGGTCCTGCCCCGCGTCCACGGTTCGGCGATCTTCGAGCGCGGCGAGACCCAGATCATGGGTGTCACCACGCTGAACATGCTGCGGATGGAGCAGATGCTCGACACGCTCTCCCCGGAGACCCGTAAGCGCTACATGCACAACTACAACTTCCCTCCCTACAGCACTGGTGAGACCGGGCGCGTGGGTTCGCCCAAGCGTCGCGAGATCGGTCACGGCGCCCTGGCTGAGCGTGCGCTCCTGCCGGTCCTGCCGACCCGCGAGGAGTTCCCGTACGCCATCCGTCAGGTGTCCGAGGCGCTCAGCTCCAACGGCTCGACCTCCATGGGCTCGGTCTGTGCGTCCACCCTGTCGATGCTCAACGCCGGCGTGCCGCTGCGCGCCCCGGTCGCCGGTATCGCGATGGGCCTGGTCTCCGACGAGGTCGACGGGGAGACGCGCTACGCGGCCCTGACCGACATCCTCGGTGCTGAGGACGCGTTCGGTGACATGGACTTCAAGGTCGCCGGCACCCGCGAGTTCGTCACGGCCATCCAGCTCGACACCAAGCTGGGCGGCATCCCCGCATCGGTTCTGGCCGGCGCGCTGACCCAGGCCCGCGACGCCCGCCTGCACATCCTGGACGTCATGGCCGAGGCCATCGACATCCCGGACGAGATGAGCGAGTTCGCCCCGCGCGTGATCAGCGTGACGGTTCCCGTCGACAAGATCGGTGAGGTCATCGGGCCGAAGGGCAAGATGATCAACCAGATCCAGGACGAGACCGGCGCCCAGATCTCGATCGAGGACGACGGCACGATCTACATCGGTGCGACCGATGGCCCGTCGGCCGAGTCAGCTCGAGCGATGATCAACGCCATCGCCAACCCGACCATGCCCGAGGTGGGCGAGCGCTTCATGGGCACCGTGGTCAAGACCACGACCTTCGGTGCCTTCGTCTCCCTGCTCCCGGGCAAGGATGGTCTGCTGCACATCTCCGAGGTGCGCAAGCTCGTCGGCGGCAAGCGGATCGACTCCGTGGACGACGTCCTCAAGATCGGCCAGAAGATCCAGGTCGAGCTCAAGGAGATCGACCCGCGCGGCAAGCTCTCTCTCGGTGCGGTCATGGCCGACGACGCCGATCTCCATGCTTCGGCTGGCAACGACGTCAATGCCGACCAGGGTTCGATTGAGCCGGTCGACGCCTGAGCCTGACCGAGTCTGACTGAACGACACCGAGGCCCGGTGCACCTGAGAGGGTGCGCCGGGTCTCCGTCGTCTCGAGCCAGCCGAGAGGCTGGAGGGTCAGACCCAGCGGCGGACTCGGAGCTGGTATCCGCGGTATGCGTCACCGAAGCGCTCGGTGAGGTAGCGCTCTTCGCGGTCAATCACCTTGAGCCATATCACCAGGACAATGCCCGGCAGAACGAGCAGGGGCCACCAGCTGTGGATGAGCAGGCTGCCACCGAGATAGGTGACCGCGTCGACGGCAGGCGGAATCAGCCGGACCTCGGCACCGGACCTCACCCAAACCACTCCCGGACGCGGACGCAGGAGTGTTTGGGGGCAACGACCTTGGCTAGGGTCACAGTCATGGTCCGAGAGTATCGACCGTGATGTCCATGGATCGCGAGCGTGACCATCGTCGGTTGGCAGCCCAGCTCCTGGTTGGGCCGCCGGCCGACGGTGTCGTCCAGGTCGTCGACCGGCTGCTGGCGGTGCAGGCGCAGGATCTGCGCGCCGCGCGGCTCGCGGTCAGGGCCCGCACGATCGGGCTCACCTCGGCCGACGTGGACCGACAGCTCGAGAAGCGGACTCTGGTGGTGACCTGGCTGAACCGGGGCACCCTGCACCTCGTCCGCTCGGAGGACTACTGGTGGCTCCAGCGGCTCACCACGCCAAAGCTGTCCGCCGGCAACGCCAGACGCCTTGCACAGGAGGGGGTTTCGCCCGCTCAGGCCGATCGAGGTGTCGCCGCCATCGAGGCTGCGCTCGCCGCTGAAGGGCCGATGACCCGCGCACAGCTGCGCGAGATCGTGGCGGCGGCCGACGTGCCCGTCGCCGGACAGGCGCTGGTCCACATCCTTGCGCTGTCCGCAGTCCGGGGCCTGACCGTCCGCGGGCCGATCATCGGCGCCGAACAGGGCTTCGTTCTCGTCCGCGACTGGCTGGGTGATCCACCTGGCGGCAGACCGGGTGGAAAGGAGACCGACCCCGACACCGACCTGTCCGAGCTGGCCCGACGTTTCCTGGCTGGTCACGGTCCTGCTGATGAGAGGGACCTAGCCAAGTGGGCTGGGATCACCCTTGGCGACGCGCGACGTGGACTCCAAGCGGCCGGAGCTGATCTGGAGGAGCGCCCAGGTGGTCTGCTCGACCTCGCTGGACGCGATGCGCCGCAGGGGCTGCCCCACCCCAAGATGCTGGGCGGCTTCGACCCGTTGCTCCACGGGTGGGTCGACCGCAGTCCGGTCCTGGGTGACAACGAGACGATCGTGACCATGAACGGCATCTTCCGGCCTTTCGGCCTGGTCGACGGTCGGGCCGTCGCCACCTGGAGTATGCCGCGGGGCCGGGTCACGCTTGAGCCGTTCGGCCGCATCGCAGCCCCGATCCTGGCTGACCTGGATCGCGAGGCCAGAGATGTCGAGCGGTTTCTGGCTACGGCTCACTAGTCTGGGCCGGTGAGCGAATCGAGCAAGACCCCTGTCATCAAAGTCTCCGTCATCGGCGCAGCCGGACGAATGGGTTCGACCGTGTGCCGCACCGTGGAGGCCGCGCCGGACACCGAGCTGGTTGGCCGTTTCGACCTGGGCGACGACCTCGCCGACCTTGGCGGCGCTGACGTCGTCGTCGAGTTCTCGGTGCCGGGTTCCTCGGCCGCCAACGTCGCTCACTGCATCGACCGTGGCATTCACGTGGTGGTGGGCACCACGGGCTGGACGCAGGACGCGCTGACCGGGGTGACCTCGCAGCTGGTGGGCAAGCCCAGGGTGGGGGTGCTGATCGCGCCGAACTTCGCCATCGGGGCGATCCTGATGATGTCGTTTGCCCAGCAGGCGGCCCGGTTCTACGAGTCCGTCGAGATCGTCGAGCTGCACCATCCCGACAAGGTCGATGCGCCGTCGGGCACTGCTGCCCGCACCGCCTCGTTGATCGCCCGGGCCCGTCAGGAGGCCGGGCTCGGCGATGTCCCGGACGCGACCTCCTCGGATCCCGGCGGCGCTCGCGGGGCCCGGGTGGACGGCATACCGGTGCATGCTTTGCGGCTGCGCGGTCTCGTGGCGCATCAAGAGGTCCTGCTGGGTGCGGCCGGCGAGCTGCTGACCATCCGGCACGACTCGTTCGACCGGGTCAGCTTCATGCCGGGTGTCATGACGGGTGTGCGCCAGGTCGGCGACCACCCCGGACTCACCGTCGGGCTCGAGACCTACCTCGGCCTAACCTGACCCCGCACCCCCCTGACAAACCTAGGGACGATGCGGGGCTGAACTGACAAACCTAGGGACGGCGCGGGCCTGAACTGACAAACCTAGGGACGATGCGGGCCTGAACTGACAAACCTAGGGACGGTGCGGGCCTGACCCCGCGCCGTCCCAAGATGACGCGCCGGCTCTCGTGACACAACTGGGTAGGCTCGCGACCCATGACGCTCCTCGCGCAGATCCTGGTCGGCATCGTCGCCGCCCTGCACCTCGGCTTTCTTATCCTGGAGATGTTCCTGTGGAACACCCCGCGTGGACGCGCCAGCTTCGGGACCACCCGGGAGTTCGCTGTTGAGAGCGCCGCCCTCGCGGCCAACCAGGGTCTCTACAACGGGTTCCTGGCCGCCGGGCTCGTCTGGAGTCTGGTCGCCGCCGATCCTGTGGGTTTCCAGGCCAGGATCTTCTTCCTGGTCTGCGTGATCATCGCCGGACTGTATGGCGCCAAGACGGTCAACAAGCGGATCCTGTTCATCCAGGCGGTTCCTGCGGCGCTGGCTCTGACTGCAGTGTTCTTGAGTCGCTGAGCGGGGTCGCCTCGCACTGCCCAGAAGGCTAGGCGTGGCGGAGTTACGATCTTGAAGGTTTGTGGGGTGAATAGCCGCACGGTCCCTAGGTTTGTGGGGTGAATAGCCGCACGCTCCCTAGGTTTGTGGATCAGCCCCACCCTAGGGCTCGTAGTGTGGCGGCGGTGGCTGCAGCCAGAATCACGACGACCAGAAAGGGGGCACGCAGCAGCAGGGCGGTGACGGCGACGGCGAGGCCGGCGGCCCGCGCGTCAAGGGTCAACGCACCTCCGGGGACCGTGAAGGTCTGCACCACCACGAGCGCCGAGAGCAGAGCGACCGGCAACATCGCCGTTACCCGCGAGACGATCACGCCGTCCAGCACCTGGTGTGGCACGACGTAGCCAAGGAACTTGAGAGCGAACGCGAGTCCGCTGGCGAGCAGGACTGTGGTCCAGAGCGTCATGCCGCGGCCTCATCTGGTGGAGTGGTCGGGTTGCCGACGTCATTTCGCCAGCTTGGCCCTTGTGGCCCGCGCGAAGGGAGGAGCCCGGCTACGACGGCGGCCAGGGCGGCGACCAGCACAGGTACGCCGGCCGGCGCGTGAGGTGCCACCACCAGTGCGATGACGGCGGCGACGGCGGCCACCGCCCGGGCGTCCCCGGTCTTCAGCCGCGGCCACAACAGAGCGCAGAACGCGGCCGGCGCGGCGGCGTCCAGACCGAACCGTTTGGGATCCCCGAGGGCGTTGCCTACGATGGCGCCAAGAATGGTCGTGAGATTCCACAACACGTACACCGCGAGTCCGGTACCCCAGAAGCCCAGCCGCTGAGCGGCCGGCTCGGGCTGGGCGATGGCAACGGCGGTCGACTCATCGATGGTCAGCTGGGCGGCGGGAACCCGGCGTAGGCCGCGCACTCCGAGCAGCCGGGACATCTGCAGACCGTAGAGTCCGTTGCGCAGACCGAGCAGGCTCGAGGTCGCCACCGCCGCAGCCGCAGCCCCTGCGCCACCACCAGCGATGATGCCCACCACCGCGAACTGCGAAGCGCCCGAGAAGAGCAGGGCCGAGAGTGCAATCGTCTGCCAGAGGCTGAGGCCTGCCGCTACCGACAGCGCGCCGAAGCTGATGCCGTAGGCCCCCGTCGCGATACCGACGGACAGGCACTGGCGGATGACTTCTCTTCGGCGCTGGTCAGCCAGCCGGGGCCCATGCACGGCGTTCGTGGTCACTGTTGGGAAAGGTCGGCGGTCAGTCGGACCTCGCGGGCAATTGTCCCGTCGGGGTCGATGACGCGGTCGCGGAAGGCGCCGTCCGGTGAGAGGCCTGCTGCACTCAGGAAGGCTCGGGTGTCCTCGTCACGAGCAAGGAGCCAGACCGACATCGATTCGAACCCCTTGCCTCGCAACGTGTCCACGGCGGCGTTCAGCAGGCGCGAACCATGACCGCTGCGCCGTGCGTCAGGATGCACGCCCAGAGCTAGGACCTCGCCCGACGTCTCGGTGGCGTCCCGGTCGATGCTGGGGCCCACTGCGGCGAAGCCCACGACCTGCTCGCCGGCGCAGGCCACCAGCAGCACGTGCCGGGGGCTGGGCGGGGTCTTCAGCGAGTCGCGCCAGACCCGCGCGAAGCTGGAGGCGTCGAACTGGTCGACCACCTCCTGTGGCAGGACCGTGCCATAGGCATCACGCCAGACGGCGGCTTGGACCAGACCGACCGCGGACGCGTCGTTCGCTCGGGCGGTCCGGGCACTGGCGTCAGCGACAGGACCGGTCGCACGGGAGTGCTCGTGGTCGTGGGCGACGGATGGGTCGTAGGTCACGCGGCTATCCTCCCATCCGATCCGATGGCACACTCCTGCGCACGGTCCTGAGGTTTGCAGACTGATCAACCTCACGGTGCAGACTGATCATTCGCACCATCCCCTGGTTTGCGGACTGATCAGCCCGCATCCTCCCGAGGTTGTCGTGCAGACTTGCCTCTGATGGCTTCCCTGACACCAAAGACGGCCCAACGCCGCCGCCGGTTCCACACCCTGACCGTTACTCGCGTCGAGCGGCTCACCGGCGACGCGGTCGCGGTCTCCTTCGCCATTCCAGATGACCTGGCCGCCGAGTTTGTGTTTGAGCCGGGTCAGTACCTCACGCTGCGTTCGACCGTGGAGGGGCGGAGCGTCCAGAGGTCCTACTCGATCTGCCTTTCTCGCCAGGAGGCGCTTGAACGCAAGGAGCTCCGTATCGCCGCGGCTCGCGTCGGCGGTGGGTTGCTGTCCAACTGGATCAACGACAACCTCAGGGCAGGTGACCGGATCGAGGTGATGACTCCCCTGGGCGAGTTCACCTGTGCCACGCAACCGGACGGCATACGGCATCATGTTGCCATCGTGGCCGGGTCGGGCATCACTCCGCTGATCTCACTGTTTTCGACGGCGCTGGCAGAGGAGCCCGCGTCACGGGCCACGCTCATCTTCGGCAACCGTCAGACGAGCTCGATCATGTTTCGCGAGGAGCTCGAGGATCTGAAGAACGAGTACCCCGACCGGTTCCACCAGATCGATGTCCTCTCCCGCGAGGCTTCGGCCGACGAGCTGTTGAGGGGACGTCTCGACCGCGAGCGTATCCAGCGCATCCTTGGCGCCTTGGTGCCGGTGGAGACCGTTGACGAGTGGTATCTGTGTGGTCCAGCTGCGCTGGTCGAGACCGCCCGAAGGCTCCTGGCCGATCTCGGCGTTGACACCCGCCACGTTCATCACGAGGTGTTCGACGTCGACGAGCACCTGACTACGAGGGGTGACAAGCCCCGAACCTGACTACGAGCGGCCCGTCCGTGCCCGCCGCGACCGCAGGGTGCGTTCGTAGGTGACGAAGGCGAATCCGTCATGAGTCTCGCGGGAGGTCTCGAGCCAGTCTTCGGTTGAGAAGGCGGGGAAGAAAGCGTCGCCCTCGGGTGACTGGTCGATCTCGGTCAGCAGCATCTGGTCGGCGAACGGCATGGCCTGTCGATAGACGTCGCTGCCGCCGACCACGAAGACGTCTGCCGGCCCGGCCAGCGCGAGGGCCTCGGGCAGAGAGTGTGCGACCTCGACGCTGGGCGCGTGCCAACCAAGCTGACGGGTGATCACGATCGTGCGACGACCTGGCAGCGCACGGCCGATCGTGTCGTAGGTCTTGCGGCCCATCACCATGGTGTGACCCATCGTGGTGGCCTTGAAATGCGCCAGGTCTTCCGGTAGGTGCCACGGCATGTTGCCATCGCGCCCGATCACGAGATTGGCGCCGACGGCGGCAAGCACGGTGATCGTCATACGGCGATCGGGGCCTTGATGCCTGGGTGGGGGTCGTAGCCCGCCAGCGTGAGGTCGGACTCGACGAAGTCGTCGATTCCCTTGCGGTCCGGGTTGATCAGGAGCTGGGGGAGTGCACGGGGCTCTCGGGTCAGCTGCAGGCGGGCCTGGTCGAGGTGGTTGAGGTAGAGGTGGGCGTCACCCA
>DASRUA010000425.1:0-2546 GCA_035655615.1 Dermatophilaceae bacterium
AGCTGCTCCTGGCTCTGATCCGGCCCGTTCCAGTTGTTGGAAAGGGATTGCTCCCACGACAGATCCCATTGGCGAGCCGCCTCTTCGGACCCTTCGCCGTTGGCGCGAGGTATCGCCGGTGCGCAATGTGGCAGCCAGGCGTGCCTGGATTTCAGCCCGGCCACATCGCGGACGTACAGCCCGATCACCAGAGGTTGCGGTTCGTCGAATCCGATACGCCAGCTCGTTTGACCTGCTTCTCGCACTTCCGCCACCTCCCAGCAGGTCCAGCCACTCGCACACCGGCGGACGTCCACGGACGTCTGACAGGATGACAGGGATCGCCATCTACGATCCGCTATAAGATGGAGTCATGATCAGAGTCAGGTCCGGGACTGCGAGCAGAGCGTTGCACGATGCCCGCCTGCGCGCCGGGCTAAGTGGTCAGGTTTGTAAGTTCGTCGGGGATCAGGCTGCTGCCGGTTGGGCGCCGTTTGGGGTCTGGGTTTCTTGGTGTCGGTCGAGTCGTTCCAAGAGGTCGGCGAGATCGTTGGTGGTGAACTTCCACTTGAAGGGTTTGGCGGCCGTGTTGTAGCGGACCTCGAATCGGGTGAGGCGTTGCTCGATGACGTCGAGGTCGGTGAAGTCGTTGGGGGACAGCGCTTTTCGCTGGATGATCGAGAAATAGACCTCGACTTGATTGAGCCAGGACGCGTGGACCGGGGTGTGCACGATGACCGCGTGGGGAAACTGTTCGGCGAGCCGGTCAATGGCCTTCTGTCCCCGGTGTGACGAACCGTTGTCGACGACCCAGAACACGCGGTCGGCGGATGCGTACGGCTCCTGGGTCATGACCTGTTTGACCAGCGCGGTGAAAGGTTCGATCCCGGTCGTGGCGTCGCACCTGCCATGGACCTTGGCCAGGTGGACGTCGTAGGCGGCCAGGTAGGCCAGTGCTCCGCCACGGTGGTAGTCGTGGCTGATCCGCATCATCCGGGCCTTGCCTGGGGGCAAACAGGGGTGACACCGGCAGCGGGCTTGGATGGAGGTCTTTTCGTCGGCGGAGATGACATATTCGTTGGATGACAAGGGTTTTCCGTCCCAGACCCGGTTGTACAGGTCCAGGACCCGTGCGGCCTTGGCGGCGAAGTTCGGGTCGCTGATGAAGATCCAGGACTGGTGCTGCCAGGGTTTGATCGCGTCCTCGGCCAGCCAGCGCCGGATCGTGGAGGTCGACACCGACGCGGCGATCCCATCAGCAACAACCTGTGCGGCCAGGTCCGGGCAACTCCACCGCGACAGCGGGACACCACAGGTTTCGGGTGGCTGACAGGCCAGCGCCTTGACTGCGGCGACCTGGACCGGGGTGAATGAAGGTGGCCGACCCGATCTCTTTGCATCGCCCAACGAGGCCGTGCCCGGCTGCACCCACCAGCGGTGACGCCACTTGCGGACGGTGTCCACGCACACACCGACCCGAGCGGCGATCTTCGAGTTGGTCCACCCGGCAACGGCCAACAAGACGATCCTCGCCCGCAGCACCAGTTGCTGCGCGGTGGTGCCAGCGCGGATCAGGTGTCGCAACCGCTGCTGCTGGGAAGGGTTCATCTCGATCCGGTCGGGACTGGTCAATGCCATGGCAGGGATCCTTCGAAGGTGGGCTCTGGTCAGCCCGTCAGCCTCACCGGTCATAGATCCTCTTGGCTGATGACACGCCGATCAGCGACGATGAGCCTCATGGCAGCCCCACCGGCATCGACCAAGACCTCCCTGCAACAACGCCTGTCCGACCACGCGCGAAACCATTGGCCACAGCTCGCAGGCGTGACGGTCCGCTTCCGCGGTGCCTTCGCCTACGTCGACGGCCAGCTCCCCGACGGTGAAACACTTCCCCTGATGCGGCTGCGCTACGGCGGGTCAGCAGCCCGTTGGGGCTTCGCGATGTACCTGTTCAGCAAAGAAGGATACGAAGACACGGTCCTGCCCACCGGCGCCTTCGCAGGCCTACCCGAAGACGCCCTCGACTGCGCCGCCAGCCTCTACCTCAGCGACCTCACGCCCTGACCAACCCCCGACGAACTTACAAACCTGACCACTTAGGATGTGCCATGGAGCTGACCAGCGAAGAGGGCCGGGTGCTGGGCTGTCTCGTCGAGAAGCAGCTCACGACCCCCCAGCAGTACCCGCTCACAGAAAAAGCCCTGATCGCGGCGTGCAACCAGACGACGAACCGGGATCCAGTGGTGTCCTACGACGTCTCAGCCGTCCGAAGAACGGCGCTGAGCCTGCGGGAGAAGGGGCTGCTGCGCATGGTCCACCGCACCGGAGAGCGCAGCGACAAGCACCAGCACCTGCTCGATACCTCACTGGCACTGTCCCCGGGGCAGGTGACACTGCTGAGCGTCCTGCTCCTGCGCGGACCCCAGACGCTGGCTGAGCTGCGCGCCCACTCCGAGCGGATGCACCCCTTCGACACGCAGGCCCAGGTGCAGGACGCGCTGGACGCGCTGGGCAACCGGGATGATCCGCTGGTGACCCGCCTCACCCGGCAGCCGGGCCGCAAAGAG
>DASRUA010000426.1:0-2350 GCA_035655615.1 Dermatophilaceae bacterium
GCGGTCACTTCGGAGTCGTGAGTCCAGGACCTGCGGTTGAAGTTGTCGGAGCCGACCGACGCCCACTGGTCGTCGATGATGCACACCTTGGCGTGCACGTAGACAGGGACACCTTCCGGGCTCTCCAGCCCGTAGAACGCCACTCTGCCCGGTGCGGCCTTGCGCAGCGATGCGATCGCGCGGTCGCGTGCGACAAGGTTCGGCGGCTTGGACAGGCGGCCATCCTGGTCGGGGAACAGCGGGAGCACGGCTATCAGTCGCAGCTGCGGGTTACTCGTCAACGCCTCGGTGAACATCGCTGCGACGGCGGGCGACCAGAGGTACTGGTCCTCGATGTAGATCAGGTGGCGCGCCTGGGCCACGGCCTTGGTGTAGCCGCGCGCCACGCTGCGTTCTCCCTGTGGGGCGAACGGGTAGCCACCGGCGCGGCGAGGATACGTGCGGAGAAGCTGCACGGTATGGGCTCCGGCAGGTTCGGGGTCAGGGCTCTGCTGGGGCAGCGGCGAGTCTGAGGGGTTGTCGTGTCGCAGCCGGTCTGCGAGCCATCGCAGCGGGCTGCGGCTGAGGCTCTGAGCGTCATCCCAACGTTCACGGAACACCGTCTCGACGTCGCCGACGGCCGGTCCCCCGATGGCAAGCTGCACGTCGTGCCACGGTGGGCGTGGCCCGTACACCGCAGCCATCGCCTGTGGCTGGGGGTCGCCCGCATGAGAGGCGTCGTCGCGGCGCCCGTGGCACAAGTCGATGCCCCCGAGGAAGGCGATGTCCAGCTCGGGCCGCGACCCGTGACGCAGGACGACGAACTTCTGGTGGTGCGATCCCCCGGTCCGCACCCGCATGTCGAGCAGGCACTGACCGCCGGCGTCGTTGATCTCGTCGCCAAGCCGCCGGTTTTCCCCTGCGGAGAACGCCAGCCGGTCCCAGTGGGAGCGCCAGACGAGCCCGCGCACGTCAACGCCGCGCCGGGCAGCGGCCGCGAACACCTTCCCGACCTCCGAGTCCGTTGAACCGGTGAGGCGCTCGTCCGGGTCGCCGCGCCAGTCAACGAACATCAACAGGTCACCATCGCGCATCTGCGACACCCGCCGGTGCAGCTCGGCGAAGTACGTCGATCCGTGGATGAGGGGTCGGACCATGTTGCCCTCGGTCCACGGCGCGCCACCGAGATGGCGGGCGTCCAGTCGGGTCGAGGGGTTTCCGCGTTCGGTCGAGGTCAGGAACCACCGCGTCAGAAGCTGCTGCGTCCTCGGCACATTCGATCCTTACCTGGCACCGGCCGGCTGTCGCAGGTCAGCCTCCGGTTTTCACTTGTCGAAGGCGTCCTTGGCCTTCTCGCCGGCCTGCTTGAGGTCGCTCTTGGTCTGATCTGTCTTGCCTTCGCGTTCCATCTTCTTGTCGCCGGTGGCCTTGCCAGCGTGTTCCTTGGCTGCGCCTTGGGTTTCGTCCCTCTTGTTCTTCAGCTTGTCGAGCCAGCCCATTTCGGGGCTCCCTTCTTTGTCAGTAGTAGTGCTTGCGTCCGCCGACGGCGCGTCCCATGGATCCGAGGATCCAGAGGATCACGCCAATCACCAAAAGTATGCCGCCTATGGTCACCAGCACGGGGATTCCCACGACGAATCCCACGACCAGCAGCACCACTCCGAGAATGATCATCTGAGGTTCCTTTTCTTCTTGGGTGGGCGGCTCTTCTGCATGAGCCGGTGACGCGTGCTACCCACCCAACGAGGATAGCCGTCGATGCCCGCGAAATCTGAGGAATGACGTGGGTTGTCGGCCTTCGCCTCAGACGCGGGCATGTCTTGCTCGGGCGAAGCTATAGAGGCCGTAGGAGGCGATGCCCAGCGCGACGCCGGTCAGCAACCAGCTCCCGACCGCTTGCTCACGCATCGAGCGCAGCGCCCCGTCGAGTCCGGTGGCCTTGGTCGATGAGTTCTGGACCGCAGCGGTCACGAAGAGCGCCCCCACCACTGCCAGCGCGATGCCCTTGGCGATATAGCCCACGACCCCGGCCCGGGTCGCCAGGGTGCCAGGGTTCTTGGTCAGGTCCTGGAGGAACTTCCGGGTCCATCCCTTGACCACGTGGTAGCCGCCGACCCCGATGACGGCCAGGCCGATGGCGCCAACCAGAAGGCGGCCGCCGGGGTGCTGCAACATGGTGGCGGTGAAGTCGGCGCTCTGGGTCTTGCTGCTGCGTGGTTGTCCGTTGGCGAAGCTGAAGCTGGTCCACGCCAACACCAAGTAGAGGACCGCCTTGGAGATCCCCTTGGCCTTAGCCCCCCAGCGCGATGCCTCGCCGCCGGTCCGCAACACCAGGGCGTTAGCCAGCTGCCACAGCCCGAGGCCGAGGAAT
>DASRUA010000427.1:0-4902 GCA_035655615.1 Dermatophilaceae bacterium
CCGCTGCCCGAGAAGGAGCCGGCCGTCCTCGTGAGCTACTACTGCGCTGACCCCCGGCATCCACAGCAGCTCATTGCCCACGCGGGATCGCAGCGCCAGGACGAAGTCGGGGATCGGCATGCGTTGAAGCCTACGTCGGCATTCAGGAGCCCCTCCGCTCGTTGGGAGGGCGGAGAATGGGATTTCACGAATCCCGGACTGCTGCAACGCTTTTCGCTTGTGGAGCGGGTGACGGGAATCGAACCCGCACTGTCAGCTTGGGAAGAGTTCTTATCCACCCGTGTTTCCGTGTCCCGCAACGATATTGGCGGCCTCAGCTAGCCCCTGGTGACCCCTACCGGCCTGGTCTTGTGGCCCGTGCGTGGCCCGGTTCTCTCGGTTCGCGCGCTGAGACCTAGGCGCGCTGGCCGCAGCTGTTCGGTTTGTGAGCGACGCAGTGCCAGGAGGCCGCCACGCCTGCTTCGACGCCACCGAAGCCGGCGACGCCTGATGCCTGGCCGAGGATCGCCGCGACCTAAGCCGAGTGTCCCCACATCCAAGGATGTGAGACGGGCACTCTCTCCGTTTGACGCCCGCGCCCCTAACCCGGTGAATACTGCGGGCGGGGCATAACGTGGAAACGTTCCGTCCAGATTCCGCCTGAAGACCGCCTGCCCCGGGACGAACCGCAGTCGTTGTTCTTTCTGTGATGGCCCCAATGCGCCCATGGCATTGCTCTGCGCCGTGCCGTGCCGTGAAGCAGAGGGCTGAGCCCGGTCGCGCGTCGGTCCGGGTCAGTGCCGTTCAGTCGCGGACGTCAGCTCGGTCTGCTCGAGCGTGGCCACCCAGCTGGCCAGCAGGGTGAGCGCGTCGGCGCTGGAGCTACCGGGCTCAGCGGTGTATACGAGCATCGTCAGACCGGTGTCGGCGGCCAGCTGGAGGGTGCCGTACATCAGCTCCAGGCGCCCGACGACGGGGTGGTTGATGAGTTTGGTCCCGGTGCGGTGCAGGTGGACGTTGTGCGCCGCCCACCGGGTGCGGAAGTCCTCGCCGGTCCTGCCAACTGGCGCCTTCGCTGGTCTGCCCGAAGACGCACTCGACTACGCCGATGGCCTCTACCTCTCCGACCCCAAGCTCGGACCAACCGCCGACGAACTTACAAACCTGACCACTTAGAGCCATGCCGCCTCTGATGGGCGAGACCGGGTTCGACTACCGGTTTGATGTGGCCAGTCAGGTCATGGCGGCTGGCCCGCAGGACATCCAAGTCCAGGTCATCGTCCCGCTGTCAGGACCCGGCCAGGGACAGATCGGTGTCCGCGTTGGCAGGCTCTTGGTGTACCGCGCCAACAGGCAGGCGCTGGGCTCCTGGATGCCTGGGGCAAGGCAGGGCGTTGGCCGATGAGGCATTTGGGCCCGATCTGCTGTTGCCGACAGTGGGCCAGGCCGTCTCGGCCGACTAGAGCGGGCAGGGGCCAGGCACTGTCGGGCCCCTGCCTGCTGGCTGTTCCTGAAAGTCGGCGGACGGTCGTGCGGGCCTTTTCGGCCGTGGCGCGTGCGTCAAGGGCAAGTCGCGGCTACCTTCAGCAGCTGACCAGTATTTGGTCAAGCAAAGGTAAACGTTGACCAGTCGTGGGGGCGGGTTCCGTCGTACACTTATGGGGCAGGGTCTTGGGTTTCTGCCAGCCGCGAGTCGTCTGCCACAGTTTGAAGAGGAACCAGATGACTTCGAAGATGACGAAGTTCGAGAGCCTGCTGGAGGCTGTGCCCGATGCGTTGGTGGGGATGGACCAGAAGGGCGTTGTCCGGTTCGTCAACCGCCAGACGGAATCGCTGTTCGGCTATGACCGCGACGACCTGATCGGCCAGCCCATTGAGACGCTGGTGCCCGAGTCTCTCTGGCAGATCTACGCGGAGCACCGGGAGGACTACTTCGCAGACCCCAGGACTCGCTCCAGTGGACTCGAACTGGAGCTGACCGGACGGCTACGGGATGGAACCGACTTCCCGGTGAACATCAGTGTGTCCCAGATCGACACCGGGGACGTCCTGTTGGTGATCACGGCGGTGGCCGCGGTGACCAAACAGAAGGTGGCGGTCAAGAACGCGCAGCTCACCGCGGCGATCGTCGACTCGTCCGACGATGCCATCATCGGTAGCACGCTCGGGGGCGTCATCACGAGCTGGAACCCGGCGGCCGAGAGGATGTACGGCTACTCCAGCAAGGAGGTCATAGGCAAGAGCGCCAGCATCCTGACTTCCGATGGTCGAGCCGGCGAAATACATGCCGTCCTGGCCAGGGTCAAGGGCGGCGAGGCTGTCAAACACCTTGAGATCGACCACGTCCGCAAGGACGGAACGGTGGTCCCGGTCTCGGTCACCGTGGCGCCGATCCGCGACGCTGCCGGCCTGGTCGTCGGCTCGTCTGCGGTCGCCCGCGACGTGACCGAGCAGAGGCACGCGTTGTCGGTCGCCCAGCGCTTGGCGGCGATCGTCGAGGATTCGGACGATGCCATCCTCAGCACCACTGTCGACGGCAGCATCATGAATTGGAACCCGGCCGCCGAGAGGCTGTACGGCTACACCGCTCAGGAGATCATCGGCAAGTCACTCGGCCTCTTGATTCCCGAGGATCGAACCGACGAGCTCACAGCCGCCACGGCCAAGATCAAGGCTGGCCAGCATGTCCAGCACCTGGAGACCACGTGCGTCCGAAAGGACGGAACGGTGGTCCTGGTCTCGCTCACCGTCTCACCGATCCGCGACGCTGCAGGCGTGGTCGTCGGCACATCCGTGATCCACCGCGACCTGACCGAACAGGAACATGCAGCCAGCTACGCCCGGAGCTTGATCGAGGCAGCATTGGACGCGTTGGTGACGATCAGCCCCGAAGGCAAGATCACCGACGTCAACGAGGCCGCGATCAAGATCACCGGCGTCCCCCGCGAGAGGCTCATCGGGTCCGCCGCCTCCGACTACTTCACCGAACCCGACAAGGCCGACGAGGGCTACCAGCGGGTGTTCGAGGAGGGGTCGGTCACCGACTACCCACTGACCCTGCGCCACCAGGACGGCATGTTGACCGAGGTTCTGTGCAATGCCTCGGTCTACCGCGACACCAGCGGAAAGGTGCTCGGCGTGTTCGCCGCTGCCCGCGACGTGACCCAGCAGAAACAGGCGTTGGCGACGGCCCAGACAGACCGGGCCGCCCTGCGCGCGACGGTGGACTCGTTGCTGGACCCGTACGTCGTGCTGGAAGCGGTCCGCGACGAGGCCGGGCAGATCGTGGACTTCGTCTATGTCGATGCCAACCCCGCCGCCTGTGCCTACAACGGCCTGGCCTACCAGGACCTGGTGGGTGCCCGGCTTCTCGAGCTGTTGCCCGGCCATGCCAGTGCCGGCCTGCTGGACCAGTACGGGCAGGTCGTCGAGACCGGCGAACCCCTCGTGCAGGATGACGTCGTCTACGCCCAAGAACTCCTTGGCGGTGTGGAACGCCACTACGACGCTCGCGCGGCGCGTGTCGGGGACGGACTGTCCTACACCTGGAGGGACGTCACCGACCGGCATGTTGCCGCTCAGAGGCTGGCCGCCTCGCAGGAGCAGTACCGGGTCCTGGCGGAGAACGCCTCAGATGTGATCATGCGCCTCAGTCCGGACCGAGAATTCGAGTGGGTGTCCGGCTCGCTCGTCGACGTCCTGGGCTGGGAGGCACCCGACCTGGTCGGCCATCTGATCGACGAGTTCATCCACCCCGATGACCTGGCTTGGTTCCGAGAGGTGGTCGCCGATGCCGCCCAGGGGAGTACGGCGAGAGTGGAGTTCCGGTTCCGCCGCTCGCGCGGCACCTACCGGTGGGTGGCCTGCCGGATGCGGGTGGAAGTGGACCAGGACGGCACCACGGTTGCCGTGGTGGGCGGCTTGGTCGATATCGAGGATCGCAAGGCGGTGGAAGCCCAGGAGCTGGACCGGCTGGATGAGCTCGAGCGGTTCCAGCGACTGACCGTCGAACGTGAGCTCAAGATGATCGAGCTGAAGAAGGAGATCGAGCACCTCAGGAAGTTTGGCCCCGCTGATGGGAGCGAGCCCGGTGACGCGGACACACCCTGACTGGCATCAGCTCTGTGGTGTGAAGGTCGGAGCCCATGTCGTCAAGTGGTGACTGGTTCGGAGCCTCGGGTGGCGACTCGTCTTAGTTTGTTGGTCCGTCATGGCGCAATCGCCTTCCTCTGGAGATACGGCTGGTCAGAACCCGTTAGGTCCAGCCCTGCTTGCTTCGGAATACGTCGGGGCGAATGCCGCTCACAGCCTGACGGTGATCCCGCCTGAGAGCATCGAATCGTGCAGCTCAAGTTTGCTGACTGTGGTTCCCCTGGGAACGTCGAAGAAGACGTAGCCCTCGATCGAGTTACCGGGGTTGATCCCCTCAAACATGAGCTTGGTTGAGTCGTCGTACATGTTTGCCGTGGCGTCAGCGGAGAACTTCCGCCCTTTGGTGTCGAAGAGGTATTGGTTGCTTGCGAACATCGTCTGAGCAGCGGGCTGTTGGGCCCGCGGGGAGGCTGCGATCGCGGCCGTAACTATGCGACGACGACAACGACGTTCCCCAACTTCTGTCCGGTTTCGGCGTACCTGTGAGCCTCGACCATCTGCTCGAGCGGGAAGCGCCGGTCGATGACTGGGTGCAGCCGTCCCGCTTCGACCAGGCCTCGCAGGTAGGCCAGGTCCTCGCTCGTTCCACTCGATGCCCCGAACACGACCAGCTTCTTGCTCCCCCTCGATGCCCACCTGGCGCGAACGATCTGCAAGAAGCCCGGATTGGCCATGAGTAGGCATCCGTTCTCGGTCAGCAACCTCACCATGCGACCAGACGGTGTGTTGCGGACTACGTCGAAGATGACGTCGTAGGTCTCAGGGCTGTCG
>DASRUA010000428.1:0-19344 GCA_035655615.1 Dermatophilaceae bacterium
CGCCGCCCGGAGACCGAGCAGATGCTGTATCGCCACATGCTGAGGACCTTCCCGGGCCTGAAGGGGGTGCGGATAACGCACACGTGGGGTGGGGCCATCGACACCTCGACCCGGTTCAGTGCTTCGTGGCAGCGTGCCTACGGCGGCAGGGTCGCCTCGGTTCTGGGATACACAGGCCTGGGTGTCGGCGCGTCCCGGTTCGGCGCCCAGGTCTGTCTTGACCTGCTGGCCGGCCGTGACAATGAGCGCACCCGGCTGGAGATGGTTCGCCGCCGGCCGATGCCCTGGCCGCCGGAACCGGTGCGCTGGCTGGGGATCCAGATGACCCGGCGCAGCATCGCTCGCGCCGACGCCCGGGGTGGACGGCGCGACCTCTGGCTTCGCCTGCTGGACCGGCTGGGTCTCGGCTTCGACTCCTAGGTGGCGTCTCTCATGAATCGAACATCAACGCAATGAGGATCGGTGACATGACTCGCTACGGGCCGCAGTTCGGACCTGACATCACCTTCTTGGGGGTCCCGCGTTGTGACCTGGACGACCCGGAGACGTATGCCGACGTGGACGTTCGTGATCCTCGGAGCGCCCTTTGACGGTGGCACCTCCAACCGGCCGGGGGCCCGCTTGGGCCCGATGGCGATTCGGATGACGGACTACCTTCCGCACGACGGCTCGCGCCCGAGTCTTGCGCTGCGCACCGCTGCCCTGGTGGACCTCACTGTGGTCGATGCCGGAGACGTCGAGATGTACTCCGGCGACATAGAGAAGGCCCTTCCTGCGCTCGAGGCCGCGGTCGAGAAGGTGACCCGCGCGGGCGCCATACCCGTGGTCCTCGGCGGCGCTCACTCCATCGCCTTTCCTGATGCCAAAGGGGTGGCCAACGTGCTGGGGCACGGCCTGGTCTCGATGCTTCATTTCGATGCGCACGCCGGCACCGGCGACATAGAGTTCGGCTCCCTGTGGGGCCACGGTCAGCCAATGCGTCGGCTGATCGAGTCCGGCGCCCTCCGCGGCGACCGGTTCCTGCAGATCGGGTTGCGTGGCTACTGGCCTCCTCCGGAGACGCTGGACTGGATGGCCGGCCAGGGGATGCGCTCCTACGAGATGACTGAGATCGGTCGTCGCGGGCTTCAGGTATGCCTGACCGAGGCGTTCGCCACGGCGACGGACGAGTGCGAGGGCGTGTTCCTCTCAGTCGACATCGATGTCTGCGACCCCGGGCACGCGCCGGGCACCGGCACTCCAGAGCCGGGCGGGCTCACTGCTCGGGAGCTGCTCGACTCGGTGCGACGGATCTGCCTCGAGCTGCCTGTGGTGGGCGTCGATGTCGTTGAGGTCAGCCCACCCTATGACCACGCCGACATCACCGCAGCATTGGCCAATTGTGTTGTCCTGGAGGCGCTTTCAGCGATTGCTCGGCGGCGTCAGGACGCCCGGGACGGCACCACCTGGAACCCTGGCGCGCCGCTGCTGGAGGGCCGCTGACCCAGGACCCGCCCCGGCCGCCCAGCTGAGCCCGACAATCACTTCAGCGACACCTCGCTCAGCCATTGACAGGACACCCTGTGGTCGTGCTCTGCTGTGGCCATGACCACAGAGCGGCTGCAATCCGTGTCCAAACTGCTGGAAGAGACAGACGCCCGGTTGAAGGTGGGTCAGGCTGCGGGAGCGAAGGTCTGGTTGACCGGCTTCGGCGCCTTGGACAAGGCGTTGTCGGGGGGGTTCCGTTCGGGTGAGCTAGTGCTTCTGGGGGGAGCGCAGGGTCTGGGCAAGACCACGTTTGCGCTTCAGGTGATGCTCAACCTGACCGCTACTGGCCACAACGCCGTCTACTTCTCGTTCGATCACGACAGCCAAACCTTGATCCAGCGCTTGATCACCATGGAGGCTGCAGAGCTCGCCGGTCCGATGGCAGTCCAGCTGAAGAGCGTTCGTGAGGCGTTCGAGGCGAGGTACCGCCGGGAACCGACGATTGAGGGACGACTTGCCGACACCGAGGGCGGCGTCGAGGCGGTGGCGGCTCTCCGGGAGATTGGCCAGCGGCTGCATCTGCATACTTCCACAGGATCGGAAACCGGCGTCGAGGCCATGAGACAGGTCATCGTGAAGATTCGGGAGGACACGGGGCAGGCGCCGTTTGTGGTGGTCGACACCGTACAGAAGGTCCACTACGACTCGCCCGTGCACCTGTCCGAGAACGACCGGGTCTCTCTCGTCGTCGAGGGGCTCAAGGACCTTACGCTTGAGCTGGCCGTCCCCATCTTGGCCGTCGTCGCCGGCGGCACCACCTCCGGCAAGAGGATGAGGATCCAGGACCTTCGTGGTTCAGAGAGCGTTGCCGTCCCAGCCGATGTCGTGCTCATCATGAACGAGAAGTTCGACGCGGTTGCCCGACATCACCTGGTCTACAACCTCTCCAGCGCCGAGCGTTTCAAGAACTGGGTGATCCTGAGCATCGAGAAGAACCGAGGCGGTGTGGACAAGGTGCACCTCGAGTTCGAGAAGGCCTTCAAGCAGGGAAGGTTCAATCCTGACGGCGGCCGGGTTGAAGAGGAGCTGATCGACGAGCGGATCTTCGTCGAGTAGGTCAGCGGCTGGGTGTGCTGTCGGGACTGTTCTGGGACTGCTGGGATCACGCGACACCGGCGGACACAAGTGACGGACAATGGGGG
Source organism: Dermatophilaceae bacterium (assembly GCA_035655615.1). Taxonomy (GTDB): domain Bacteria; phylum Actinomycetota; class Actinomycetes; order Actinomycetales; family Dermatophilaceae; genus UBA4719. The sequence continues at coordinate 2,670 of DASRUA010000428.1, forward strand.
AGTGACCTCACCGCGCAGCATCGTCATCCTGGGATCGACAGGTTCAATCGGGACCCAGGCCATTGAGGTCGTATCGGCAAATCCCGGGAGGTTCCGGGTGGTCGCGATCAGCGCCGGCGGCGGAAACCTTGACCTTCTGGCCCGTCAGGCGGTGGCGCTCGGAGTCCATGCTGTCGGCGTGGCCCATGGGGAGCGTGACATCGTCGCAGCCGCCATCCACCAGGTCGCGGACGAGGCGGGGCGACAGGGCTTTGCGCCGGACATCCTGGTCGGGGAGCAGGCCAGCACCGATCTGGCCGGGTCCGGGGCCGATGTGGTGCTGAACGGAATCACCGGATCGATCGGCCTGCATCCCACCCTGGCGGCGCTTCGGTCCGGCAGCACGCTGGCCCTGGCCAACAAGGAGTCGCTCATCGTCGGAGGCCCGCTGGTCAAGGCGGCCGCCAGGCCAGGCCAGATCGTCCCGGTGGACAGTGAGCACAGTGCGATCGCCCAGTGCCTGCGCGGCGGGTCGCCCGATGAGGTGCGCAAGCTCGTGATCACGGCTAGCGGCGGGCCGTTCCGTGGCTGGAGTCGCGCCGCGCTCGAGACCGTCACGCCAGAACAGGCCCTTTCCCACCCGACCTGGGCCATGGGGCCGGTCATCACCACGAACTCGGCGACGCTGGTCAACAAGGGGCTGGAGGTCATCGAGGCCCATCTGCTCTTCGACATACCGTTCGAGCGCATCGAGGTCGTCGTCCACCCGCAGTCCTTCGTCCACTCGATGGTTGAGTTCGTCGACGGATCCACGATGGCGCAGGTCTCTCCGCCGAGCATGCTGATCCCCATCGCCCTCGGGATGGCATGGCCCGACCGGGTTCCTGACGCCGGCCCCTCGGTCGACTGGACCAAGGCCGCCAGGTGGGAGTTCGTCCCGCTCGACGAGGACGCCTTCCCAGCTGTCGCCCTGGCCAGAGCGGTCGGAGCGGCCGGTTCGTGCTTCCCTGCGGTCTTCAACGCTGCCAACGAGGAGTGCGTGGCGGCTTTTCTGGCGCGGCACATTCGTTTCACGGAGATTGTCGACACGGTCGCGCGGGTGGTGGACGATTGGAGCTCCAATCCTGAGAACGATACGAGCACCCTGGACGTTGACACCGTCATGAGCGCCGAGAACTGGGCTCGAAATCGCGCCCATGAGCACCTGGGCCTGGCCGAAAGTGAGACGCTGGTTCTGTGATGTACTTCCTCGGCGTTCTGTTCATCGCCCTCGGCATCAGCGTGTCTATCGCGCTGCACGAGCTTGGCCACCTCATCTGGGCCAAGAAGTTCGGCGTCAAGGTCACCCACTACATGGTCGGTTTCGGCCCGACCGTCTGGTCACGCCAGCGCGGCGAGACGGAGTACGGCCTCAAGGCGGTACCGCTGGGTGGATTCATCCGGATGATCGGCATGTTCCCGCCCAAACCCGGCGCGGACCCCTCGATGCTGCGTGCGTCCAGCACAGGTCGTTTCTCCCAGCTGATGGATCAGGCCCGCACGGAGTCCATGGAACAGGTCAAGCCGGGCGACGAGGATCGTGTGTTCTACAAGCTCACCGCGCCCAGGAAGCTGGTGGTGATGCTCGGCGGCCCCACCATGAACCTGCTGATCGCCGCGGTCCTGCTGGGTGGAATCTTCACGCTCTATGGCGTTGGCGAGCTCACCGGCCGGGTCAGCGCCGTCTCACAGTGCGTCCAGACCGTGCCGGCCAACGGGCAGGCCCCCGGGGCCTGCTCGCCATCGGACCCCAAGGCTCCGGCCAATGTCGCAGGGATCCGGCCGGGCGACCGGATCATCTCCCTGGCAGGTAAACCGGTCAGCAACTGGGATGACGTTCGCGCCCTGGTACGGCCCAACGGTGGACACCGGATTTCCGTCGTCGTCGAGCGGGGCGGCAAGCGTCTGACCTTGGCTGCGACCCCGATTCTCAACAACGTGCCGCGGGTCGACTCCCAGGGCAACCTCGTTCTTGGTCCGGATGGCAAGGCCCTCACCGATCGTGTGGGTTTCATGGGCTTTTCGCCGAGCGCAGAGCTCGTCAAGCAGCCTTTGAGCGCTGTTCCCGCGCTGGTCGGCGACCAGGTCGCCCGAACAGCCGGCGTGGTGTTCCGGATTCCCCAGAAGATGGCGGGCATTGCCAAGGCTGCCTTTGGCGACGGAGCGCGCGACCCGAACGGTCCGATGTCCGTGGTCGGCGTTGGGCGGGTGGCCGGAGAAGTCGCCGACGGCCAGCTCTCCGGCGTAGCCGGGTCCTCGGGATACGACAAGTTCGTCGTCCTGATCAGCCTGATTGCGTCGCTGAACCTGGCGCTGTTCGTCTTCAACCTCATCCCGCTGCTGCCCCTGGACGGCGGCCACGCCGCGGGCGCGCTGTGGGAGGGGCTCAAGCGGCAGGTGGCCAGGCTGCGCGGCCGGCCCAACCCGGGGTACGTCGACGTCGCCAAGGCCCTGCCGGTGGCTTATGCGGTGTCGGTCGCGCTGATCGGCATGTCGGTCCTGCTCATCTATGCCGACGTGGTCAACCCGATCAAGCTGGGCGGCTGACCGCAGGTGTCTGACCCAACAGCGGTCGACCGGCCAGCGGTCGACCGGCCAGCGGTCGACCGAACGGTTCCGGCCGCGACACGTGAGGGATACTGACGCCATGTCGGTTTCTCTTGGTATGCCGCCCCTGCCGCCCCCTGTTGTCTCTGCCCGGCGCACGTCCCGCAAGATCAAGGTCGGCAAGGTAGACGTCGGGGGCGATGCCCCGGTCTCGGTGCAGTCGATGTGCACAACCCCGACGGCCGACGTCAACGCGACGCTGCAGCAGATCGCCGAGCTGACCGCGACCGGGTGTGACATCGTGCGGGTGGCCTGTCCCACCCAGGATGACGCCGACGCCCTTGCCGAGATCGCCAAGAAGAGTCAGATCCCGGTCATCGCCGACATCCACTTCCAGCCCAAGTACGTCTTCGCTGCGATCGAGGCCGGCTGCGCAGGGGTCCGGGTGAACCCGGGCAACATCCGCAGGTTCGACGACCAGGTCAAGCAGATTGCCCGGGAGGCCAAGGACGCCGGCGTCTCCCTGCGGATCGGGGTCAATGCCGGCTCTCTGGACCGCCGGGTCCTGGAGAAGTACGGCAAGGCCACCCCCGAGGCCCTGGTCGAGTCGGCCATCTGGGAGGCGAGCCTTTTCGAGGAGCACGACTTCCACGACTTCAAGATCTCGGTCAAGCACAACGACCCGGTGGTGATGATCAAGGCGTATGAGGAGCTTGCTGCCCGTGGTGACTGGCCGCTGCACCTCGGGGTGACCGAGGCCGGCCCCGCCTTCCAGGGGACGATCAAGTCGTCGGTGGCCTTCGGGACCCTGCTGGCAAAGGGGATTGGTGACACGATCCGCGTCTCGCTCTCGGCTCCTCCGGTGGAGGAGGTCAAGGTCGGCATCCAGATCCTGCAGTCGCTGAACCTGCGCCCGCGCAAGCTGGAGATCGTCTCGTGTCCCTCGTGCGGCCGTGCCCAGGTTGACGTCTACACCCTGGCCGATCAGGTGTCGGCGGGCCTCGAGGGCCTTCAGGTGCCGCTGCGTGTCGCGGTCATGGGCTGTGTGGTCAACGGTCCCGGTGAGGCTCGTGAGGCCGATCTTGGTGTCGCGTCCGGTAACGGCAAGGGCCAGATCTTCGTCAGGGGCGAGATCATCAAGACGGTGCCCGAGTCCCAGATCGTCGAGACCCTGATCGAAGAGGCGATGCGGATTGCCGAGGAGATGGGCGAACCGGTGGACGACGAAGGGACGCTGGCGGGTCCCGTTGTCACCGTCGGCTGACACCTGCGTGCCATCCGAAACGGTCGACAAGGCCATCAGGGCAGGGCAGGCTTAAGACGTGCTACGCACCCACAGTCCAGTCCGCGCCCTCACCACGGCTGACCGTGACCAGGCGCTGGAGGTGTGCGCTCGCGATACCCGCACGAATGTCTTTGTCGCCGCCCGCATCCTTGATGGCGGGCTCGCCACGTCCCCGGGTGCGGTGCTGGGTTACGCCGAGGGCTCGGGTCTGCAGGCGATCTGCTGGGCGTCGGCCAACCTGGTTCCCGTCGGGTGCGACGGACCCGCTCTCGCGGCCTTCGCCAGCAGACTGCGCCGATGGCGGCATCACTGTTCCTCGGTGTTCGGCCCTTCTGAGATGGTGCTGCCGCTGTGGGAGGCCCTGCGACCCAGCTGGGGGGAGCCGCGCGCTGTTCGGGCCCGCCAGCCGGTTCTGGCCACCGCAGGCCCACTTCCACCGGGCACGCCGATCGACCCACAGGTCCGCCCTGCGCGAGTCGACGAGGTTGACCTGGTGATGCCGGCTGCTGCGGCCATGTTCGCCGAGGAGATCGGCTACCCGCCCTACCGGGGCTCGGGGCACCTCTATCGACAGGGCATCGCATCGTTGATCAGGCAGGGGCGCACCTTCGTGCGGGTCAACGACGGTGAGGTCGTGTTCAAGGCCGACGTCGGCTCGGTGGCCTTGGGTGTCGCCCAGGTCCAGGGCGTCTGGGTGGCGCCGCGCTGGCGTGGCCAGGGGCTCGCGGTGCCCGCCATGGCCGCGGTGGTCGAGCAGGTCACAACCGAGATCGCACCGGTGGTCACGCTCTATGTCAATGACTTCAACACGCCTGCGCGGACCACCTATGCGCGGGTTGGTTTCACCGAGATCGGGAGCTTCGCCACGGTCCTGATGTGAGCCGAGAGTGAAACGGGCGTGAGGGCGTTGACCTCCTGCGGATATCCTCGCCGTGTCCGGTGCGCCGTGCCTGGACCTGAAGTGACTCGACCAATGGAGATCCCGTGTCAACGCCGGCCCTACGCATGTCGACCCTGTTCCTGCGAACCCTGCGCGAGGACCCGGCCGATGCGGAGCTGCCCAGCCATCGGCTGTTGGTCCGAGCCGGCTACATCCGTCGCGTTGCCCCCGGTATCTACACCTGGCTGCCTCTCGGGCTGAAGGTGCTGCGCAACGTCGAGCGCATCGTGCGCGAGGAGATGGACGCTGTCGGAGCCCAGGAGGTGAGCTTCCCCGCGCTGCTGCCCAGGGAACCCTTCGAGGCGACCGGCCGCTGGACGGAGTACGGCGAGAACATCTTCCGGCTCAAGGACCGCAAGGGTGCCGACTACCTGCTCGGCCCCACTCACGAAGAGATGTTCACCCTGACGGTCAAGGACCTCTACGGCTCCTACAAGGACCTGCCGCTGTCGATCTACCAGATCCAGCTCAAGTATCGCGACGAGGCACGTCCGCGCGGCGGTCTGCTGCGCGGTCGCGAGTTCATCATGAAGGACTCCTACTCCTTCGACGTGGACGACGCAGGCCTGCAGGCCTCGTATGACACCCACCGCGCTGCGTACATCAAGATCTTCGACCGCCTCGGCTTCGACTACGTCATCGTCAAGGCGACCTCCGGTGCGATGGGCGGTTCGGCGTCCGAGGAGTTTCTCGCGACGGCCGAAAATGGCGAGGACACCTATGTGCGCTGCACCTCGTGCGACTACGCGGCCAACGTCGAGGCTGTGGAGGTGCCCGCGCCGCCCGCCATGGCGTATGACGGGTTGCCCGCTGCCCACGTCGAGAACACTCCAGATACCCCCACCATCACAACCCTGGTGGATCACCTCAACGTGGCCTTCCCTCGCCCGGACCGGCCCTGGGAGGCCGGCGACACCCTCAAGAACGTGATTGTCATGTTGGTTCACCCCGGCGGCCGGCGGGAGCCGCTGGCCATCGGGGTGCCCGGTGACCGCGAGATCGACGAGAAGCGGCTGGGGGCGCAGGTCGAGCCTGCGGAGATTGAGGCGTTCGACGAAGCCGACTTTGCCAAGTACCCCGCGCTGGCCAAGGGCTACATGGGCCCGGGGGTGCTGGGCGAGGAGGCCGCGTCAGGTATCAAGTTCCTGCTCGACCCCCGCGTCGTCGACGGCACCGTCTGGGTCACCGGTGCCGACGCCCCCGGCCGGCACGTGATCGGGCTGGTGGCCGGACGCGACTTCACCGGTGGCGGCTCGATCGAGGCGGCCGAGGTGCGCGACGGTGACGCATGCCCCAACTGCGGCCAGCCGCTCGAGACCGCACGAGGCATCGAGATGGGGCATATCTTCCAGCTGGGTCGCAAGTACGCCGAGTCGCTGGGCCTCAAGGTTCTTGACCAGAACGGCAAGCTGGTGACCGTGACCATGGGTTCCTATGGCGTGGGCGTCAGTCGCGCTGTCGCTGCCGTGGCCGAGGGCTGTCATGACGAGTTCGGACTGGTCTGGCCCCGGGAGATCTCCCCGGCGGACGTCCACGTGGTGGCGACGGGCAAGGCCGAGGAGGTCTTCGCCAAGGCCGGCGAGCTCACTGATGCCCTGGCCGCGCGAGGGATCATGGTCATCTATGACGACCGCCGGAAGGTCTCGCCCGGCGTGAAGTTCAAGGACGCCGAGCTGATCGGCGTGCCGACCATCGTCATCGTGGGCAAGGGCCTTGAGGCCGGCACGATCGAGATCAAGGACCGTTCGACCGGCAACCGGCGTGAGGTCCCGGTCGACCAGATCGTCGACGCGGTCGTGTCCGAAATGGGCGGCGCAGCGCGGTGATGAGCCCTGTCACTCCAGTCGTGCCTCGTTGCCGTGCGGTCATCTTCGACTGGGGCGGCACCCTCACGCCGTGGCACTCTTTCGACCTCGGGGAGCAGTGGCGGGTGTTCGCCCGTCAGGTGCATGCCGAGGAAGCGCAGGCGCTGTCGCTGGCCGCGCGCATTCTGGCGGTCGAGGAGGCGGCGTGGGTTCGCAGCCGGACCGATCACACCAGCGCCCGCCTGCACGAGATCCTCTCGGAGGCGGGTCTGGATGAGGGCGACCTCCGGCGCCAGGCCGCACTGACGGCATACCGGGAGTTCTGGGAGCCGCACACGTTCACCGACGAGCAGGTGAAGCCGCTGTGGGAGGGGTTGCGGGAACGCGGAGTTCTCGTCGGTGTCCTGTCCAACACGATCTGGTCCGGGGACTACCACCGGGCCGTGTTCGAACGTGACGGTGTTCTCGACCTCATCGACGCCGACATCTACTCCAGTGAGCTTGAGTGGACCAAGCCGCACCCGGAGGTCTTCCGCGCGGCGGCTGCGGCTCTGGGCGTGGAGCCGTCTGAGGCCGTCTATGTGGGGGATCGGCTGTTCGAGGACATCCACGGGAGCCAGATCGCCGGGATGCGTGCCATCTGGGTTCCCCACTCGGAGATCCCGGTGGCCCAGCAGGTCTCGGTTGACGTGACTCCTGATGCCGTCGCACATGAGCTGCTGGACATCCTGGACATCCTCGACGGCTGGCGGTCGCCCTGAACGACCCCTCGACGCTCACCCTGGTGCTCCTGGGCCTGGCCGCCGTCAGCGCGGGGTGGGTCGATGCGGTCGTCGGGGGTGGTGGCCTGATCCAGATCCCGGCCCTGTTGCTCGGGTTCCCGCACGTCGCCCCGGTACAGATCCTGGCGACGAACAAGGTCAGCTCGATCTGTGGCACGTCGGTGAGTGCGGGCACTTACTACCGGCGCGTCAAGCCCGACCTGAAGACCGCGATCCCGTTGGCACTGCTGGCGTTCGCCGGAGCACTGGTCGGTGCCTCACTCGTGTCGCATATCTCGAGGGCAGCCTTCAACCCGATCATCCTGGTGGTGTTGATCGCGGTCGGGACCTACACCCTGTTCAAGCCCACACTCGGCGCTCTGACCGATCTGCGCTTCTCGGGACACCGCCACGTGCTGGCCGCCACAGGGGTCGGTTTCGTCATCGGCATCTATGACGGCGCGCTCGGTCCCGGAACGGGCTCGTTCCTCGTCTTCGCCCTGGTGAGCCTGCTCGGCTACGCGTTCCTGCAGGCCAGTGCCAAGGCCAAGATCGCCAACGTGGCGACCAACCTCGCTGCCCTGGTCATCTTCATCCCCGAAGGGGCGGTGATGTGGAAGGTCGGCCTGCTCATGGGGCTGGGCAACCTGGCCGGGGGCTACGTCGGCGCTCGCACGGCCGTGGCCCAGGGCGCCCGGTTCATCCGGATCGTTCTGGTCATCGTGCTGAGCGCTTTCATCGTCAAGATCGGCCTTGACGTGATCGGTCAGTTCAGCTGACCGCGCTGTTGATCGGGGGAAGCCAACGCCGCCGTGAGCTCTTGGGGCGTGGTCACCGGGCGGTCGCAGACGAAACCACGACAGAGGTATGCCGCGGCGCTCCCGGCCACCAGAGGCCGGTCGGCAAGCAAAGGAATCCCCGGCGTATCGGGCGATCCGTGAGCAGTGACCAGGCCGGGGGAGGTGCTGCGACGGGCGACCCGAAGGAGCTTTCGGGCTTGCGGTCCTTCGCCCGCGACGGCAACTTGAAGGGGGCCCGCCAGCATCGCCTCGGCCACAGCAAGCGTCCAGCCGGCGAAGCGGGGGCTCTCTGCGGCGAGAACCGCGGATGCCGCGACTGCAGCGTCGGCCGCCTTTCGGTGGCGGCTGGACCCGGTCAGCGCCGAGTAGGTCAGCAGAGCACCGGCGAGCGCGGACTGGCCCGCCGGCTCGGCGTTGTCGCCGGCACTGCGCGGCCGGGCGAAGAGCTGCTCGGCGTCATCTGCCGTGTCGAAGAAACCGCCTTGGCCATCGGCGAAGTGGGCCAGCGCTGTGTCCAGCAGCTGGCCTGCAACCGTGAGCCATCGTGGGTCCCCGGTGGCCTGGTGCAGGCTGAGCAGTCCTTCGGCCAGGTTGCCGTGGTCGTCGGCGACCCCCATCGCGGCTCCGACCACGCCCTGCCGTGATGCTCTTCGCAACCTGCCGTCAACGATGTGTACGTCGGTGAGGAAGTGCGCGCATCGCTGGGCGGCATCCAGGTACCTCGAGTCCGCGAGCAGCACGCCGGCTTCGCTCAGCGCCGCGATGGCCAGGCCATTCCAGCCGGTGACCACCTTGTCGTCCCGGGCTGGCTGTGCCCGCAGACTGCGCACGGCCAGCAGACGGCTGCGAATGCCCTCCCACCACTGCGCGTCGTCCGGCTCCCGGCGCAGCTGGAGGGTCGACATACCGTGCTCGAAGGTCCCGGAATCGGTGACCTCGAGAAGAGCGGCGGCGCGGTGACCGTCCTCTTCGCCGAGCATCTCGACGAGCTGTCCGGTCGTCCAGACATAGGTCAGGCCCTCGACTCCCTCGGTGTCGGCGTCGAGAGAAGAGGCGAAGCCACCTTCGGCGGTGCCGAGGTAACCCAGCAGGAAGTCCGCGGTCTGCCACGAGATCCGTTCTGCGAGAGGTGATCCTGTCGCGCGCCACAGGTGCAGATAGACGCGTAAGAGCTGGGCGTTGTCGTAGAGCATCTTCTCGAAGTGGGGAACCACCCAGCCGGCGTCCACCGAGTAGCGGGCGAAGCCCCCGGCCAGCTGGTCGTACATCCCGCCGCGGGCCATCGCCTCGCAGCTGCCCTCGACCATCTGCAGGTCTCGCGTGCTACCGCCGCCGGTGCGCGCCCAGTGGCGCAGGAGGAACTCAAGGACCATCGAGGGCGGGAACTTGGGCGCCCTTCCGAAACCGCCGTCCTGCCAGTCGTATCCGGCGGCCAGCATGGCCTCGGCCGCTGCGAGCTCGGCCGCTGCCAAGGGAGTGTCGAACCCGGTCGTCGGGGCTGCGCGCAGGGCTTTGACGATGCGCCCTCCGCTGGCAAGGACCTCGTCGCGTTGATGGGTCCAGGCGTGGGAGACCTGTGAAAGAAGCTGCAGGAGAGAGGACTTGGGGTAGTACGTGCCGCAGAAGAAGGGTTCTCCGGTGGGCGTGAGGAAGCAGGTCATCGGCCAGCCGCCGCGTCCGGTCAGGGCCGTGGTCGCCGCCATGTAGATCGCGTCGATGTCTGGGCGTTCCTCGCGGTCGACCTTGATGGCGACGAAGCCGGCGTTGATGACGGCTGCGACCTTGTCGTCCTCGAACGACTCGTGGGCCATCACATGACACCAGTGGCAGGCGGAATATCCGATGGACAAGAAGATGGGTCTGCTCAGACGTTCGGCCGCTGCCAGGGCCTCCGGTCCCCACGCCCACCAATCCACCGGATTGTCCTTGTGCTGCAACAGGTACGGGCTCGTTGAGTGCCGCAACGGGTTGGCCATCAAGAGAGCCTACTGTCACTGGCCTCATGACTGGCGTGGCCGAACTCGATGCTCAGCTTGCGGGCCCGGCTGGCGAGCGACTTGTGGCTGCTCTGCTCATGAAGTGCCAGCTGGCGGCGTAGGTCGTCGACGATGGCGGGGTCCTGTCTGGACAGGATCGCCAGGGTGTCGAGGCTGCAGTTGAGCACGATCCAGTCGGTGGACTCGTCAAGGTTCTCGTTCATGAGTCGTGTGGCTCGCTTGCGTTGTGCGGGTGTGAGCCGGCCCTGGCCGAGCATCTGCGCGACATGCCACTGCACCGACGGCTGGCGGATCTTCGCCATGTCACCCAGCAGCAGAAAGACGTGAGGCTGCAGGAGCGAGGTCTGGGCGCGACAGACCTTCTCGAGGGCGTCGCCGGCCCGCATGCGCACGATGTCGTCGTCGGCGTCCAGGACGCACCGGATCAGCTCGTCGACGCGTTCGGGCTGGGCCAGGACGGTCCTGATCACCTCGTCGACGTTGTGCAGTGTCCGCGGGTTGCCCCCGCTCAGCAGGTCATGGATCGGCACCGGATCGGTGGATCGGGGTGGCGTTTGGCCGGGCATGCCGGGCATGCCGAGCATGTTCTGAGCCTGCCACGGCGGGCCCTGCATCCGGAATGGGTCAGGGCGCCTGCGTTGCCGGGGGTGGCCCGGTCTGTGTCGGCACAGGACCGTCTGGCGTCGGCGCCGGGATGGTGGGCGCCGCGGTCGAAAGAGGGGTGGGCCCTGCGGTCGATGAGGTGGGCGCAATGGTCGGCGAAGGGGTGGGCGAAACGGTCGGCCAGGGGTTGGCGGCAGGGAAGAGCGGGCCGGCGTGGGCCGGTGTCGTCAGCGGGCGGGGAGGCGCCTTACGTGTCGTGCCCGGCGTGGATCGGGGTCCGGGCTTTGGCGTGGCCGTGCCGGTTGGCGACGGCGTGGAGGAAGTGGGTGCCGCTGTTGGCGGAGGGGACAGCATCAGGTAGGTCGTGAGAGTCAGCACAAACATGACTATGAGAACCAGGGTTGACCGTCGGGGACGCAGCTTCACGGGGTGGCACCCGTCGCCTCTACTGTGTCCAGCTCGATGGGCACGTGGATGCCCTCCCGGCGCAGCGCGGCCGCGATCCGCCCGCGCAGCGCGAGCCCCACGAGGAACTGGCGGCCCGGCAAGGTGCGGGCAACGATGCGCACGCGGATCTGGTCGACCTCGATGCTCTGGACGCCCATCACCGCGGGCGCGTCGAGGAGCTGGGGGTGAAGCTCCTCGTCGGCGTACGCCGCGCGGCCCACCTCGCGCAGGATCTCGCTGACCTCGCCGATGTCCACGGTGAGCGGAACCGGCACGTCGATCACGACCCGGGCCCAGTCCCGTGACAGGTTGGTGAGCTGGGTGATCTGACCGTTCGAGGTGAAGATGACCTCGCCGTTGGCGGTGCGGACCTTGGTAACCCTCAGCGTCACGTCCTCGACCGTGCCGATCACGCCTTCGGGGATGCCGGGGCCGGCGATCGTGATGAGGTCACCGAAGCCGTACTGCCGCTCGGCGATGATGAAGAAGCCGGCGAGCAGGTCCTGGACCAGGCGCTGCGCCCCGAAGCCAAGTGCCACACCCACCACGGCCGCCGGCGCGACCAGGCTCGTCGTTGACACTCCGGGGAGACGTTGGGCAATGTTCACCCCGGAGACGCAGTACACGATGACCAGAGTCGCCCACTTGAGCACGTCGGCCAAAGCATGTCGATGCTTGGCCGCCTCCGAACGAACCAGGGCGTCCGACTCGAGGTCGCTGGCGTCGATGCGCTCGTTGACCATCGCCTTGAACCACGTCGCGAACCTGGTCAGCAGGATGGCGCCCAGGATGATGAGCACGATCTCCAGGCCGTTATTGCCGAGCCAGTTGGCGACGCCGGGAAACCGTGTCGCCTTCGGGAAGATCATGACCCCATCATCGTCCCTCCGATGAAACTCCTTTTGGCTGGTGGGTCACCCCTCGTCGCGGGCGCGGGTCAGCCCGGCTGCATCGCCTTGATGGTCGCGATGGCCTTGTCGGCAGGCGGCGCAAATCCGAGCTTCTGCGCAATACTCGCTCGCCGCTCAATGTATGGCTCAGGTTCGCGGCACGGAATCGATGATGGCATGACACCGTGCTTTGGCTACTTGGCCCGTCTTTCGCCCGATAGACTGCCGCCGACGGCCACCACGGAGAAAGCGCGCGGCGCGCCGTCATCCAAGAAAAGGGAGCGGAGGCGTCAGTTGAGTATTCAGGAACGAATTCACCACGTCCTGCGTGACCTCCAGGGCACCGTTAACGCCCCTGGCCCCCTTGGTGAGCTCGGTCTCATGATCGAGGACCTTGCAGTGACGCCTGCGGGAAAGCGCCGGCTGGTCCGGATCTGGCTGGATCGTGATCTGGTCGGTCTCGAGCCTGATGACGAGAGCAGCGTGATCGATCCCCTCTCACTGGACGAGGTCGCCGAGGCCACCCGCCTTATCAGCGCCGCTCTGGACGCTTCGGATGCGCTGGGCGAAGCACCCTACGTCCTCGAGGTCGGATCGGCCGGTGTGGACCGCCCGCTCACGCAGCCCCGTCACTTCCGCCGAAACGTGAGCCGACTCGTGGAGATCCGGCGAATCGCCGACCCAGCCGACGGCGCACTCACCGGCCGCCTGGTCGCTGCAGGGCCCACCGAGGCAACGGTGCTGGTGGCGGCGACGAAGAAAGAGCCAGAGACCAGACTGAACATTCCGTATTCCGACATCGCTCGCGCCCAGGTGCAGGTCGAGTTTGCCCGTGTCACCCCAGAGGAGGAGAGCTGATGGATATCGATCTGACCGCACTACGTGGCCTGGAGCGTGAGCGGGACATCTCCCTGGACGTCATCATCCCGGCGATCGAGCAGGCGATGCTCGTGGCCTATCACCGCACCGAAGGTGCCCAGCGCATCGCCCGGGTGGAGCTCGAGCGCAAGACCGGTCACGTGACCGTGTGGGCCCGCGAGGAGGGCGTCCCCGACCCTGAGACCGGGGAGCGCTCAGAGCCCGGTCCCGAGTTCGACGACACTCCCGCTGGTTTCGGGCGGATCGCGGCTTCGACGGCTCGCCAGGTCATCGTGCAGAGGCTGCGCGACATCGAGGACGAGGCGATCATGGGCGACTTCCATGGCCGTGAGGGCGACATCATCACCGGCGTCATCCAGCAGAGCAGCGATCCGCGTTATGTGATGGTCGACTTCGGGGAGATCGAGGGGTCGCTGCCCCTGGCCGAGCAGGTGCCGGGGGAGAAGTACATTCACGGTCAGCGTCTGCGTTGTTACGTGGTCAGCGTGAAGCGTGGTCAGCGCGGACCCCAGATCAGCCTGTCGCGCACCCACCCGAATCTGGTCCGGAAGCTGTTCGAGCTCGAGATTCCCGAGGTTGCCGACGGCACTGTCGAGATCGGGGCACTCGCCCGCGAGGCAGGGCACCGGACGAAGGTCGCCGTGCATTCGAAAGTCCCCGGCGTCAACGCCAAGGGCGCTTGCATCGGTCCGATGGGGGCGCGGATCAGGGCAATTATGACTGAGCTGCACGGCGAGAAGATCGACATCGTGGACTTCTCGGAGGACCCTCGCACTTTCGTGGCGGCTGCGCTCTCGCCGTCGCGGGTCAACTCCGTCGAGATCGTCGACGCGGAAGCGCGTTCGGCCAAGGTGATCGTCCCTGACTACCAGCTGTCGTTGGCAATAGGCAAGGAAGGTCAGAACGCCCGACTTGCCGCCAAGCTGACCGGCTGGCGCATCGACATCCATTCCGACACCGCGCCTGTTCACGATCAGGGGGCCCGCAAGGCCGACGCTGGCACAGACCGTGGGCGCCAGGCGCTAGAGTAGTGATGATCGATCGGTTGCGACGGATCAGTCAGCGGCCGACCCAACGCATGGCACGAACGTGTGTGGGTTGTCGTCGTCGTGATGTTCGATCAGCACTGCTGCGAGTTGTTGCGGAGTGGGATGACACCGGTGAGCACGTGGCCAGGGTCGTTCCCGATCCGCGGCTCCGGTTGCCAGGGCGTGGCGCTTGGCTGCATCCGACACCGGAGTGTCTCGATCTTGCATTGCGGCAAAAAGCGTTTGGGCGGGCCTTGCGAGTCAAGGCCTTCCTCGAGGTGGCGGACGTGGGCGCATACATCGGCGCCCACGATCAGTCCGTCGTCAACGCTGTGTGTTCCACCCCGGAGCAGGCAGTTCAGCAGGTTCCTGAAACCGAAAGCGGGTTTGACGCTGATGAGCACCCGATGAGCAACCGATGAGTACTCAGCGATGAGCAATACCCAGCACTAACGACGGCCCGCGCTTCATCTCGAACTCCGGGCCACAGACGAGGAGAAACGTGGCTAAGGTCCGGGTCTACGAGCTCGCGAAAGAGCTCGGAGTCGAGAGCAAAACTTTGCTCAGTCATTTGAAAGAACAGGGCGAGTTCGTCCGGTCGGCTTCTTCGACCATCGAGCCCCCTGTGGTTCGCAAGGTTCGCGAGTCGTTCCCCGCGGAGCAGGCTGCCACCGGCGGTCCGGCTAAGGACGCCGAGGACGGCGAGGCAAAACCCGCCGCCAAGAAGTCGGCAGCCAAGCCCGGAGCTGCGGCGCCGGTCGCGCCCGCTTCCACTGTCACCCCCGCTGCGCCGGCTCCTGCCGCAGTTCCCGCAGCTGCCGCCACCGCGGCCCCCGTTACTCGTTCGGCCGAGGCTCCCGCCGCGGCATCCGCCGGCGTGCCTCGGGCTCCGTCCCGTCCGGCGGCGCCTGCTCCCAAGGCCCCTGCACCGAGGGCCCCTGCGCCCAGGGCGCCCGCTGCCAAAGCCTCTGCTGCCAAGGCGCCTGCCCCCGCAGCGCCTGCGGCACGGGAGGGTGGTGCCGAGGCCCCGCGCCCCGCGCCCCGTCCCGGAGCCCCTCGTCCCGGAAACAACCCCTTCGCGCCGAGCCAGGGAATGCCCCGCGGCGGCCGCGAAGGTCGCGAGCCGCGGGAGGGCCGCGAGGCACCGTCGGCTGCCCGTCCAGGTAACAACCCCTTTGCTCCCAGCCAGGGGATGCCCCGCCCACAGGGTGGCCGTCCGGCTCCTGCCGGTGCCGGCGGCCCCCGTCCCGGCGCCCCGCGCCCGAACCCGGGCATGATGCCCGATCGCACAGCGGTCGGCCGCCCGGGTGCGCGTCCGGCTCGTGGCGGCGCTCCCGGTCGTCCGGGTGCCGGCGCCCCTGCGGGTGGCGGTTTCGCCGGTCGTCCCGGTGGCGGTGGCGGTTTCGCCGGTCGTCCCGGTGGTGGCGGCGGTCGTCCGGGTGGACCCGGCGGCCGTGGTGGCACACAGGGCGCCTTCGGCCGTGGTGGTGGACGTCCGGTTCGCGGACGCAAGTCCAAGCGCGCCAAGCGTCAGGAGTTCGAGCAGATGCAGGCCCCGTCGCTCGGCGGCGTCACGGTTCCTCGCGGCGACGGCAAGACCGTCATCCGGGTGCGTCGTGGAGCCTCGCTGACGGACTTCGCCGACAAGATCAACGCGAACCCGGCGAGCCTGGTAACAGTGCTCATCCACCTGGGTGAGATGGCGACGGCGACCCAGTCCCTGGACGAAGACACGTTCCGCGCGCTCGGCACCGAGCTGGGCTACGACATCGAGGTCGTCTCTCCGGAGGACGAGGAGCGCGAGCTGCTCGGTCAGTTCCACATCGACCTCGACGCAGAGCTGGCCGAAGAGGGCGACGAGGACCTCAAGCCTCGTCCGCCGGTGGTGACCGTCATGGGTCACGTCGACCATGGAAAGACCCGACTGCTGGACGCGATCCGCTCCGTGAAGGTCGCACAGCATGAGGCCGGTGGCATCACCCAGCACATCGGTGCCTATCAGGTCCTCGCCGAGCACGAGGGCGTCGAACGCCCCATCACGTTCATTGACACCCCCGGTCACGAGGCCTTCACGGCCATGCGTGCCCGTGGTGCCGCTGTCACGGACATCGCGATCCTCGTGGTCGCCGCAGATGACGGCGTCATGCCGCAGACGATTGAGGCACTCAACCATGCCCAGGCCGCAGGTGTGCCGATTGTGGTTGCGGTCAACAAGGTGGACAAGGAAGGGGCAAACCCCGACAAGGTTCGCCAGCAGCTGACCGAGTACAACCTCGTGGCCGAGGAGTACGGCGGCGAGACGATGTTCGTCAACGTCTCGGCAAAGGAGCACACAAATATCGACACCCTTCTCGAGGCAGTGCTGCTGACAGCCGATGCGGCTCTCGACCTGCGAGCCAACCCGGACAAGGACGCTCGTGGTGTTGCGATCGAGGCACACCTCGACAAGGGTCGTGGCCCCGTGGCCACGGTTCTGGTCCAGTCCGGAACGTTGCGCATCGGTGACTCGATTGTGGCCGGCGGTGGCTACGGCCGCGTCCGCGCCATGCTCGACGAGCACGGTGACACGGTCGAGGAGGCTACGCCTTCGCGTCCGGTCATGGTGCTCGGCCTGACCTCGGTGCCCGGTGCGGGTGACACCTTCCTCGTGGCGCCCGACGACCGCACAGCCCGTC
>DASRUA010000429.1:0-7565 GCA_035655615.1 Dermatophilaceae bacterium
AGGCGAGCGGGGGTGAACCCGGTCGACTGGAAGGTGATGTCCGGCGGTCTCGACGGCCTGATGGACGTCGTGTTCCCGGTGGTCCCCGGCTGGGACGTCGCCGGCACGGTCGAGACGGTCGGCATCGACACCCCGGAGTTCGAGGTCGGCGACGAGGTCGTGGCCTACGCGCGCAAGGACGTCGTCCACGGCGGCACCTTCGCCGAGCTCGTGACCATGAGCGTCCGCGGCGTGGCTCGCAAGTCCTCGGCGCTCAGCTGGGACGAGGCGGGCGGCCTCCCGCTCACCGGGCTCACCGGGCTGCAGACCCTCGACCGGCTGCTCGTCTCCGCCTCGGACACGGTCCTCGTGCACGGTGGGGCAGGCGGTGTCGGCGCCCTCGCCGTCCAGATCGCTAAGGCGCGTGGTGCTCGCGTGATCGCCACCGCGTCGCCAGCGAACCACGAGTTCCTCTCCGACCTCGGAGCGACCCCCGTCGCGTACGGCGACGGCGTCGTGGAGCGCATCCGCGAGGTCGCGCCGGACGGCGTCGACGTGGTCGCCGACTTCGTGGGCGGGGTCCGCGACGTCACGATGGCCGTGCTGGCCGCAGGCGGACGGCACGCCTCCATCGCCGACGCGTCGGTGCTGGAGACCGGAGGTTCGTGGTTCTGGGTGCGGCCCTCGGCCGAGGGTCTGGCCGAGCTAGGTCGGATGGCCGACGCCGGACAGCTGCGTGTCCCCGTCGCCGACGTCCTGCCGCTCGAGGAGCTACCCGCGGCGTTCGCGCTCAGCCGCGAGGGGCACGTGCGGGGCAAGCTGGTCATCTCCGTCTCGGACTGAGGCGGTCGACCCGCGCATTACCTCGAGGCCGTGTCCTGCCCGAGCCTGGACATTGCACCCTCGGCGACCGCGCCCCCTGGGCGGCCAGGGACCCTGGGAACTAGCCACCTGAGGGGTGGCAGGTGATGTCGAGTGCCTCAGTGTGCGTGGGGAGGCGCCGTAGACCAGCTGCTTTACCAGCTCTTTCTGGATGCGGTTCGTGAGCCCGGCGCCCTCCGCGTCGGGCGCCAGGGTGGAGATGGCGAGCCGCAGTGTCGAGCTCTTGTGGTTCTCCTCGAACTTGTCGAGAACGCTGGACTTGCCGGTGCCATATGGGCCGCTTAGGGCGATATTGCGGCTCTTGAGGTCTTGGACCGCGCTCTCTAGTCGACCCAGGTAGCTGCCGTGCTGCGCCTCGTCGTAGCGAGGCGCCAACCAAGTCAGGGACACCAGCGACGACGTCCCGACCGCCGAGGCCGTCTTCGGCGCCGGGTCGCGGTTCGTCGCGCTCGCGTCGGCGGATACCGCGCCAAGAGATTCCCCGGCGTTGTCCGTGCGACTCTCGGCGTTGTCCACTGCTTCCCCTTCGTGCCTTGTGGCCCCATCCGTGGGCGCTTGACGAGGCCACGTCGGCCCTTGGTCCCTGAGCGTGCCGGATGTCGCGCGAGCGCGTTCAGCTCCCGACCGCCCGCCTGTGCCAGTCGGGATCACGCAACCGAGACTGGCGACCTCACGCCGAACGCCAACGATAGTCGGCAGCGCCGACAGCCGTGAGTGTCTCACCGGAGCGACCGGAACGCACGAACGCCGTGGCTTGAGCGAATGACTGTGTCGGTTCGCCGCCATGCATCGCAGCTACTCGACCCGTTCGCCCCTCGCCGCTGGACGAACCACTATTCCTGCCCACGCGGTTGCGTCAATCTGGGCGGAATGACCCTTCCTTGTCGCGGTTGTGCCACGGACAAACAGCTTCGAGTCAGCCGGCCAGCTCACTGTCATCGGCGCGAGAGGGAGTCCCATTAGCGGAACCGCCTGCGAGAACGCCGCAGGTCGGACGCGGTGTACGCAAAGGGAGTGTCCGTAGCACCTGCCCGGTGATGATTCCCGCAGCCGCGCCTCCTACGGGGCGAGCCCAGCGGACCGGATTGAACTCTCGCTGCACGGGTGTCCAACGCCGCCCCATCGGCGGAGATCGAACCCCTTCACTCCTGTGGCACGACGGGCAGTCTGGTCAGAGCGCCCGCGGTTCCCCCAGCCTCCTCGTCTTGTTGCCGTGTTGACGGGCAGTTGGCCTCAGGACCTCATCGTGTACCCAGTACCCAGTACCCGGTAGGCGGTGCAAGGCGGGGGAGTCTCGCCCCGAAGGGCAGTCAGCCATGGACCAGGAGCACAAGGCCGATACCGGTGAGGTCCCTGCTACTAATCTCTCTG
This sequence comes from Dermatophilaceae bacterium, assembly GCA_035655615.1. Classification (GTDB taxonomy): domain Bacteria; phylum Actinomycetota; class Actinomycetes; order Actinomycetales; family Dermatophilaceae; genus UBA4719. Next base: position 2,233 of record DASRUA010000429.1, read on the forward strand.
GCAGACACCACGGCAGCGAGCGCTTTGACGTTGCGGCGCTTCGGCGCTCCCACCCGACCGAGACCGTCGTGGCGGCAAGTGGTGTCGAGTTGACCCGGCGGGGCCATGGGTTCATGGGCTGCTGCCCTTTCCACGACGACTCCACTGCATCGCTGTCGGTTGGTGGGGTACCCGACCGGTTCCACTGTTTCGGGTGCGATGCCGGTGGTGACGTCATCGAGTATGTCGCCCGGTCCACCGGGCTCTCCTTCGTTGACGCGGCGCGAGCCCTGGAGTCAGGCACCGTGTTCAACGGCGTGCAGGCGGCCAGCATTGGTCAGGTCCCGCGGCCAGCTCGACCCGCCGCGCTCACGACCACCGCCGAGCGTGCCCACGCCATCAACCATCTCGCGTGGGAGTTCTTCACGACCCCGACCAACATCAGCGCCGCCGAGTCCTACCTGCGCGAAGCACGGGGCATCAATGTGGGGGCGTTGTGTGCAGCAGGCGGAGGCGAGCCCGTCGTGGGCTTCGCCAGTACCGAGTGGCGCGCCCTGACCCGGCATCTGCTCCGCCGGGGGTCACCCACAACGAACTGCTGGAGCTCGACCTCGCCCAGCCGTCCCGCAACGGGGACCTGATCGACACTTACCGGGGCAGGCTGATCGTCCCGGTACTGCGGGCCGGCGGCCGTATCGACGGGTTTATCGGCCGGGACACCACCGGCGATCCCCGGGCGCCCAAGTACCGCAACCCGACAAGGACGCCGACGTTCGACAAGTCGACGGCGCTCTACCGGCCAACCCACGACGGCCTGGACCGCGACGCGAACGTCGTGATCGTTGAAGGCGCCCTGGACGCGTTGGCCATCGCCGCCACAGCGGCCCTGGGTGGCGAGCTGTCGATGTTCGCGCCCGCATCCACCAGCGGGGTGACCGTCTCGGCCGTGCAAGCACAAGCGGTCCTCGCGCTGCACCCCAAACCGCCCGTCATCGCTCTGGATGGCGACCGCGCCGGGCGTGAGGGCACCGACCGCTGGCTCCGGGCGCTCTGCATCGAACGCGGCCGTCCGGCTCTGGTGAGTCGGCTACCCGATGGGGTTGATCCGGCTGAATGGCTTCAACACCAGGGTGTTTCGGGCCTGCCGGCGTTCGATCGTCGGGGCTGCCTCGGCGTCACCACCGAAGCCCCCAGACCCCAGCTACCTGGCCGAGACCTCGTCCGGATCTGCTTCGACGAACCCGGCGAACCGGTCCGCCGCATCGTGGACGTGCTCACCCAACTGGATACGCGGCTGCGGGGAGGCGCTGCCCGCGAGCTCATCGACCAGGCCGAATTCGAGATGACCGTGCGCGGCTGGAACCCACGCGGGGAGTTCGCCCGCTCAGCCCGCGACGCCATCGGCCACGCACGACGCCAGGCCGCCGCCGACCAACGTCACCGCGCGCTGGCCGCCAAAGAGGGAGTCTCGCAGTTATCCACAGAAACGCCCCGCCCGGATGCGCACCAAGTCGCCTGACCCCCACCATCGCCTCTAGGACCGCTTCCCCGATGACCCAGCCACCTTGCAAATCGACCTACCGACTGAAAGCGAGCAAGACATGACGGACCACCCCACACCCAGCTCCGCAGACTCGGACGCCAGCGGTGAGGATCCGGTGACGCAAGCCTGCGTGCACATCGACGCCGCCGCCCGCCAGTTGGAGGCTGCCGCTGAGGCTGATGCCTTCTCTCCCCTACTCGGCCTGGCCGGTCTGCTCTCCTTGATCCGGGGCGGCCTCGACCCCACCATCCGCTCGGCCGTTGACCCCAACGACCCCCTCTCGCCCATCGCCCACGTGGACCGGGCCCTGTCCCTCTTGGACGGCGTCCCACCCTCGGCCGGGCCAGCTGACCTGCTGGTGTGGAGCCTGCGCGTCAAAGACCTCCGTGACACCCTCTTGGCCGCCGGCCTAGGACAGCCGTGAGCACCACTACGGTCGGTGACCTGCTGGACCGGGCCGAGATCCTCGCCCGCAGCCTGCGCGTCACTGACGCCAAGATCAGCACGAGCCAGTGGCGTTCCTTCGACGCCACTGCCTACCGCCTTTTGCACGAGCTGGTCGGTCCGGAGCGCGTCGGCGTCCGTGAACAGATCCTCTCGCACGCGAGCGTGAGCCGAATCCTGAACGGCTATCCGAGCCCTCTGGCGGCGCCGAACCCCCAAACCACCTACAACGCCCGGCAAGCCGCCAACCACCTCGGAGTCTCGCACTCGACAGTCGTCGCAGACATCCGCGAGTCCCGGCTGCCCGCGACCTTTGACGGGCGCAGGTACAGCATCAAAGCCACCGACCTTCCCACCGCCACCGACGTTGCGCCGGCCGACCCCACCAGCACCGACCCCCTGGACCAGCTCACCTGCACGTTGGGCCTCCTAGCCGACATGGTCGTCACCGAACGATCCCGAACCACACCCATGCCAGGCTTCGACCCACTACGCGACGACGCAATGGTCGCCCCAGTCGTGGCCCGGGTCTTCGCCATGACCATCGTCGCCGCCCGCGACGCCCTCGCCCACATCCCCCTGCAGGACGCAGACCGCCCCCTGGCAATCGCCCAATACGCCGAGCACAGCCTCGACGCCCTCGGCGACGTCGACCGACCCAGCGGGCTCAGCCAGGTCGCGAGCTTCGCGCCCCCGTCGTCACCGGGAACACCAAACGAAGAGCTCGAGGCTGCGCTGCGAGCCTGGGCAGGCCACGCGCGGACGGAACTGGCCACGACCATCCCCAGCACCGAAGTGCTGAGAGACATCGCCAACCAGGGAAGGCACCTGTATGCGGTGTCCGCACGCCTGGCCACAGCCTCCTTCACCGCAGGGCACCTTTCCGAGGACGCGGCCCGGGCTGTGCACGAAGAGCTACGCCAGCCGGCTCAGATCATGCACCGGCTACAGCAACAGTGGGAAACCGTCACCACAGCCACCAAACCGAGCCACGAGTACGTCACAGCAACGACCACCCTGCACTCCACCCTCACCGCCATCGAACAAGAAAGCCTGCTTCCTGGCGACCACGTCGAACCTGCCAGGCGAATCGACCTGGACCAGGCAATGACCGATCTCCGTTACGCGGCAACCGATCTGGTCGAACTGAGCTACACAGCCGCGCAACTACCCGAGCCGCTCATCCGTGCCCAACTGCTGTTCGCCCCAGCCCGGATACTGCCCTCGACCATGGAACGCATCCACGACCGCAGCCACGGACGGTACGTGTCGCTACTGCTTGAGGAAGGTATGGCTCTCATCGACGCCGCACAGAAGGGATCCAGCGCAGCACGGCAAGTCCGCGCAACTCTCGAGATCTCCGCGCGACCCACAGCCGCGGTTGTGTCGTCAAGCCACCTCCTGGCAGACGGATTGTCGCGTCGAGAGCTCCACTCAGCCACCCGCCCTGGTGGACCCGACCTGCGCTAGAGACCCGCATGAGTTAACCAAGGTGACCGGAAGGAAATCGAGCCATGAACCCACACCCCCCGTCCCCCCACCCCACGGGCCAGTCGCCGACACTGTCAGTCCCTCGTCGACGCCGCCGCCCGTATCGGCGTGAGCACCAAAACCGTTCGCCGCTGGGTCTCGTCGGGCCATCTGGCCGCATACCGCATTGGGCCACGCCCGTTCCATGTCGATCCCGATTAGCTCGACAAGATGATCGCTCCGCCACGTTCAGCGCTCGAGCCAAGCCACCGATACCCGGACAGCCCCACGACTGATGGTGTACCTGCTGCTCGGTAATCATCATGAAGCACCCGACCGTGGCGCTTCCCCACACCTCGCGCCACAGGAGAGCCCGATCATGGAACAGTTGCTGTCCGTCAACCAGGCTGCCGAGTTGCTCGGCACCACTGTTCGCTTCCCGCGCCGCCTCGTCGCCGAGCGTCGAGTTCGGTTCATCCACGTCGGTCGACATGTCCGCATCCCACTGTCCGCACTCGAGGACCTGATTCGGGACGGGACCGTAGAGCCGGCCGATGCCACAACCAAGCCTTGACAAGGCTGCTGGGACCACGCCGCTCTCGGCGAATGATCAATGTCAAGGCAGCCTTCCGCAACTTCTCGTACTGCGTGCTCCCACCAACTGGTGCGGCTGGTCCAAAGTTACGTGGATCCAGCCCTCCTCACGAGCCAGGTCCGCATCCAGTTCCTGCGGGCACAGGGTCCGACCCTGCTGGCGCGCTCTAGCCACCACTGCGCACACCAGCGCATCGCAGACGTCATGACTGGCGAATGATCCCGTGAAGTCTCGACGCACTCTGAGAAAGGGAAAGAGCCAACACAGGTCCTCCAGGGTCAGCTTCCCCTTCTTGGCCCACCCCCACGCGTTCAGAGCGGCTCGGGGATAGGTCTCACAGACCGTTCCGGTCATGCCTGAGCGGTCGACCGCTACGCCTCGCTCAGCGAGGTCAGCCTCAATCAGTGCCCACATCGCTGCGGTCGCTCCCAGCATCTGAAAGGCGGCCGGCAGTGGCCGCGCTTTGATCTGGGGATGACGCGTGAGGAATACGTCCGTTGCCCGCTGGGCCAACGTGCTCGTTCGCCACGCCTTGCGGTCCTCGATGACCTCGAGGTCGGAACTTGTGAGCGGACGGTGACGCCGACGCTCCAGAAACTCGACGTAGCGACTGGGCCAGCCAAAGGGCACATCGACAGCCCACTGCCACTGCGACTCCCCAGCGATCAAATCCACAACTGCCGCAGCGTCGAGAGGCGTGTGGACCGACGCAACCTTTGCATGCTCCCCTGCCCACTCCAAGGCGACCGCCGCGGTCCCGCGCGCGCTTGTCGACATGTCGAGACCCCACGTCTGCATCAGGAGCTTGACCCCCTGGCCTCGAACTCAGCATCTCCGGCGATGATGTCCTCCACCCTTTCCCGGGCGATCACTTCAGGCGCCGGCAGACACTTCGCGGCCGTCGAGTGTGCGCCCCGGATAGCCATGACAGGACTGTACGGATGTCGGGTCCGATTGCCCACCCGTCCGTCCTATTAGGGAACAGGACGATTAGGGAATGGCAGCCTCCTCGAGGAGATCGAAACCGATGTTGTCGAGGGAGCCGTTGACGACATCCAGCGATGTCTGTGGACTCTGCGGCTGCGCTGCACCGTGACGGGCAGCCACCGATGTTGCTCAATAAAGTGGGCATAAAATGGTCACGAAACAAGGCAGGTCAGAAGCCATAAGCCTCTGACCTGCGGGTTTGCTCCCCCGACTGGACTCGAACCAGTAACCTGCCGATTACTCACAGAGCAGTTTGACGTTGACGACTATGGGCCAATCTTGAGCACTAGCAACGCAATTGGTGTCGGAGGGTGA
>DASRUA010000430.1:0-2129 GCA_035655615.1 Dermatophilaceae bacterium
CGAGCACCTCGAGGATGTCCCCTCCGACCATCTGTACATCGCCTTTCGCCTTCCGGTCGACGACACCCCGGAGTTCTTCGCCTCATCGCTGGCGATGGATGTCATCGGTGGCCTGGCGACCTCTCGGCTGAGCCGGCGGCTGGTCCGGCGTGAGCAGAGTGCCAGCGGCGTCTCGGCCCACGCGATGGGCTTCGTGGACGGGATCTCATTGGGGTTCATGATGATTGACGTCGCCGAGGGTGTCAGCGCCGACGCCGTCGAGGCGGCCGCCTGCGAGGAGCTCGTCCGGTTTGCCGAGCAGGGGCCGACCGAGATCGAGATGGAGTCGGCAATGGCCCAGACCGAGCGAAGCTGGCTCTCATCCCTGGCCAGCCAGGAAGAGCGCGCCGACCACATCTGCCATTTCGCGACGCTCCAAGGCGACTCCAGCTACATCAACACCTACCTTGACCGTGTTGGCGAGGTGACGCCAGCCCAGGTGCAGCAGGCCGCCGCCAAGTGGCTCATGCCGCAGTCCCGCGCCGTCGTGGCCTACCTCAAGCAGGACGGAGACACCCAGTGACCCAGCATGACAGCGTGACCCAGCCGGAGAGCGTGCTCGAGCGGCCCGAGGTTAGTGCACCCGAGCCCTGGTCGTTCCCGGAAGCGCAGCGGTCCGAGCTGGCGAACGGGCTGGGCGTGGTCAGCTACGACATCCCCGGTCAGTACGTCATCTCGGTGTGCCTTGCGGTGCCGATGCCCCTTGAGTGCGAGCCACGCGATCGTGAAGGCATCGCCACGATCATGGCCCGAACCCTCGATGAGGGGACGGCACTGCATTCGGCTGAGGAGTTCGCGGAGCTGTTGGAGCGCAAGGGAATTGCGCTGGGTGCCGGAGTCAACGACGCCGGCCTGATCGTGAATCTCGACGTATCCAAACGGCACCTGAGCGAGGCGCTCGACCTGCTAAGCCAGGCCGTGCGAGAGCCCGCGTTCCCCGCCAACGAGGTGTCCCGCCATGTGAAGTCCCGGCTGGCCGAGATCGACCAGGAGCGAGCGGTGCCCGGCCAGCGTGCGGCGATCGAGTTCGTCGCGACGTACTTCGACGCGGACGAGCGAGCCTCGCGTCCCACCGCGGGCACCAAGGTGACCGTCTCGGCGATCACGCCGCAGGATCTGGTCGCCTTCCACGCCGCCAACGTGGTGCCCTCCGGTGCCACGGTCGTGGTCGCCGGTGACCTGAGTGATCTGGACATCGTGTCCGAGATGGAGCAGGCACTGGGTTCCTGGAGCGGTGAGGCGGCCGAGGTGGGCGAGCCACACGAGGCGGTGAGGGCCGCTGACGCCATACGGGTTGTGTTCCTCGACCGTCCAGGCTCGGTCCAGACCGAGTTCTACATCGGCTGCCCCGGGCCTGACCACCACGTCCAGGGCGGCTGGGCGCCCTTCCAGGTGCTGGGTTTTGTCGTCGGCGGTTCGCCCAACGCCAGGGTCGACGCGGTCCTGCGCGAGGAAAAGGGTTTCACCTACGGCATCCGTTCGGGTTTTCGGCCGCGCCGGCGTGGGGGCATGTTCCTGACCAGCGGTTCGGTGCGCGCAGACTCCACCGTCGAGGCGCTGGGCCTTCTGCTCGACATCCTGGACAAGGCCCGCGAGGGCTTCACACCCGAGGAGACCCAGGCTGGTATCGACTTCATCGGCAAGACCGCGCCGGGTCGTTATGCCACCGCCGATACCGTTGCGGAGGAGGCTGCCACGCTTTCGCTCGAGGGTCTGACCACCGAGTTCACGACGGAGAACCTGCATGCGCTCCTGAACGTCGATGCCGCCACTCTGGCTGTCGCCTACGACCGCTATGTCAACGGTGAGTGGACCGTGGTCGTCGTGGGGGATGCCAGCCTGTATGCCGAGGGTGTGCGGGCGCTGGACCGCGGCGAGCTCACCGTCCTCCCCGCCTAGCCAAACCTAGGGACTGTGCACGGATTTCCGGACAAGCCTAGGGACCGTGCACGGATTTCTGGACAAACCTAGGGACTGTGCGTCCAGATAGTCCGCAGAACCAGGGACCGTGCACCCGGATCCGGAGCAACTGTGCCGAGGGGTCAGCCTCAGCCGAGGCGGGATAGGACTTCATCGTGGAGCACGCCGTT
>DASRUA010000431.1:0-2404 GCA_035655615.1 Dermatophilaceae bacterium
CGGTGCGGGCGCGCAGTCCGCGGTGGCGCCAGCCGGCCTGGCACCGGCCTGGAGCACCGAGGCCCCCGGCTTGGTCATCGACACCAGCGAGCTCACCGCAGCCGTGCTCGACAAGATCCACGCGGTGGTCACCGGTGCCGCGGTGGCAATCGCTGAGACCGGCACCATCGTGCTCGACTCCGGACCCACCTGCGGGCGACGCATCATCACGCTCGTGCCCGACATCCATGTATGCGTCGTGCACGTGGCCGATGTCGTGGAAAGCGTCCCGGAAGGCCTGGCACTACTCGATCCCGCACGCCCGATCACGTTCATCAGCGGCCCGAGCGCCACGAGCGACATCGAGCTCAGCCGGGTCGAGGGCGTCCACGGACCACGCACGCTGATCGTCGTGCTTGCCGAATAGCCCCGGCTGGACCATGGCGGTCAGGGAAGCATCCAGGACAGGACGGGTGTCGACTGCAGGTAGACGATCGCGCACATGAGCACCAGGAAGCCCAGACTCCATCCGATGATCTTGCGGAAGATGTCGCCCTCCTTGCCGGACATACCGACGGCAGCAGCGGCGATCGCCAGGTTCTGGGGCGAGATCATCTTGCCCAGGACCCCACCGGAGGAGTTGGCTGCCGCCATCAGTGCCGGACTGATGCCGGTCTTGGTGGCCGCAGACACCTGCAACGCACCGAAGAGCGAGTTGGACGAGGTGTCCGAGCCGGTGACGGCCACGCCCAGCCAGCCCAGGATCGGGGACAGGATCGCGAATGCGGCCCCGGCGCCGGCCACCCAGGCGCCCAGCGTTGCCGTCTGACCCGAAGAGTTCATGACGTACGCCAGGCCGAGGACCGCCATGACCGTGACGATCGCGGCGAAGAGCTGTCGATAGGTGTCGAGAAGGGCCCGGAACGCTTTGACCGGTGAGATGCGGATGACCGGGATCGTGATCAGCCCGGCAACCACCATCAGCGTCCCCGCCGCCGCGAGCCAGTTGAGCTTGAACGTCGGAAGGGTCGACACCTTGCCAGACGCGGTCTGCAGATCCAGACCCGGCCACTTGAACGACCTCGTGGGGGCCGCGAGGGCATCCTTGATGACCGGGATCTGGGCGAGGCTGAACACCACGATGATGATCAGGTACGGCGCGTAGGCCCTGAAGACGTCACTGCCGCTGTCATGATGCTGTCTGTCCCGCTCGGCCAGCTCGGCGGATGTGGCGGCGGTGACCACTCCGATCGGGTACCCCGATTCGCGGACGTCCTCGTCAACCTCGGCGAGAGAGCTGCCCGGCTTTGAGATACGACCGCGCGAGCCGTGCGACGCGCCCACCGCAGTCGCGTCGGCGCCGACCTCGGGCGCCTCCACGTAGGAGTCAGCCGGTCGCCATACGCGCAGCAACAGCATCACCGACGCCGCCGCCACGAGCGAGGCAACGATGTCGGTGAGCTGGGTGGACACGAAGTTGGAGCACGCGAACTGGGCGATGGCGAACGTGAAACCACAGGTCAGTGTCGCCGGGAGAGTCGCCCGGACGCCGCGCCACCCGTCGATGATGAAGACGAGGGCGATCGGGACGAAGACCGCAAGCAGTGGAGTCTGCCGACCCACGATCTGCGACAGGTGGTGCTCGGGCAGCCCGGTCACCGTGGCGAGCGTGGTGATCGGCACCGCGAGGGCACCGAAGGCCACCGGTGCCGTGTTCGCGACCAGGGCGACCACCGCGGCCTTGATCGGCTTGAATCCCAAGGCAATCAGCATGACGCTGGTAATGGCGACGGGGGTGCCGAAGCCAGCAAGCGCCTCCATCAGGGCGCCGAAACAGAAGGCGATGATGACCGCCTGGATCCGTTGGTCGTCACTGACCTTGGCGAATGACCGCCGAAGGACGTCGAAGTGCCCCGTCACCACGGTCATGTTGTAGACCCAGATCGCGTTGATGACGATCCACAGGATCGGGAAGAACCCGAAGACGGCACCCTCGATGCCGGCCATGGAGGCCTGGCCGACAGGCATCGAGTACGCGACGATCGCCACGACAAGGGAGACCCCCAGCGACACCAGCGCCGCCTTCCAGGCAGCCATCCGCAGGACGCCGAGCAGGACGAACAGCGTGAGCAGGGGAAGCATGGCCACCAGCGCGGTGAGCGCGAGCGATCCGGACACGGCATCGATAACTGGGCGGTACATGGTCACCTCGTCTTTGGTAGGAGTGTGGTTGCGTGCTGTTTCGCGGAGTCACTGGAGCGGGTTGGGGGGACTGCCGTGGGAGCCGCACCGAGGGTCTCGACGGAGAGACCGCGGATCGAGGCGTCGATCACCTCGATGGTGTGGGCGAGCCCGATCCGGCCGCCGCTGCGCTCGACCGAGGAGGCCACCTGCATGAGGCAGCCGGGATTGGCCGTGACGAGCA
>DASRUA010000432.1:0-3267 GCA_035655615.1 Dermatophilaceae bacterium
CGGAGTGGCGCATGCTGATCGAGAATGGACAGCATGACACCAACCCCGACACGGGTAAGCGTGAGGCCGGCTGAACCGCCCGACGCGACCCAGCTCGCAGACTTGCTGAGCCGCAACCGCGATTACTTTCGTAGCGGAGAGCCGAAGCGCCGCGATACCTACTACACACCTGACGCCCAAAGCCGCATCATCGAGCAAGCCGTAGAGGCACGGCGCGCCGGAAACGCGCTCATGTTTGTCATCGAGGAAGACGGCCAGCTCGCCGGGCGCATCAACCTCAACAGCCTTATCCGCGGGGCCTTCCAATCCGCCAGCGTGGGGTACGTCGTGGATCAGCACATGACCGGCCGCGGCATCGCCACCGCCGCGCTGCGGCAGGTCATCGACATCGCGTTCAGCGAGCTCAACCTCCACCGACTCCAGGCCGAGACGCTGACCGACAACCCCGCCTCGCAGCGGGTTCTCCGGCGTTGCGGTTTCGTCGACTACGGACGAGCGCCGGAGTATTTGAAGATCGATGGACGTTGGCAGACCAACGACCTCTTCCAGCTCATCAACCCCCACTACTGCTCCGAATGAGGCGGCTAGGCAGGGGGCTGCCACGGATCTAGAAGTCCAAAGTCGGCTTACGAAGCTTCTTCGGCGATGCGGCGGACGATCGTCCCAGGACGCCGAGGCTCAGCTTCGAGTCGTCCCGTAGCTCGATCCACATCTGCGACGCGTAGATCCCCGTGGTGTGGTTCTACGTCCCTATGTTTAGCCCGGCAGAGTAATCAGCCGCATGATGCACCGGGGTCCAGAGGCATGAGCGAGACGCCGATCGACCGTGCAGAGCGGCCAGTCGAGGGCCTCAGCGAGGGCAACGTAGCACGCGTCGTAGGCAGTGACGTTTGCGCGCAGTTCGAAGGCTCGACGCATCAGCCCAAGCGTCGGGAATCTGGCCAGCGGGATATCAGTCAGGTCCTCGATGGCTTGCTCGAATCGCTCGTCGGTGATGGTGCCAGCTAGCCACCGCCGCCGAAGAACTGCAGTTGTTTCAACGTCGACTAGATCAGGTGCGGCCAGTTCTCGATGCTCCCGGAGCAGTTCACGGGCCTGCCGACCGGATTCCTCATCGTCGCCGACGGCGTTAGCCAGGACGCAGGCGTCGACTACGATCACCGGTTGGCCCGCTCATCGGCTAGGTCTGCTGCCGCTTGAGAGAGGCCGACCCGGCCGCCGCGACGAGTGTCGATCCGCCGGAGAACGTCCTCCAAGGTGGGCGAGACGGCCAGCCGAGTCAGTTCAGCGGCGAGGTACTGCTGCAGCGACTGCCCACGCTCTTCTGCTCGGCGGAGCAGTTCGCGATGGGTCTCCTCCGTAAGGTCACGTACGAGCACATTTGTCATGCTTGCATTATGCTATCGGTGGCGTCATGTTGCAACTGCCTTCGCGTAAGGCGTTGCCCACAAGGTAGGTCGATTCGTACTCGTACGCGCACAGGCAGACGCGCCCTCCGAACTCGACCGCAGTGTCACAAGCCGATCCTCGAGTGGGACTCAAACGCGCTGTATGCGGCAAATCCGGTCGTGTTTCGTCCAGTGTCCACCGTCCCGATTGCGGAACCGCTATATGACTGGCGGCTTACCTGCTTTGCGAAGCTGTAACACCTGGCCGACGATGAGAAGGCTCATCGAGAGAATCACCAACATCGAAGTGATAGTTATGAACGCGCGAGCGACGTCAGTCGCCAGACTCAACAGCAAGACCACTGCCGCGAAGCAGATCATCGCAATACGTCGCTCAGGGCTATCCATCTGAGCCGACTACACTGGTGTGATGCATTATCGCGACTCGCAGGGTGGTGCCCAGTACCCGCGTTCGCTAGATGACTAATTCCAAGGGGTCAGTGATCGTAGGCCAGCAGTGATCGTCTGACGGGTTGGCCGGTGCGGTCGTTGTGCCAGATGGCGGTGGTCATCGCGAGTAGGCGTTGTAGGACCCGAACGAGGACTCCCTGTGGGGTGTGTCCGCCGTGCTGTTCCAGATCCAGTTGTCCTTTCAATGTGTCGAAGATTGACTCGACGGTCTGGCGCAGCGGTTTGAAGAACCGGCCGCCGGGTCGTTCGGGTTCGCCCTTGCGGGCTCGGCGCAACAGCTGGATACCACGCTCGGCGATGCTGGCCTCGAAGTCGCGCCCGAAGTAGTTCTTGTCCGCCAGCAGGATCTGCCCTGGTCTGGACGCTGCCAGGGTCGGGTCGTCGTGGAGCAGGCCGAGCAGGACTTGGCGTTCGTCGGCCTTGGCACCGGTGAGCGCGTACCCGATGGGCAGGCCGTGCAGGGTCGCGACCAGGTGCAGGCGCAGCCCCCAGAAGAAGCGGGAATGGCTTGCGCAGTAACCGTATTCGGCCCAACCAGCCAGGTCTGAGCGTTTGACTGTCTCACGGGAACGGGAGCACTCCACGGGTGTGGAATCGACGACCCAAACATCATCGGACCAGACGCTGGTGTCGCGGGCCAAGGCACCGATCAACCAGTTCAGTGTCGCCGCGAGCCGGCGCAGCCGCTTGTTGTAGCCCGGCTGCTTGGGCAGGTACGGGAACAGGTGGCGCAGGTGCTCGCGGGCGAACCGGAGCCACCGGGCCTCACTGGTGTACCCCAGCAGCGCCTGCATCACCGACAGCGTCACCATCTCCGCATCGGAGATCATCGGGGCGATACCCACCTTGGGGCGCCACGGAATCCGATGCGGATTGTCCTTGAGCCAGTCATCGGTATGGACATACAGTGCCGTTGCAAGGGTGTCCAGATCAGCGTCCACGACGAGCCTCCGGGTTCAGCGTTGGGTAGAGAACGCTGATTCTGGGCACCCTTCAAGCGTTACCGAGCACGACACGCCAGCCGTACCCCTTGGAATTAGTCATCTAGTCAGCATGACGAGACGCGGGCCATACTGGCGCTGATCCGAAGAGGTGAGACATGGATTTACGCCACTCTCGGCGAGTTCGCCGGCAGGCTATCGCCGTAGGTATGGTGGGACTTTTTTGGTTGACCGCTTGCTCGAGTCCGGCTGTCGATGCCGGAGCCAAAGTGGCTGCCAAGTCGCCGTGTCAGTCCAGCCCTCAAGTGTTGGAATCACTCGGCCCCAAGATCTCGGCTGAGATCACCAAAGAGTTTGAGTCTGGTTATACCGACGAGTTCCACAACGTGCAGGCGGTGTTGGTCAGCGTCTGTGGGAAAATGGTGCTGGAGCGGTATATGAAGTCGACGGCCAGCGACTTCCACGAC
>DASRUA010000433.1:0-2552 GCA_035655615.1 Dermatophilaceae bacterium
GGCTTGAAGGTGGTGGCCATCGAACATCGGCACCTCATCTTCGTGACTGACCAAGCGTCCCGATTGCCATCCCTGCACGGTGACGGTCAACGGCGCCGCAAGGGTCACGACTTGTGCCGTGGGCCATTCGGCAATTGGGACGGCGGACGGTCGACAAAGCACGACTGCAAATGCCGACGAGCGGACGTCGGGTAAATTGGACTCGTGCCGATCCTCCCCAAGGAGCGTGACCCCCGACTGATCACCGTTCGTCGCGGTGGAACATTGACTGACGAGCACCACGTGCTCCTGGCGGAGTGGGCTGTGCTCTGCGCCGAGCACGTATTGCCTCTGTTCGAGCAGGAGCAACCGAGCGATCCCCGGCCACGTGAAGCCATCAACGTTGGTCGTGCGTGGATCAGGGGCGAGGCACGGGTGGGCGACGCCCATCAAGTCGCTTTCGCCACGAATGCCGCAGCACATGGACTGGCCGGGGCAGCGAAGTTCGCGGCGCTAGCAGCTGGGCAAGCGGTGGCGGTGGTCACGTCGCGGCTCACCACCTGGGCGCCGCGGCCTACGCGATCAGGGCGGCCTGCGCTTCGGCCCCTGCTGGTGAAACTGAGGCAGCACGGATGCGTGAACTTGGATGGCAGAGGAATCAGATCCCGGTCGAAGTGCGTGACCTCGTCCTCGACGACCAGCGGCGCCGAAGCGCGATCTGCTGCCGAAGCGCGATCTGCTGGTACGTCTTCGACGACTGACGGGGGCCATGCGAACACCCGCACATCAGCGTAAGTCGTTTTGGTCAAGCCTTTGGTCCGGTGCCTCGCCTGTCGTCTGTCCCTGCATAGCCTTAATGGGGGTGGGCCCAACAGCGTGTAATCGGGTTGATCAGACGACGGGCGGGGCTGCCCATGATGTGAGGCAAGGTAACCGTGGTTCCTCGATGCCGCGTGGGGCTCGCCCCGGCCGCCAGCTTGAAGCTGCCGCTCAGGCAGCTGGTTCGATCACCCCGCATCTGCCGCCGGCGGCGATCGCCGCATCCCATCTCTGGCCTGTGGACACAACCGCGTACAGCTGACGCAGTATCGCAGCAGCTATGGCTGCGTGGGCTTGCCCACGATTGAGCTTGTTCTCGGTCCGGGTGGTCAGGTGGGTGAACTTCGCGGCATAGACAGGGTTGGCCTTTTGGGCTCCCCAGACCGCCCGCCAGGCGGCCCGGCGAAGTCCGGGTCTGCCTTGCCCGGTCAGCTTGGTCCGGCCGGTATAGGTTCCGCTGCTCTTCTCCCGTGGCGCCAGGCCCGAGTGTTTGACCACAGCTCGGGCGCTGGCGAAGCGGGTCAGGTCGCCGGTCTCGGCCAAGATAGTGGCAGCACCCAGAGCGGATAGGCCAACGATTGAGCAGACCAGCTCGGTCAGCTGTAGCTCGTCGAGGACCTCGACCATGCGGGCCTCGGTCTCGCCCTGGCGCCGCCCGGTGTCACGGAAGTCATCCAGCAGGAACTGGACCCGCTCCAGCGCGCCGGGGCGGTGAGTGGTCACTCCCCGGGGGTCGGTGGCGGCTGCGAAGAGCAGCCGCACGATCCGAAGACACGGCTTCTTCCCTTGTCGGGCAACGATTTCTCGTCGCACCGCGGCTTCGAAGCGGGCCGGGCCCAGGCGTCGCAGGCGGGTCGGGTCCCCACCGGTCCGGGCGAGGATGACGCTCATCCCGGCTAGCCAGGTCCTTGAGCGGAACGGGTGCTTTGCCGTGTCCAACGACGCCGGCCACACGCACTCCAGCAGGTCACGCACCTGCTGGACCTGGCTGACCGTCTCAGCGAGCAGCCGTTCGCGGCGGGCCCCCAGGTGCCGCAACCGTCCCCACCTCTCATCCAGTGGTTCGGGGACGTAGCAGCGTAGCTGTGCGGTCAGCCTCGCGATCAGGACAGCGTCTTTCTCGTCGGTCTTATCGAAGGTCAGGTCCTCGCTGCGCCGCGCCCAAGAAGTGAGCAAGGTCTGCACACACACGAACGCCATCCCGCGGTCGGCTGCCAGCTGACCGAGCACACGCCAACGGTGCCCGGTCGGCTCACACGCCACCGTCACCCCGGCGAAGCCGGCTTTGCTGGCCTGCTGGCCCGCCCAGTCCAACGCCAACCCAAGATCCCACGCCCGACAGCGGAACGTCCGCCGAGCGAGGACCTTCGAATCATGGTCGGTCACCACCACCATCTGCTTGTTATCGGCCAGATCGATCCCGACGATCGCATTGCACGCCGGTACCAACACACGCAGCCGAGAAAGTCTGGCGTTGCGGTTGCGGTCACCCCGGGATACTCCATTACCGTTGCTCATCGAACGTCCTCCTCTGCGAATAGGGAACATCAAGCCCGACAAGCGCATCAGGAGGACGTTCTTACGTCGCGCACCGACACGCAGAACGTCTTTCTATGCCGACCTGCGGCCAAGTATTCGCACGCCGTGGGGTCGTGGTCGGGGCCCCCGATGCGGGCTCCGTAGATTTTGATGAGTGCGTCGACGGAGTCGCCCCTATAGGCCATCTCGTTGCGGTGATTGTTGACCTTCCCTCG
>DASRUA010000434.1:0-2135 GCA_035655615.1 Dermatophilaceae bacterium
GCTGATGAATGGTTCAGCGACCTGCGCGGGGTGCGGCACTGTGGCCGGTCGACAGTGCGCAGCTACCAGGCCGCGATCCGTGGGTTCTGCAACTTCGTGACCGACCCCGCCTACGGCTGGGCGGCGGAATGCGAGCAGCGGTTCGGGACGCATCCGATCCAGGTGATCAACGAGGTCAACGCCGCGGCGCATGTTTCAGAGAGTGAGTCCAAGGCGTCCAAGCGCGCGTTCACCCGGCTCGAGCTGCAGGTCTTGTTCGACTACGCCGACGAGCAGGTGGCGCGCAAGCGTGCTCTGGGCAGGAAGGGCTGGTTGTCGGCGTTTCGCGACGCCACGATCTTCAAGGTCGCCTATGGATACGGCACTCGGCGTAACGAGACCAGGATGCTGGACGTCGCTGACTTCGGCCGCAACCCTGACGGGAAAGAGTTCGGCGACTACGGGATCTGCTACGTCCGCTATGGCAAAGCAAGGCCGGGGTCGGAGCCCAAACGGCGCAGTGTGCTGACGGTGCGGCCGTGGACATCAGAGGTTTTGGAGCAGTGGTTCACCGAGATCCGCCCGGTGTTCGGTCTGGATGACAACCCGGCAGCGTGGCCCTCGGAGCGGGGACTACGGGTCGGGCCCGCGCAGCTGAACAAGAGGCTGTCGGCTTATCGCGACGCGCTCGGGATGGACCCTGCGCTGGATTTCCACTCCTTCCGTCGCTCCTATGTCACGCACCTGATCGAGGATGGCTGGGATCCCCGGTTCGTCCAAGAGCAGGTCGGACACGACCATGCGAGCATGACCTCGATCTACACCTGCGTGTCCTCGGACTACCGCACCCGCACACTGAGGCGGGCCCTGGATGACATGGTTGCCGAGGCTCTCGGCGCGACAGAAGGAGGAAGGCAGTGAAGAAACGTCAGGTCAGCTACCGGTGGCGGCTGCGGGAAGTGATGGCCGAGCACGGCATGTTCGCCACCACCGAACTGGTCCCGTTGTTGAGCGCCCGGGGCATCTGTCTGTCGCCCTCCCAGGTCCACCGCCTGGTCACCGGTACACCGGAACGGTTGTCGCTGCCGGTGCTTGCGGCGCTATGCGACATCTTCGCGACCGACCCTGCCGAGCTGATCACCACAGCGGCCGCGAACGTCGGCCTCCGCAGGAAAGCCGCAGCCAGCGGTGAGTCACTCTCGTCAGCTACCCTGGCCGCGTTGCGGCCCAAACGCGCCCGGATCATCGACCCTGATCAGTGACCCTGCCGGCCAGAGAACAACTGTCTTGTGCTCGCTGCCACCGACCATTACGGCTACCCAAACACCCTGCTCCTTCCGTCGATGCAGGACTTGGCCGGGTGCTCGTGGCAGCGCGCAAATGGCCCGAAGGCTACCTATGCTCGGGCTGCTTCGCGCGGGCGTGTGAGACCTATGGCCGCTGTGCGAGCTGCGCAGTAGAGCGGCTGGTCCCCGGTATCGGCAAGAACGGGGAGGCGCTGTGCACCACCTGCGCCGGCGGGCTCGGCGACTTCACCTGCACCCGGTGTGGCATCGAGGGCTGGCTCCACTACGCCGGGATCTGTGGACGATGTGTCCTCGCCGACCGGCTCAAGGTGATACTCGACGACGGCACCGGCACCGTTCGCCCCGAACTGGTTCCGTTCTTCGACTCCGTGTGCGCGATGAGCCGACCCCGCAGCGGCATCCTGTGGCTCACCAAACCGCACGTCCCACCGATCCTGCGCGCCCTCGCCCTGGGCCAGGTCCCACTCACCCACGACGGGTTGAGCACCCTGCAGCCCTGGCGTTGCGTCATCCACATCCGCGATCTGCTCGTCGGCTGCGGGGTGCTGGCGCCGGTGGATCGGTACCTGCTTCTCTTCGAGCAGTGGCTGACCGGTTGGATGCAGAGCATCGAGGACACCAACCACCGCAAGATCTTGCAGCGCTTCGCCACATGGCATGTGCTGCGGCAGCTCCGGACCATTGCGGCCACCGAGCCGATCGGGCACTACCGCAACCAGACGGCCCGAAAATACCTTCGTCGAGCCAGGCTGTTCCTGACCGACCTCCAAGGACACGGACGGGAACTGAGCGAGTGCACCCAAACTGATATCGACCGCTGGTACGCCGCCGCCAGTCGTAGTGAAGAGC
>DASRUA010000435.1:0-4738 GCA_035655615.1 Dermatophilaceae bacterium
CCGTCCGGAGGTGCGTCCGGTGATGGGGCGGGGTCCAACGGTGACGCCATTTGTCTGACTTCCTTCGTGGTGAGACACCAACGGTTGAGACAACGCGGTGTCCATGTTGTCGACGCTCGTCGAAAAGTAGGCCGGTTGTGACGGTCGAAATGTAGGCCACGTGTTGTGTGTTTATTGTGCCGTGTTCTCGGCTCTTGCGGAGGGCAGCGTGTCGATGCCGGTGTTCTTGAGCCGGTAGGAGCTGCCCTTGAGGGTCACCAAGGGAACGCAGACGGTCTTCGCTGGACAGGGGTGATGGATGGTCACTGTTGGGCTCGGGTGGCTCGGGTGGCTCGGGTGGCTCGGGTGGAGGGGTGCTCACGGGTTCGTCGTCCAGGGGGATGCGCAGTCGGATCTCGACATTCCATCCGGTCACGCGGACTTGCTCGACGACTAGGCGTAGCAGGGTCTGTTTCTGGTTGAAGTCGAGATGGTCCATGACGCCCAGGACGCGTTGGGCGAATCCGGCCACGCGCCGCTGGAGTTGGTTGTCGCGGGTAAGTGCCCGACGCTGGCCGGCGAGGTCGCTTCGACTGTCTGCCAGGCTTCGGCGTCGATGCTCGACGTCGGCGGCGCGGCGTTGTAGTTCGGGTAGTGGAACAAGGCCGACCTGGTAGAGGTCGGTGAGCCGACGTCGCTCGTCATCAGCGGCGGTGAGCTTGCGGTCGAGGCGAGCGAGTTCGGCGCCGAGCAACTCGTCGTCGGGTGTGGGCGTGGACGCGGCTATTGCCTGCTCCCCGCGAAGCAGGGTGTCGGGCCGCTGCAGCGTCGCTCGGATCTGGTCGAAGACGTAGGCGTCGAGGGCGTCGGAGCGGATGTTTCGTTCCGGGCAGCGCCGGTCCTGGCCGCCGGCCCTGATCGGGTCGTGGTTGCGGCAGTAGTAGTAGCGGTGCCAGGTGCCGTTGCGGCCGCGCATCTTATGGCAGTTGGTGCCTACGCCGCAGACTCCGCAGCGGACCAGTCCCTTCAGGAGCCATTGGCCGGGTTCGGCTCGGCGCGGGCTCCACTTGCTGTTGTCTTGGCTGACTCGTGCGGCGGCGGCAAACACCTCGTCGGTGACAATGGCCGGGACGGTGATGGCGATCCACTCTTCCTGCGGTCGAGGGGCCTGCTTGTTCTTGTGACCGGGTCGGGGGTCGGGGATGGACTCGGTGCGGTTGAAGTAGACGCGGCCAACGTAGGCCTCGTTACGTAGCAGCCGCCCAATGGTCGAGGTGCCCCAGACCCCGCTGCGACCGGTGGGTGTTGGCACCTGGTCGGCGGCGAGGCGTCGCGCGATCGATCGGGTGGAGTGGCCACCGGCGACGGTGTCCTCGAAGATGCGTCGAACCACCTCTGCCTCAGGCTCGAAGATCTCCAGGCGCCCTGGGCCAGCCGCGTCACGAGGCAGTCGCCGGTAGCCGTAGGGGGTGCGCCAAGCCAGAACCTCTCCGGCGCGGGAGCGGAATAGCTTGCCGCGGCGGTAGCGTTCGGCGATCTTGGCACGCTCGTACTCGGCGATCACGCCTTGGACCTGGGTGAGCAGCTTGGACTGCGGATCGTTTTCGTCCATCGCCGGGGCGTCAGCGAAAGCCACCGAGACACGGTGGCGGGCCAACTCATCGAGCACGATCACCTGGTAGGCGTAGATCCGCGCCAACCGGTCCGGTGATAGGCACCACACCCGCTCGATGAGCCCGGCCTCGGCGGCGTCACGCAGCTCGTCCAGGCCAGGTCGATCCAACCGTGCGCCGGAGTGGCCGTCGTCGCAGAACTCGGCCACGCACTCATCGCCCTCTTGGGTTACTCGGGCGCGCAGCACTGCGAGCTGGGAGCCGATGGTGCCGCGCTGCTGCTGGCTGTCGGTGGACACTCGCGCATAGATTGCGGCTTTCATCGGACGCCTCCTTGGGCCAGGTCCAGCTCGGCGCCGACGTCCGCCCTTAGTAGCAGCGCGAACCCGGCGGCGAGGGCTTCTACCCTTGGGTCCTGGTGCGGGCTCCATCGAGGCCGTGCGGCGCCCAGGACTGGACCGGTGAAGACAGGATCAGCCACCGGCCAGGCGATCAGCCCGGCCAGTCCACGGCGGGAGAATCGGACTGCGGGCAGGGAAAGCGGCAGGTCGCCCTCGGTCAGCATGTACGCGCGGAGCATCTCGTAGTCAGCCTGCGCGGCCTCGCCGATCGGCCAGAACGTTCGCCCGCCCACGCCGCTGCTCATCGTTACCGCCGCCGGGCCCGTTCGACGGTGCGCCGGTGCAGGACGATCCCGAAGCGGCTGCTCACCTCCTGGGCCAGGTCGGCGCCCGAGACACTGTCGGGCGCACCGGCCAGGAACGCCGTGATCGCCGGGGTGAGCTTGACCGGGCCCCTGCGCCCTGGTCGTTCGTCGAGCAGGCCCGCCATTCCCCCGTGTTCGAAGGCCGTAGTCGCCAGGTAGAACGCTGCCCGGGAGTACCCGTGGGTCGCCGCCGAAGCCGTGGCGCTGATCCCTTCCAGCCGATGGGCGCGCAACATCTCGTACTTCACCTGGACTTTGTCCGCGGCCATGAAGAAGGAACCCGCAGAGGAAAACAGGGGCGCGCTGACCAACTCCATTCCGGGATGCACCAGCCCGCACTTCTCGAGCGCGGTACGTCGCTCTATCTCGCTCATTTGCCTCACCTCTCACTCCGGACCGTACGAGACCATGCACGCAATGTCTAGCATTGAACGCCTCGCGTGTCGTAAGCCAATAGAGGACCAATCTCCACCTCCGTTGAAGCGGTGTGCAATAGCCTGCTGACAGCGATTGATGCGGCATGAGTGGCTTGACAGTGCGGCGGTAATCACTAGACATTATTGACTCCATCGACCGGGGGCAGTCGCAGACGTCGGCGGTGCTGGGGGTTGGCGTAGAGCCCAGGAACCGGCCCCTCACAAGGCAAAACAGCCGTCAGTTGCAGCTTTGCGTTCCGCCCATGTCGATGACGTCGGCGTGGTGGACGATTCGGTCGATCATGGCGGCGGCGACGACTTGATCTCCGAAGACGTCTCCCCAGCGGGCGAAGACGAGGTTGCTGGTCAGGATCAGTGAGGCGTGTTCGTAGCGTGATGAGACGAGCTGGAAGAACAGGTTCGCGGCGTCCTGCTCGAAAGGGATGTAGCCGACTTCGTCGACGATGATCAGCCCGTATCGACTCAGCCGGGTGAGTTCGGAGGCGAGCCGACCGCTCTGGTGTGCGCTTTGGAGTCGGGTGACCCATTCCGTTGCGGTCGCGAACAACACCCGGTGCCCTGCGTGGGCTGCTTTGATGCCGAGGCCGATGGCCAGGTGGGTTTTGCCGGTACCCGGAGTGACACCGACAGACTGCAACATCTTCGTGATGTGTTGCCCTGCGATGTGCGGGTGACGACGTCATCGCATCCGTTGTTCGGCAGGTTGCTTGCCGCTCGGGGGTTCAAGCGGTTGGACGGCGTTGTCTTCTTGGTGGTGCAGCTGCCCGACGGCAGCCCGGGCACGATCCGGGTGGATGCCACCGATGTCCTGGGGAAGGTGGCTGAGACCGCCTCGGCAGTCTTTGACGTGGATGGTTTGCAGGCCCTGCATGAGCTGGTCGGGCGTCTGAGATCCCGTCCCCGCGAGGGGGTCCGCCCCGTTGAAGACAAATAGGTTCGACCCATCCCTGCTCGCGCCAACGAAATTTGGGAAGGTGAACCTATTTGCGTGCCATGAGAATAGCCGCTGACACCGTTCAACTGGCTCTACCTGAGGTTGTCCCTGATCCTGTGGATCGGTGGTCGGAGCTGCTGGAGGCCACCCGTGGGCAGGTGCTGACCCTGTTGTCCGTCTTGATCGCCCGCGGGGTGCTTGTCGAGGAGCCGGCCGTAGCCACCGCGGAGATCTGTGATGAGTGAGTCCGCGACGTTGGTCTCATCCAAGATCTTGCCGGTTCACCTTGGCCGTGACGCCTACGTGTATGTCCGGCAGTCGACCCTGACCCAGGTTCGGGAGCACGCCGAGTCCCTGGCCCGCCAGTATGAGCTGGCTGAGCGTGCGGTGGCTTTGGGCTGGGATGCTCACCAGGTCAAGGTGATTGACGCCGACCTGGGTCGTTCCGGTGCGGAGATGACCGCTCGTGAGGGGTTCAAGGAGCTCGTGGCCGAAGTCGGCCTGGGCCAGGTCGGGATCATCTTCGGCATCGAGGTCAGCCGGTTGGCCCGCAACAACGCCGACTGGTATCAACTGCTGGACCTGTGCACGTTGACGGACACGCTGATTGCTGACTCCGACGGGGTGTACCACCCCGGGGACTTCAACGACCGCCTCGTGCTCGGGCTCAAGGGCACGATGAGTGAGGCCGAACTGCACCTGATCCGGTCGCGGCTCACCGCAGGGCTGCGGCACAAAGCGGCCCGTGGGGAACTACGCCAAGGCCTGCCAGTCGGATTCGACTACGACCACGACGACAAGGTGGTGCTGGCCGCGGACGAGGCGGTCATCGAGGCGATCGCGACCGTGTTCCGGCGTTTCGCCGAGCTGGGCTCGGCCCGGCAGGTGATGCTGTCGCTACGCGAGGAGGGGTTGCTGCTGCCACGGCGGCCGGGTCGGACCGGGCGGATCCAGTGGGCGGCAGCCACCTACCCCGCGGTGCATGATTTCTTGACGAACCCTTGCTACGCGGGGGCGTTCGTCTTCGGCCGTAACCGGTCCGAGAAACGCCTGGACAGCCAGGGTCGGG
>DASRUA010000436.1:0-4658 GCA_035655615.1 Dermatophilaceae bacterium
GCTCGTTCGCCGCGATCGGTGAATGGGTCGCCGACCAGCCCGAGCAGGCGCTGGCCGGGTTAGGTGTAGGGACCGGGGGGCGCCCGACGGAATCGACAATCCGGCGCGCGTTGGCCCGGCTCGACGCGGACCTGCTGGACCGGGTGATCGGGGCGTTCTTGTGTACCCGCACGCATGTGGTCGCCAGTCGGCGGGTGATCGCGATCGACGGCAAGACCGTCCGCGGTGCCCGCACCGCGGACGCGGTCGCCCCGCACCTGGTCGCGGCGTTCGACCATGTCGCCGGGACCGTCCTCGGGCAGGTCGCGGTGGCCGCCAAGAGCAACGAAATCCCTGCGGTACGAGACCTGCTCGCGTGTTTCGACCTGACCGGCGCGGTGGTCACCGTCGACGCGATGCACACGCAGACCGACACCGCGACCGCGATCACGCAGGCCGGCGGGGACTACCTGTTCACCGTCAAGAAGAACCAGCCCGGTCTGCACCAGACGTGCAAGGACCTGCCCTGGAAGGACGTCCCGGGCCACCGGGTGACCACCACCGGGCACGGCCGGCGCGTCACCCGCACCATCAAGGTCGTGGCCGCCCCGGCCTGGGTCGACTTCCCCGGCGCCGCGCAGATCGCGCAGGTCCGGCGCACCGTGACCCGGGGCGGGAAAAAGAGCGTCGAGGTCGTCTACCTGATCACCTCCGCCGACCACCACGGCGCGCCACCGGCCACCTTCGCCGCGTGGGTCCAGGGCCACTGGGGCATCGAGAACCGGCTGCACTGGGTCCGCGACGTCACGTTCGATGAAGACCGCTCCCAGGTCCGCACCGGGAACGCGCCCCAGGTGATGGCCACGCTGCGCAACACCGCGATCAGGCTGCTGCGTTTGACCGGGGCGACCAGCATCGCCAAAGCGCTACGACATCACGCCAGACACCCCGACCAAGCCATCGCATGCCTGCTGACCTGCTGAGACGCGACTTTGCCGAGGCCCTGATGCGAAGGGTCCGACTGGGCGGCATACCTGGGCTGTCGGGGTCGGGTCTTCGGCTCTCCTTGGCTCATGGGGTTGTCGACGGCGAATCGAAGGGCCGTCATCAGGGCCGCGGAGGTACCAGTCGGCAACGAGGGCGTGAAGTCGGAGATCTTGGACGCGGTGTGCAAGCTGGATTCAACCGGGGCTACGCCCCTCGGGCGTTGAAGCCGGCGTTGGGGCGGGGTCAGCTGGTGGGCCACCTGCGCGACCACACACAGGCTGAACTGGTGCTGCTGCACAAGATCCAGGCGATGCAATCCCGCATCGGCAGTCACTTCTCACCGCCTCGGAAGTGCAGCTCCACGGTCCGCAACGGCGCCAAGGTCACCAAGAGCTGCGACGAGCTCCTGACCCTTGCCATCGCCATCGCCAAGGGACAGCCAACCTGCAGACCCCAGGTCAGCGCCCCGAAAAGTGGCCGCCGTGAACAACGCCGTGGCCTTTCGCCGACCGTGCGAGCTGCCCACTGCGACGTACGATGCCTGCATGCCGGAGCCCGAGGTCGCCAACAAGGTCAGCGCCGCCGCGCCCGTTGCTTCTGGCCGTGGCCACGTCGGCCTCCCTCCGCGGATGGCGGACGTGGCCAAGGTCGCCGGCGTCTCCCATCAGACCGTCTCGCGGGTCCTCAACGACTTCCCGAAGATCCGTCCGGCGACGCGCGACCGGGTGCTCGCCGCGATCGAAGAGCTTGGCTACCGACGCAACGTAGCGGCCCGGACGCTGGTGACCCGCCGTTCGCGGACCATTGGGGTGATCACCGCCGACATGAGCCACTACGGCCCGGCCAACACCATGCTGGGGCTCGAATCTGCCTCTCGCGCAGCGGGATACAGCTTGTCGCTCGCGGGGCTCACCCAGATCTCGGCGACCTCGTTGCGGGCTGCCGTGGATCAGGTCATGGACCAGGCGGTCGAGGCGGTGGTGGTGATCGTGGCCCACCAGGAAGCCCTGGCCCTGGCGCGGTCGCTGCGCATCGGAGTACCGCTGGTTCTGGTCGAGGGTGATCTGTCGGCTGCCCCCCTGACGGCCGGGGTCGACCAGATCGAGGGTGCACGCCTGGCCACCAGACACCTGCTCGACCTTGGCCACGACACCGTGCTGCACCTGCCCGGGCCGGCCAACTGGCTGGACGCGGCGGCTCGACACCAGGGGTGGCGGATGGCGCTTGAGGAGCGCGACCTGCCCATCCCAGCGCTCATGGCCGAAGGCGACTGGTCTTCGCACAGTGGCTACGAGATAGGCCGGGCCATGTTAGGCGAGTCCAGACCCACCGCGGTCTTCGCCGCGAACGACCAGATGGCGCTCGGACTGCTGCGCGCCCTGCACGAGGCAGGGCTGCGCGTGCCCGAGGACGTGAGCGTCGTCGGCTTTGACGACCTGCCAGAGTCGGGCTACTTCACGCCACCACTGACCACCGTCCGCCAGGACTTCGAAAAGCTCGGCCAGCGCACCATGGCCCTGGTGCTCCGGGTCCTCGCCGGCGAGCTCGACGCCTCAGAGCCGCTGGTCGAGCCGCAGCTCATCGTCCGGTCCTCCACCACTACACCCTCAAGCTGACGATCTGCCCGGGAAGAGGGCCTTCGATCTCTTGACAGCATGAATGTTAGCGCTCACACTCGATCCTGATGATCCGCTGGCCCCCCACCGTGCCCGCGCGACAGCCACCGGAAAGGCCACACGTGACAACTCCATCGCGCACCGGGACCGAGGCCGTGGTCGTCGGCGTCGACTACGGCACGCTCTCTGGCCGGGCTGTGGTCGTCAGAGTCAGCGACGGTCAGGAACTGGGCAGCGCGGTCCACGACTATCCACACGCTGTGCTCGACGCTGCGCTGCCGACAGGGGAGAGTCTGCCGCCAGAGTGGGCGCTGCAGGTGCCCGCCGACTACATCGCCGTCCTGCAGGTCGCGGTGCCCGAGGCCCTTCGCTTGTCCGGTGTCGACCCAGCGGACGTAATCGGGATCGGTACTGACTTCACCGCATGCACGATGGTCGCGACTCTGGCGGACGGAACACCACTTTGTGAGGTGCCAGAGTTCGCCACCAGTCCTCACGCCTTCGTCAAGCTTTGGCGCCACCACGCCGCGCAGCCACAGGCTGACCGGATCAACCTCCGTGCCCGTGAACGCGGCGAAGCGTGGTTGGCGCGCTACGGCGGGCTCATCTCCTCGGAGTGGGAGTTCGCCAAGGGCCTGCAGATGCTCGAGGAAGCGCCCGAGCTCTATGCCGCCATGGACCACTTCGTCGAGGCCGCGGACTGGATCGTGTGGCAGCTCACCGGGACCTACGTCCGCAACGCATGCACTGCCGGCTATAAGGGCATCTACCAGGACGGCGCTTATCCGAGCGAAGCGTTCCTGGCCTCGCTCAACCCCGACTTCGGGTCGTTCGTGAGCGACAAGCTCGACCACACCATCGGCCAGCTCGGCGACCGGGCCGGCTCGCTGACAGCCCGGGCCGCGGCATGGACCGGGCTGCCCGAAGGCATTGCGGTTGCCGTTGGCAACGTCGATGCCCACGTGACCGCCCCGGCGGCCCGCGCGGTCGAACCCGGCCAGATGGTGGCGATCATGGGCACCTCCACGTGCCATGTCATGAACGCCACGGAGCTTCACGACGTGCCCGGGATGTGCGGTGTCGTCGATGGCGGGATCGTCTCGGGCCTGTGGGGGTACGAAGCCGGGCAGAGCGGGGTCGGCGACATCTTCGGCTGGTTCGTCAAGCACGGCGTGCCACCGGAGTACTACGAAAAGGCTGACGCCACAGGGGTTTCCGTCCACGAAATACTCACCGAACTGTCCCGCGGTCAGGCCATCGGCGAGCACGGTCTCATCGCTCTGGACTGGCACAGCGGCAACCGTTCTGTACTCGTGGACCATGAGCTCTCCGGCGTCGTCGTGGGCCAGACCTTGGCCACCCGCGCCGAGGACACCTACCGGGCGCTGCTCGAGGCCACGGCGTTTGGAACCCGCACCATCATCGAAGCCTTCAAAGGCTCCGGTGTTCCGGTGACCGAGCTGGTCGTGGCCGGCGGCCTGCTCAAGAACACGCTGTTGATGCAGATCTACGCCGACGTGACCAACCTGCCGCTGTCGACCATCGTGTCCGAACAGGGTCCTGCGCTGGGCTCGGCGATCCACGCCGCCGTCGCTGCTGGCGCCTACTCCGACATCCATGCCGCGTCCAGTGCCATGGGGCGATCCGACAAGGCCGTCTACCAGCCCATCGCCGCAAACGTGAAGGCCTACGACGAGCTCTTCGCCGACTACACCGAGCTGCACGACTACTTCGGCCGCGGTGGCACCGACGTCATGCACCGGTTGAAGGCACGCAAACGCAGACTGGTCGCAATGCCATCCAAAACCCCTGCCTCAGAAGGGAACTGACGTGACGTCTTCGCGCCCGGGCTCCGTGCCCACCCAGCCCCAGGTACCCAGCGACGCCCGCGACGCCGTCGACGCGCTGCGTCAGACTGTCGCCGACCTGCATGGCGAGCTCACGCGATACGGACTGGTCATCTGGACCGCCGGCAACGTGTCGGCCCGCGTGCCCGGGCACAACCTCATGGTCATCAAACCCTCGGGAGTCGCCTACGACGAGTTGACGGCAGCGAACATGGTCGTCACCGACCTC
>DASRUA010000437.1:0-9814 GCA_035655615.1 Dermatophilaceae bacterium
CTGGTTCGTCCCCTGCACATCACGCTCAATGACACCGTCTGCAGCTGAGCTATTCGGGCATCAAACGCCTGTATCGATATCCTCCGGGATCAAGAAATGCAGGTCCGGATAACCTTCCGATAACTCACCACCCTCTGCTACGTTGTGATTCTCATTGTGCGGCAGCGCCCACCTTGGGGGGGAATTCATGCCAATAAGCAAACGGCTCAGCGCGCGGGGTCTTCTACGTCAGCATGCCTGAACGGAGGTGCTGATCACCCGAGGCCAGAAATCAACCGAAACCATGGCTCACATCCGCTGATCAGCTGGCTCAGTCCGGCTGCTACGAATCACTCAGGAAGCTCTCCACGTGACGAGGTTGTCGATCGAGCGCATCGTTGTGTTGCCGGCGACAAGCCAACCGCCGCCTCTTATCAGCGATATGGCGATCTGACCGGGATCCTTCGGGATCGACGCCTTGATACATGAGGTCGCGACCCGCTGACCAACCCGCAGAATCTGAACACCCGTGCAGTCCGGGGCGCCCAGACGTGCGACGTAGGTCTCCGCCGGATTGACCGTCGAGACAGCCAGGGCTACAGCGCCAGCGACCGTGCCCACGTTGGTCCAGACCGTGCCGTTGTTCGTCGTTGAACGGACCAGACCGTCGGCACACAGCACCTGAGCCGATCCGGCCGTCAGGACAGCCAGGTCCAGGACAGCGCGCTTGCCACACGGCTGAGAGACCGCCGGCCCCGGGCCACTCACAACCATCGGGTCCTTGGGGTCCCTGAACCACGCGCGTCCGGCAGCGCCGCCCGACGACCAGGTGCCGCCACCATTGCTGGTGTCCTTGAGCTCGGCCGCGCAGGCCGAGTCTGCGCCGATGATGAACGCGGCCTGATCATCTGTCGGCCGCACCCGGACTATCCGACGTAGGCTCGCCTTGTCCTTTGCCCAGGTCTTGCCGCCATCGACGGTGGTCGCCAGGCTCGCGCCCCCGGCCGAACACGAACCGGCACCGACGCGCCAGGCCCGCTGGTTGTCCAGGGCCACGAGCATTGTCTGCAGCGGGATGCTTCCGGCGTTCACGGATGTCGTCGGTGAAGGACTCACCGGACCAGTTGCCGGGTCGGTGGCACTTGGGTCGACGGAGCCGGAGGCTGAGCTCACCGGGCTCGTGTCGATGCCGCTGGTGTGGGTGGACTGAAGCGCTTTCGCGACGAGCGTGACATCCAGTGCGACCAGCACCAGCAGGGCCGCTGTGGCAACGCGGGAGGAGATACGCCATACCGCCATGTCAGCCCACCAGGGTGCGGACGACTGCGGGCATGGAGTCAACTATCTGCTGTGCCATGGTGGCGAACACCTCGTCCTCGCGCCGGTAAGGGTCGACGATGTCCGCCGCATCAGGGGCGAGCGGGGGTCTGAGGCCGCGACTCGCGGCCGCCTTCTCGGTGATCTGCCCAACCCACGCACGTGGATCCCGTTGGGTCAGGGGAGCTGTGGGCCAGTCGATCCCGCCGACGAGATCGGCGAAGTCACAGAAGGTGAAAACTCGACGCAGAACCCTGGGGGACATCAGAGCCACCTTGCCTCGGTGCGCACGAGTCGCTGTGAGCACCAGGTCGGACTCGGCGATGAGGGCGGGCGTGAGATCTCGCGCCCGAAACCCCGTGGCATCGCCGCCGTGCGACACCAGCCGGGCAGCGGCCTGCGCGTCCATGGCCGATCCGACGAGAGCAGCCGTGCCGGCGCTGCTCACAATGATTCCCCGATCGGATCCCGACCGGTGCTCGTCCAGCTCGTGCTGCAGGAGTCGCTCGATGAACGGGGAGCGGCAGATGTTGCCCGTGCACACAATCAGGATCCGTGCCTCGTCGCCCATGATCGAATCCCTCAACCCACGCGCTTGAGCTGGGCTGACACATGACTCTGCAGACCGTGACCGACCGCAGCCATGTCCATCGCCCAGAACAGCTGGGAGTCGACCAGGCCGTACATACGCGACCCGGCGTTGTACTCCTTGGCCGCAGGGCTGCGCAAGACCCCATCGGTACGCAGCTCGACGACAGGCTTGTCCGGGTCACGATGACCGACATACATCTCAAGGACACCGGTTGGGTGGGTCAACAGCAGCTCGATCTCGCCTTCGTCAAGGACCCGCCAGAACCCCAGCTCGACGGCCAGCGCACGCACCTTGTTCCCGGCGTCATCCAGCAGCCAGGTCCGGCTCTGCCACTCCAGGAAAGGGCGGCCGTCGTGCGAGCAGATGATCTCCTGGCCGAAATGGGCCGACTCTATGGTCGGGTAGCCCAAAACGCCTGCGCCTTCCCAGCGTCCGACCAGCCACGCGAGCGGCGCCAGGGCTGGTGGCAGGTTTACGTCGAGTTCGAAGGCCATGTCAGCGCAAGCTGCTTTCTGAAGGGATCACGACGTTTTCCACGGGCTGATCGTAACCTTTCCCCATGCCGTCGGAATCGCGTCACCTGATTATCAAGCTCACGACGGGGGTCGAGTCCCCGGAGAAACTGTCCCAGGCTTTCACCGTTGCCGCCACCGCAGTGGCAAGCGGCGCGGTGGTCAGTGTCTGGCTCACCGGGGAGTCCACCTGGCTGGCGGTCCCTGGCAGAGCCGAGGAGTTCTCGCTTCCGTATACCTCCCGGCTGTCAGAACTGCGCGATGCGGTGCTGGCAGACGGACACCTGACGGTGTGCAGCCAGTGCGCGGCGCGTCGGAGCCTCACCGAAGCCGATCTGCTTCCGGGAACGCTTATCCGGGGTGCGGCTGCCTTTGTCGAGGAAGTCCTGCAGGGCGACGCCCAGGCGCTCGTCTACTGAGCCCTACGAAGGGGCCAGCGAGTGCTGAGACCGTGGATAGGGGCCGGGAGCACTGATGTCTTACGAGCAGGGGCCGGCGAGTACTGAGCCCTGCTCACAAAGGCCGACAAGCTGAATACGCCGATGTCAGGCGATCAGGAGCCGGCCGACGAGGTAGACAACCACGCCTCCGGTCAGCACCGAGGCGCAGGCGCTCACCAGCTGAGAACGTGCACCGCTGATCGCCGGCAAGGTTGCCAACACTCGACGAACAGCATGGCTGACGCCGGCGGCCAACACTCCCAGGAAAGCGGCCGCCCCCCAGCCCACGGCGCCAAGCCGGTGGCCGACAAGGACGGCGACAAGGCCTCCGGCCAACATCGCCAGAGGCAGTAACCATGCGACCAGCCGCCGCGAGCCGCCAGCCAGATCGGTCACGGCGGACAATGCCATCGCGGCCGAGGCGATGGCCACCACCCACGCGCCGTGCTCGGTGCGGGGTAGCGCCACCAGGCTGGCGCCGGAGACCACGATGGCGATCGCCGTGATGGTCGAGGCGATGGACTCCACGAGACGCGGGCGACCATCCCTGCGGGCGAGCTGGTGGAGGAACGCAACGATCATGGCTCCGGCCAACGCGGCCGGCATCCAGGCAAGCATGGGGTCCTCGCGGGTTGCCAACACGGTCCCGATCGCCGCCGCAGACCCCACGGCCAGCACCAGCGCGGTACCGCGAGGGCTGGGCAACCCCAGCAGGCCCGCCCAACCCCAGGCAATGACCCCCGCGGCGAAGGCCACCGCGAGAGCGACCATCGGCGGACCGGCGAACGCCGTGATGGTCAGCAGGCCCGCAAGCGCGACGACAGCAATCGTCACAAGGGGCTGCAAGGGCATCTCGGGAACCGGGAGGGTGACCGGCCCGGCGGCCGCGCGCGCCAGGGCGCGGGACACGCGTGTCAGTGGAGGAGGTTCAGTCGGGGCGTCGGTCACGTCTGTCATTCTCCCATCACCCGCCTGCGAACGGAGGCAGCACTTCCAGGGTGGTGCCCTCCGACAGCGGCTGGGAGGCGATCACCGGGCGCCCGTCCAGCAAGATCGTGGATACCGCCAGAACGCCGGCAAGGCCGATGTGTGCTGATGCAGCCGACTGCAGAACGTCGCCGACGTAGTGGCCGGTGAAGCACTCGCTGTCGCATCCCGCCGCCGCCCGGGCTGACGCCCAGTAACGGATCGTGACGTCAGCATCAGCACGGGTCACGTCCGGGCCACTCGTCATACCGGCATCTCCTGCGTGTGTGAGAGGTCTCATGAGGCGAACGAACGCCCCAAACAGTTGAACACTGACCTATTGTGCCAAGGGTGGCCCACCTGTTGCTGCTGACCAACACTCTGGCACCCAGTGCCGAAGTGCTGCCGGCGCTCGCTCTGCTCAGCCACCACGTGCACATCCTGCCTGCCGAGCCTGCCGCCCTGATCGACAGCCCGAGCGCGGATGCCGTGCTCGTGGACGCACGCCGTGAGCTCGCCGCGGGCCGGTCCCTGTGCCGGATGCTGCGCACGACCGGCCTCTCGGTGCCGTTGCTGGCGATCCTGACCGAGGGCGGTCTGGCCGGGCTGACTGCGGAATGGGGCGTCGATGACGTCATCCTGGAGACGGCCGGACCGGCTGAGGTGGAGGCTCGTCTCCGGCTGGCGATGGGCTCGCTCGCCTTGTCCGGTGAAGACGACCCGGCCGCCGGTCAGATCACCGCGGGTGACCTGGTCATCGACGAGACCAGCTACTCGGCACGGATCAGCGGGCGACTGCTCGATCTGACCTACAAGGAGTTCGAGCTGATCAAGCACCTTGCGCAGCACCCCGGCCGGGTCTTCACCAGAGCACAGCTGCTTCAGGAGGTATGGGGCTATGACTATTTCGGCGGGACACGCACAGTGGATGTCCACGTCAGACGGCTCCGGGCCAAGCTGGGCCTGGAGCACGAGGTGCTCATCGGGACCGTGCGCAATGTCGGCTACCGCTTCGTGCCCGAGCCGTCGCCGGACACGAGCGAGTCGCTGACAGACGCCTGAAGGGATCGTCATGGTCATCGTGCAGGTCGACCACTTGGCGCGGCTCACCCATGAGCAACGCTCTGCGGTCCTCGGGTTGGTCAAGAGCGCCGCCCACGTCGACGAGGTTGCGCCGCTGTCGGAGCAGGTGCTGCTGGCCGTCCGAGACAGCGACCCGGTGTCCGCCGGCAGCTCAGACTTCACCACCGGCTCTCGGCACTTCCTCGCGTATGCCGACCCGCGCCTGGTGGGCTACGCCCATCTCGAGCAGGGCCGCAATGGCGGTCCTGCCACCACCGCGGAGATCGTGGTTGACCCGTCACACCGGCGACAGGGCGTCGGGACGGCGCTTCTCCGCGCCCTCGAGCATGCCCTTGCACCCAGGACAGACCCCGGCGAGACCCTTCACCTGTGGTCCCACGGCGACCTCGACTGCGGCAGAGCTTTCGCCCACCGCGCCGGCTACTCCATGGTGCGTGAGCTCTGGCAGATGCGCCGGCCCCTGCGATCCGACATCGCCTCGCTGCCCGCCGTCATCCTTCCCGAGGGCTTCAGGACCCGGCACTTCGTCGTCGGTCAGGACGAGGAAGCCTGGTTGCGGGTCAATGCGCACGCCTTCGTCGACCACCCCGAGCAGGGCCGGATGACCCGACACGATCTCGACCGGCGAATCGCCGAGCCGTGGTTCGACGCCAGCGGGTTCATCCTCATCGAGGACATGCGTGCTCTCGAGCCTGTGCTTGCCGCATCGCACTGGACCAAGGTCGTTCCGGCCGACGGCCCGACAACCCGCCCGACCATCCACCCGGCCGCGCGCCCAACCGAGGGCGAGGTCTATGTGGTCGGCGTGGACCCGGCATACCAAGGGATGGGGCTGGGCCGGATCGTGACCGTCCTGGGGCTCGCACACCTGCGCGAGAAGGGCCTGACCGAGGCCATGCTCTATGTCGATGCCGACAACAGGGCGGCCGTCTCGACGTACTCAAAACTGGACTTCGCCCGCTCCGCCGTGGATATCATGTACTCACGCATCGTCCACACGCCGATGTGAGGATGGGGACATGAGCGCGCACATATCAGGGGCCCCGCAAGCTGTCGAACGGGTCGGCACCGCTGTCAGCGGCGAGCCCGCATCGTCCGAGTCAGAGCTGCGGTCCCTCATCAGCGCGCGCCCCCGGTCCTCGAACGGTCAGTTCATCCGCGTCGTCCGGGCCGACAACCCGGCGGTCGACCCCGAGGCGCTTCCCGAGGACCGCTTCCTCGAACGCGAGATCTCCTGGCTGCAGTTCAACGAGCGCGTCCTGCAGCTTGCCGCCGACGAGACGGTGCCGCTCCTGGAGCGAGCCCGTTATCTGGCGATCTTCGCCAACAACCTCGACGAGTTCTTCATGGTCCGGGTGGCCGGCCTCAAGCGCCGTATCACCACCGGCCTCGCCGTGCGGTCCGCCTCCGGTCTGGAACCGCGTGAGGTCTTCGATGAGATCTCGGCGGTGGCCCACAAGCTGATGGCCACCCATGCCAGGTTGTTCGAGGACGAGGTGCGCCCCGCCTTGACCAAGGAGGGCATCACCATCGCGCGCTGGGACGAGCTGAGCGAGGGGGAGCAGAAGGGTCTGCACGGGATGTTCCGCGACCAGATCTTCCCGGTGCTCACCCCCCTGGCCGTCGACCCCGCCCACCCGTTCCCCTACATCTCAGGGCTCTCCCTCAACCTTGCCGTCCTGCTGGTCAACCCGAAGACCGACGTCGAGCACTTCGCCCGCGTCAAGGTGCCCCGGCTGCTGCCCCGCTTCGTGCAGATCCAGTCGCCGGACCCGACCCCGGCCCATCCCTTCACCGCACGGTTCGTCGCCCTCGAAGACATCATCGCCGCGCACCTGGAACTGCTGTTCCCGGGCATGCAGGTCAGTGAGCACTTCACCTTCCGGGTCACCCGCAACGAGGATCTGGAGGTCGAGGAGGACGACGTCGAGAACCTGCTCGCGGCCCTGGAGAAGGAGCTCACCAGGCGTCGCTTCGGCCCGCCGGTGCGTCTTGAGGTCGCCGACGACATGGACGACCACGTGATGGACCTGCTCGGGCGCGAGCTGGGCGTGGAGCCGGGCGAGGTCTATCGCCTGCCTGCTCCGCTGGACCTGGTGGGGCTCGACGTGGTGGCCGACCTCGAGCGATCGGAACTGAAGTTTCCGGCCTTCGTGCCCGGGACCCACCCCGACCTGGCTCCGGTCGAGAGCTCACAGGCCAGCGACATCCTCGCCTCCATCCGGGTCAGGGACATCCTGCTGCACCACCCGTACGACTCCTTCTCGACATCGGTCCAGGCGTTCATCGAGCAGGCGGCAGCAGACCCGAAGGTGCTCGCCATCAAGCAGACGCTGTATCGCACCAGCGGCGACTCCCCCATCGTCGACGCCCTGATCGATGCTGCAGAAGCCGGCAAGCAGGTGCTGGCCGTCGTCGAGATCAAGGCGCGTTTCGACGAGCAGGCCAACATCTCATGGGCCCGCCAGTTGGAGCACGCCGGCGTCCACGTGGTCTACGGTGTCGTCGGCCTCAAGACCCACGCCAAGCTCTCTCTGGTGGTCCGCCAGGAGGCCGAGGGGCTGCGACGCTACTGCCACGTCGGCACCGGCAACTACAACCCCAAGACCGCCCGCCTGTATGAGGACCTCGGGCTGCTCACCTGTGACCCCCAGGTCGGCGAGGACCTGACCCGGCTGTTCAACCAGCTCTCGGGGTGGGCGCCGCGCAGCAGGTTCAAGCGCCTGCTGGTGGCACCGCGCTCGGTCCGCTGGGGACTGATCGACCACATCGACGCAGAGATCGAGAACGTGCGGGAAGGCCTGGACGGCTACGTCGGCTTCAAGCTGAACTCGATCGTCGACGATCAGCTGATCGACGCGCTGTACCGGGCATCGAAGGCCGGGGTCCGGGTCGATCTCTGGGTCCGAGGCATCTGCGCCCTTCGTCCAGGCGTCAAAGGCCTGTCCGAGAACATCCGGGTCCGCTCGATCCTGGGCCGGTTCCTTGAGCACTCGCGGGTGTTCATCTTCGGCGGCGCCGGCGACCCGACCGTCTTCATCGGCAGCGCCGACATGATGCACCGTAACCTCGACCGCCGGGTAGAGGCCCTGGTCCGGCTCACCGACCCGAGGCATATAGCCGACATGCAGACCCTGATGAGCCTGGGCATGAGCGACGGCATGAGCAGCTGGCACCTCAGCGGCGACGGCACGTGGACCCGACACTGCCACGACGCCGATGGCAAGAAGCTGCTCGAGCTGCACAGCACGATGATCGAGAACAACACCAAGCGGCGGCGCAAGGCGCGTCGCACGGTGATCTCCGGACGCCATTGATGACATCCCGTTGATGGCAACGTGATCCCGGCCGCCGGAGCCTTGCCTTGGCGTCGTCGACGCGGTGCTCTTCAGGTCGCCGTGGTCCACCGCCCCCGCTACGGGGACTGGGCCTGGTCCAAGGGCAAGCTCGAACCAGGCGAGGAATGGCCGGTGGCGGCGGTGCGCGAGGTCTACGAAGAGACCGGGTTTCACGTGCGCCTGGGTCGCACACTGCCCACCTCGGAGTACACCGTCCCGGACCAGGCCGGACAGCCGACGAACAAGGAGTGCCGTTACTGGGCGGCCGAGGTGGTAGGTGGTGACGGAGCGCTGGTCAACGAGATTGACGAGGTCGTCTGGGTCGATGTGGCCACAGCCATGACCCAGCTCAGCTACGCCCGTGACCACGATCAGCTCCACGCCCTCGAAGAGGCGGACAGTGCCGGGACATTGACCACGTGGCCGCTGGTCATCGTCCGCCACGCCAGGTCCCGGTCCCGTTCGACGTGGCCCGAAGCAGACCCGCTACGACCGCTGAACCCCCGCGGCCGCGAACGCGCCAAGGCGCTGATCCCGATGCTGGCCGCATACGGTGTCACCCGAGTTGTCACCTCCCCGTCCGTGCGTTGCCTCGACACCGTCCTGCCGTATGCCCTGACCGCCGGAAAGCGGGCCCGCCTCAAGTCGGGACTGTCGGAAGAGGGATTCGCTGATCAGCCTGACCGGGCCCCGTACCACCTGAACCGACTGCTCGAACGCGGCCATGCAGCGGTCGTGTGCAGCCACGGGCCGGTGCTGCCGGTGCTGCTCGAACGGCTCGCCGGGGCAGCCGATCCCGACGGGTCAGCGCAGGTCAGCCTGGCAGAGGCCGCACAAAGCGGAATGGGCAAGGGTGAGGCACTGGTGGCCCACCTGGCCGGGACCGGTGATCAGGCCCGGGTCGTCGACGTCGAGCGTTACGCCGCACCGTAATCCCGCGCCGGACGATGAACCGAGCGCACCCCAACGGCGGTGCCGAACCGAATGCCAGCCACACCGCGATCCCGTCTTAACTCTCCCTTGGGGCGCCGTTCATCCGTTCCTCATGACCGGGCTTGCCTGCGGCCACCCGAACGCCTCCTGCCGTTCATGTCTTGTTCACCTTCCACCCTGCGTCACGTCATCCGGCCTCAATATCCTCGTCCCGGCGGGCACCGAGCACGCCGGAATTTTCCCTGCTGTGGAGAGGCTCCAAATCGTGAATATCCAGTCTCGTAGGCGACTCGCCAATGTCACGGGCCTTGCCCTGGTCGGCACGCTCGCTCTTGCCGGCTGTGGTTCGAACAACAACGCGAGCACTTCCGCGAGCACGAGTGGGGGCGCCAACGCGGCTGCCAAGGCCGACTGCGCAACCGGCACCTTGAACGGCGAGGGCTCATCGGCCCAGAAGAACGCCATCGAACAGGCGATCACGGACTACCAGACGGCGTGCCCCGGCGCGACCGTCAACTACAACCCGACCGGTTCGGGCGCAGGCATCAAGCAGTTCATCGCCGGCCAGGTCGACTTCGCCGGATCCGACTCGGCACTGAGCGACAAGCCGAAAGCAGGCTCGACCAGTATCGAGCAGGCCGACGCCGACAAGGC
>DASRUA010000438.1:0-4672 GCA_035655615.1 Dermatophilaceae bacterium
AAGAGCCAAGCGACTTTCGTGTGCGTTTCTTGCGGACACAGGGCGAACGCCGACGTGAACGCGGCCATGAATATCGCGGCAGGACATGCCGTGACAGCACGTGGAGATCGGGGAGTTTTGGCTCGGTCTGTGAAGCGTGAACCTCAACATCAAGGCCATGACCCGCACCGCGCGGGGAACCATCGAGGCGCCGGGCAGGAACGTCGCCCAGAAGGCGGGCCTCAATCGGGGCATCCTCAAATCCGGTTGGGGTCTGCTCGTCACCCGGCTGGAGCAGAAGGCTCCCGGTCGGGTCGAGAAGGTCAAAGCTGCGTACACGTCGCAGACCTGTAACGCCTGCAAGCACATCGCATCGCAGAGTCGCAAGAGCCAAGCGACTTTCGTGTGCGTTTCTTGCGGACACAGGGCGAACGCCGACGTGAACGCGGCCATGAATATCGCGGCAGGACATGCCGTGACAGCACGTGGAGACCTGAGAGTTTCTGGCTCGGTCTGTGAAGCGTGAACCTCAACATGCACGGCCCCCAAGGTCGCATAGCAGTTGGAATCCTGGCCGTTCACCGCCGGGAGGATGTCAACAGGCGATTGCCGTGGCGATGGACCGTCCGGGCGCCTGAGCCGCAAGACTTCATCCGGCCGAGACTCCATCCGGCCGAGACTTCATCCGGATGGGGGGAGGTCTCGCAGCCCTGGCCGCTGCGACAGTGTCCAGATCCGGTCCGCTCGGTGACGCAGGTCGCTCTCCGGGGTCGGCGGTGTCGACGGGGGGCGAGTACATGAGTGGACTTACCATCCTGGCCCTGGTCTTCGTTCTGTACGCCTTGCTGGCCGGGCGGCTCGACCGGCTCTCGATCACCGCGCCGATGGTATTCGTCGTCGTCGGCGGCATCCTTGGCCCGGGCGGTACCGGGCTGCTGAGGGTCTCGTTCAGCAACGAGACGGCTTTGGCGATCACGGAGATCACGCTGGCGCTTCTGTTGTTCGCCGACGCCTCGACCGTTCGGGTCCGCGACCTCGAGGGCGACGCGACCCTGCCCAGCCGACTGCTCTTTATCGGGCTGCCGCTCACCGTGGTGCTGGGGACGGTGCTGGCCTACCTGATGGAGCCAAGTATCGGGTGGGCCGCAGCCGCGCTCGTGGCGACGATCCTGGCCCCCACCGATGCCGCGCTGGGCCTGGCTGTGGTGACCAACACCGCGGTGCCGGGGCGGATCCGCCGGGCACTGAACGTCGAGAGCGGGCTGAACGACGGTCTCGTGATCCCCTTTGTGACCCTGTTCCTCGCCATCGTGGTGTCGGAGGAGTCGTCCGCGAACGAGGGCTGGGTTGCCGCTGCGCTGACCCAGATCGGGCTCGCTGTGGTAGCTGCGGTCGTCGTGGGGCTCGGGGGTGGCTGGCTGGTCAGCCGGGCCAGGTCCCACGCCTGGACCTCACCTGTGTCCGAGCAGCTTGCCGTGCTCGCCCTGGCCGTGCTCGCCTACACGGGGTCGGTGGCCATCGGCGGCAACGGGTTCGTCGCGGCGTTCGTCGGCGGGCTGCTTTTTGGTCAGGCGACCAAGGGCAGTCTCTACGGTCCGGTCGAGTTCAGCGAGACCATCGGCCTCTTCATGTCCTTCTTCGTCTGGACGCTTTTCGGCGCGTTGTTCGTCGGGCCGGTGCTGACGAGGCAGACCCACTGGACGGCCATCGGATATGCGGTGCTCAGCCTCACCGTGGTGCGGATGCTTCCCGTCGCGTTGTCGCTGATCGGGCTGGGCATGCACCGGAGCACTTTGCTGTTCATGGGGTGGTTCGGTCCACGCGGGCTCGCGTCCGTCGTGTTCACCCTGGTGGCGCTCGAGGATCTGAAGTCGGGCTCGCCCGACCAGAACCCCCTGGTCCAGGTGGCCACCTGGACGATCCTGCTGTCGGTGGCGGCTCATGGGGTGACGGCTGGGATCTGGGCGCCCCGGTACGGTGCCCGGATGATCTCACGTGGTGACGTGCCCGAGCTGGCACCGGCCCACCAGCCGCGGATGCGCAAGCGTGCGCTGACCAGACACCCGTCGCACGGGGACACGGTCGACCAGGCGGACACCGTCGACCAGGGCGGCGAGCAGGGATGAATGCCCACCGAGGGACTGGCATCCGATGAGGTACGACGGGATCACCCGGAGCATGCCGGGCCTGAACGTGCTCAGGGCCTACCAGTCGCGATGGCTCGCGAAGGACGTCGTGGCAGGGCTCGTCCTTTCGGCCCTGCTCGTGCCCCAGGGCATGGCCTATGCCGAGCTGGCGGGCCTGCCCGCGGTCACCGGGCTGTACACCTCGATCCTGTGCCTGGTCGGGTACGCCATCTTCGGCCCTTCGAAGATCCTGGTGCTGGGCCCGGACTCCTCTCTGGGACCGATGATCGCCGCGACGATCCTGCCGCTGATCGGAGCCAACGGGGACCCGGCCCGGGCCGTCGCCCTGGCTTCGATGCTGGCGCTCTTCACCGGCGCCGCAATGGTGCTGGCCGGAGCGGGCGGGCTCGGCTTCATCGCCGACCTGTTGTCGAAGCCGACGATGCTCGGCTACATGAACGGGCTGGCGCTGACCATTTTGGTCGGCCAGCTCCCGAAGCTTCTCGGCTTCTCGGTCGACGCCGACAACTTCATCGGGGAGCTGACCGGATTCTTCAGCGGGGTGGCGGCGGACGAGATCGTCTGGGCAGCCGCAGCAGTCGGTATCGGCGCACTGGTGCTCATCCTGGTGCTGCAGCGTTACCTGGCGAAGCTGCCGGCGGTCCTGATCGCGGTGGTGGCTGCGATCATCGCCGCGACGGTCTTCTCGCTCGAGGCCAAGGACGTCCACTTGGTGGGGGTGCTGCCGCAGGGTCTGCCGTCCTTCACCATTCCGCACGTCGGGTGGTCCGACCTGCTGCCGCTCATCGGCGGTGCCCTGGGCATCGCACTG
This sequence comes from Dermatophilaceae bacterium, assembly GCA_035655615.1. GTDB lineage: Bacteria > Actinomycetota > Actinomycetes > Actinomycetales > Dermatophilaceae > UBA4719. The sequence continues at coordinate 2,938 of DASRUA010000438.1, forward strand.
GTGGCTCTCGCCGACACGATCTCGACGGCATCCGCCTTCGCTGAGCGCCAGGGCGATGAGGTGGACGGCAACCGCGAGATGGTGGGTCTCGGCGCGGCCAACCTGGCTGCCGGCCTCTTTCAGGGCTTCCCGGTGAGTACCAGCGGGTCGCGGACCGCCGTCGCGGAGCAGTCCGGGTCAAAGACCCAGGTCACCGGGCTTGTGGGGGCCCTGGTGATCACCCTCATGCTCCTGCTGTTCCCCTGGTTGCTTCAGAACCTTCCACAGCCGACACTGGCCGCCGTGGTCATCGCCGCCTCGATGTCGCTGGCCGACATCCCGGCCACCCGACGCCTCTGGTCGCAGAGCCGCTCCGAGTTCATCCTCTCGGTTACCGCCTTTGCCGGAGTGGTGCTCCTCGGCGTGCTGCTCGGGATCGTCGTGGCCATCACCCTCTCGGTGGCCAACGTCTTCCGCCGCGCGTGGTGGCCCTACCAGGCCACACTGGGCCGCCGGCCGGGCATCGCGGGGTATCACGACGTCACTCGCCACCCCGACGCGGAGCGGCTGCCGGGGTGCACGATCTTCCGGTTCGACGCGCCGCTCATCTTCGCGAACGCCCGTACCTTCCGCGATCAGGTCCTTGCGCTCGCGAAGGCGAGCCCCAAGCCGGCGTGGATCATCGTGGCTGCGGAACCCCTCACCGATGTCGACACCACCGCCTGCGACATGCTCGAGGACCTGGTCACTGACCTGGACCAGCAGGGGGTCACCCTGGTGTTCGCCGAGATGAAGGGTCCGGTGAAGGAGAAGGCGCGCCAGTTCGGACTGAGCAAGACGATCCCCGACGACCGTTTCTTCCCGACCCTGGGGACGGCCGTGAAGGCATGGCGGGCGCAGGCGGACCAACCACCCGACTAAGCGCGCACTCGGGCCGAGCGAGATGACCCTGGTCAGAGGATGTTGATCGCCCGTGCCACGACGAGAACGGCCAGCAACAGCGAGGGGGCGTCGCTCACGGGTCCTCGCCGGCACCGGGTTCAGGCGACCGCATCGAGACCAACAGGATGTGCAGGCTCAGGATCAGGACCCAGAGCGGGAAGACCAGCTGGGTCAGTTTGGGGGCGGGTGGGGTGAGCACCAGCGCGGCGGCGCAGGCGAGCCCGATGACAGAGAGCCAGCGGGGCACGAGCCCGGTGCGCAGACCGATGGTGGTGACCGAGAGGGTGAAGACCGCTGCCATTCGGGCTCCGAACGTGACCAGCAGGGTGCTAGCCAGGACCAGCGCCATCCGCAAGGTGTCGCGCGAGAAGGTGGGCGCAACTCGCTGGCCAGTCCGGCCGGCTCGGTCACCGGGACTCCGCCAGGCTCAGTCACCTCTGATGTCCTTCTCGGGCCATATCAGGTTCCTTCCTGGCATCGGCCTTGAGGGCAGCCAACACCGCTTGGTAGGGATGGTTCCCAGGGCGGCCAGCCTGGTTCGGAGTGAATGCCGCTCGGGGCTGAACGGGACTTTTCGGCCTGAGGCTGCACTTCTCCGTCACCAGCCACCGAACCCCGACGACGCTGCCGACCGCGTCTTATGTCCCGCCATGCGTCACCCAGGGAGGATGTTGATGACTCTGGCCAGGACCACCACGAGCACGGAGAGCGAGATCACCGACTGCATTGCCATGAGTCCCTTGGCACGACCCGCCAGTGGCAACGTGTCGGTCGGGCTGAAGGCCAGCGCGCTGGTGAATGCGAGATAGAGATA
>DASRUA010000439.1:0-2305 GCA_035655615.1 Dermatophilaceae bacterium
CGAGGTCGCGACCGAGCTCAACGCTCGACCTCGCAAGACACTTGGCGGACTCACACCCGCAAAAGCCATGCAGCGTCTACTGTTTGACCCCGAAAGGCCCATCGTTGCGACGACCGCCTGAATTCGCCCATCCCTCACCGGACCAGAACGCACGCCCATCGCGGGAGTTGATGACGTTGGATCGGGGCCACTCAGAAGTGCCGTGACAGACGTTGCCCCGGCTCGAGGAAGCACCTAGCGAAGGCCAACGCTGGTGCTCCTCACGTATGGCGTCCCCGTACGCTCGCACTTCCACGTCATCCGTGTGGCGTTGCCGTGGTCGTCGAGCCTGCGAACCCACTTGAGTAGACCGGTCGGCGTGACCGACTCGCCCCCCGTCAGCGGTGCGGCCACGATCTACAGGGGTGTGCTGCCCGCGGTGCCGACCAGCTGTTCGCGGTACTCGGGGCTGGCCAGCTGTTGCGCCCCTACCCGCGCTGCCTCCACCCGCGCGGGCATATCCAGCCGGGCCGTGGGCTCCTCGTTCCCGGGAGTGGAGACGAACTTCTCGATCGCAGCGAGTCCTGCGTTGGCTCGGGCGCTGGCTGCGGCCTGCTTGGCATCCAACCGCTGCGCGTACCAGTCCGACGCCAGGACCACTTCGCGGGTGAACATTACCCGGAACTCCGGCGAATCGAGGCCCCATCCCTCTGCAGTGAACCCCTCAGCCATGATCTCCAACAGCGCTCGTAGCGGTGGGACGGCCAGGGCGATCGTGCCGTCCTGGAAGTACGAGCGCGCCACCCGCTCGTGCGTGGTCACGATCGTGGCGATCGACTCGGCGAAGGTGCCCACGTCCTGCAGCTCCGGGCGCAGCATCTCCGGGGTGAAGACGACCTCCGGATGCAGGAAGATCCGGCCGAAGTACTTGGTGGCCAGCTTGTCGGTCATCCGGTAGCCCAGCCTGCTGGCGGCCACGCGCCGGCCGTCGTGCTCGAAGTCGGTCAGCTTCTCCAGGGCGCCCTCGGCGATGAGGTTGCGGGCGTCCCGCTCGTCCGGGGTCATCCGCGAGAACAGTTCCGGCACGAGAAGGGAGAAGTCGTGGTCCACCCGCACATGGGGCCCGACGTATCCGGCTGCGGACACCCAGCCGTCGTTGCCGGTCAGCGCGTAGGACAGCACCGAGGCGTTCAGGTCGATGATGGCCGGCAGGGCGTTGAAGGGGCCCTTGGTCAGCGCGCCCTCGGAGCCTGCCCCGGTCGTGGAGGGGGACTTACCGGTCATCGACGAGATGAACTCCATGAACAGCTCGGGCACCTCCATGTAATGCAGTGGGCTGTACGAGCACAGCGGCGGCACCGGCCCGTCGGGAGGGTTGTTCCGCCGCCCGGCGGCGACCACCTCCACGGGCAGCAGCAGCGGCGCTGCAGACGGCAGCCGTCGAACCAGGCGCGCGGACAGCTCCGCCACTGCGGTGGCCCTGGCATTGGTGCGGTCCGGTCGCTGCTGCAGGTAGCGTGGGTTCTTCGAGGGCTTGCCCTCCACCAGCCGCGGGTTGGCCGAGCTCACGAAGTACGCAGGGCCGTCGCCCTCGGCTGTGTCGGCGAATCGGCTGATCATCTCCGCCATCGGCTCGCTGAAGGCGCTGAAGGCCACGGCATCGTCGCGCATCGCGATGGCATCGGCCCGGGTCAAAGGCTCGAAGTTGGACAGGAACGTCCCGGAGGCGGCGATGTCGCGCTCGGCCTGCTTGTCGTACCCCCGGTGGATGGCGTCGTCGGGGCGCTGGAACAGCAGGTCCTCGCAATTCTCCACGAGCTTGTACGAACGCTCCGCATCCATTCCCAGCTGGCCGCCCGGGACGACCGTCGAGGCGGTGATGTCGTCCTGGGTCTGCACCTTCACCGCCGGTGAGAAGTCGTGGCGAAGGCTGAACAGGCGCCAGGATGCGTCGGCGTTGTAGCCGACCCGCAGCATGCTGATGGTGATCCTGTTGCCGTCCAGTCGCAGACTGTTGCCCTGGCGACCGTCGATGGCCGCAACGCTGAAGTGACTGCGCCAGTCGTTCCCCCATTCCGGGCGGTAGGAGCGCTGGACCACGTAGACCAGCTCCTTGATGTAGGGCGGGATGCGGTCCAGCCAGGCGTTGTAATCGGCGTGATACTCCGACCGAGACGGGGTGAGCAGCTTGATCACCGACCCGATCGAGCGTTCCTCGGACAGGATCGGCCGGTCGTCCTGGTCGTTCCTCGCCGGGTCGAGGAAGCGTCTGGAGAAGTCCCGGTCGAGGATCGCGGCGACCGAGTCCATGTCGGTGTCGAAGTCC
>DASRUA010000440.1:0-2600 GCA_035655615.1 Dermatophilaceae bacterium
CGAGCGGCGCCGGCTCTCCATTGACGAGGCGACCTCGGAGGTCCGTGGCCAGGTCATCTTCGGCACTCCTAAGACGCACAAGCGCCGCGTTGTCCCCTTCCCAGGTTTCCTGACCGACGCCCTGACCGAGCTGATGGCTGGCCGTGGCCCCGATCAGCTTCTCTTCACCGCCCCCGGTGGCGGAGTGCTGCGCAACACCAACTTCCGCAGCCGTGTCTTCACACAGGCCAAGGCGGATCTGGGTTTGGGCACTCTGCGTATCCATGACCTCAGGCACACGGCCGCGACTCTGGCCGTCGCCGCTGGTGCCAACGTCAAGGTCGTTCAGCGGATGCTCGGTCACGCGTCCGCGGCCATGACGCTCGACGTCTACGCGGGCCTGTTCGCCGACGACCTGGACTCCGTCGCCGAGCGTCTGGACGCCGCTGTGACTCAGTCTCGCGCGGACTCGTTGCGGACTGCGGACGTTCTGTCGCTCGCCGAGGGCCGGTCACGGAAGGCCTCGCAGGTCGCTGACCTGCGCAAACGCATGGTGGGCCCCGTCGGGCTCGAACCGACGACTTACGGATTAAAAGAACGGCAGATACCCGTTCAGAATGTTGGCGATCCGCCGATTCGTGCTCGGTTCGTTGACGCTGGCTGACACTGGTGAACAGCTTTTTCCACTCTTGTGTGCCATAAATGTGCCATTTGACCTCCAGCCTGCCCGTCCTGCTGACCATTGAAATCTCACCCGCAGTTCGACCTCGGCCCGGTCGACGATTCGGTTGGAAATCGGAGCACTGACCCGGCGCGGTGGCGCAAGAGCGTCCGCGGCAGATTCGCAGCATACTTCTCCGCCACCTGCAGAGGCGTCGACGCGACGTTGATTCTCGTCCCAAGCGGGGTATCAGGAATGGGGCGTCAGGCGGCACGGTTCGGACGCTGGGCGATCCACAGCCGGCTCACAGTTCGCGCTCACGGTGGTCCCAGCCGCTGGTGAGACCTTCGCGTCAGGCGAGGAAACCAACCTCGCACTGACGGAAGGGAACGATCGTGCGTCTCAGGCCGCATGCCTTCACGAGGCGGCACACGATTATCGCGGTCGTCGTCGCGCTGGTCGTGGTGGGCGGGGGCGCAGCTTGGGTGGCGACTCGTTCTTCTTCCTCGACCACCGCCGCCCCGACGCTGGTCGCCGTGACTAGTGGCACGATCCGGCAGAGCGTGTCGGCCTCTGGGACACTCGAGCCGGCTCACCGGGCGGACCTGACTTTCGCGGTGAGCGGGACGGTCACCTCGGTGCCGGTAGCCGCCGGAGACAAGGTCAGGTCTGGTGCGGTTCTTGCCACGGTCGACACCGCGAGCCTGAAGACGGCGGTCACCTCGGCCAAGGCCAGTGTCAGCGCCATGCAGGACCAGCTGACCGCTCAGCAGGACGCGGGGTCCTCTGCGGTGCAGATCGCCTCGACCCAGGCGCAGCTCACCGACGCTGAGGCCAAGCTCACCGACGCGCAGACGGCCCTGGCTGAGGCGTCGATGACCTCACCGATTGCCGGGACCGTGGCGCAGGTCGACATCGCGGTTGGCGACTCGGTGACTCAGTCGGGCAGCACTGCGTCGGCCGCCTCGTCCTCGGCCACGGGGACAGGCTCTTCTGCTTCCTCCGCCGGTGCCAGTTCCCCGTCGGCTGCTGGTTCTTCTTCCTCCTCCTCCACGACCGCTCAGATCGTGGTGATCTCCACGACCTCGTGGGTGGTGGACGCCAGCGTGGGCAGCGCGGACCTGCCCCAGCTGAAGAAGGGCCTGCAGGCCGAGATCACCCCCACCGGCAGCGCGATCAAGATCTTCGGGACGGTCAAGTCCGTTGGCATCATTGCCTCGTCGTCCTCCAGCGGCAGCGCCACCTTCCCGGTGACCATCACCGTCACGGGAAGCCCCAAGGGTTTGTATGCCGGTGGCGCCGCTGACGTGGCCATCATCGTCAAGCAGGTCGAGAACGTGCTCAGCGTGCAGACCAACGCGGTGCACACCGAAGGCGGCAAGACCGTCGTGCACCAGATGAAGGGCGGGGCGCAGGTGAGCACGCCGGTGAAGGTCGGCACGACCTACGGCGCGGTGACCCAGATCCTGAGCGGTCTCAAGGCCGGTGACAAGGTGGTCGGGACGACCTTCCGACTGGGCGGCAGCCGGCCCTCCGGAGGCACCGGAACACGCCTGGGCGGCGGCACGGGCGGCGGCGGCGTTGACGGGCCACCCGCAGGCTTCGACGGGCCACCCGCGGGCTTCGGTGGAGCCGGCGGATGACTGCCCAGCCGGTTCCCTATGAAGGCAGCTCCCCGATCCTGAGGCTCGTGGATGTCGGCAAGGTGTACGCCACCGGGTCTGTCGAGGTCGAGGCGCTGCACGGGATCTCGATGGAGGTGGCCCGCGGTGAGTACGTGGCCATCATGGGGCCCTCGGGCTCGGGCAAGTCGACCTTGATGCACATCCTGGGCTGCCTGGATGTGCCGACCACGGGAAGCTATGACCTTGCCGGGGAGGACGTCAGCAGGATGAGCGAGGATGCCCTTGCCCATGTGCGGAACCGTCAGATCGGGTTCGTGTTCCAGCAGTTCAACCTG
>DASRUA010000441.1:0-2369 GCA_035655615.1 Dermatophilaceae bacterium
CAGGCTGGCACGATCTCGGACTCGATCTCCCGCACCAGCAGGCTGTACTGCGGCTGGAGCGTCACGGGCGGTGTGAAGCCGTTGGCGCGCGCCAGGTGCACGGCCTTGGTCAGCTGCCAGCCGAGGAAGTTCGAGAACCCGTAGTAGGCGATCTTGCCGCTGCGCACGGCGTCGTCCAGGAATCGCAACGTCTCCTCCAGAGGCGTCACTGCGTCCCAGGCGTGCATCTGGTAGAGGTCGATCTGCTCCACGCCGAGGCGCCTCAGCGACGCGTCAAGCGCGCGACCGAGGTGTCGCCGGGACGTGCCGAGGTCGTTGCGGCCATCGCCCATCGTGAAGCGTCCCTTCGTGGCGATCACGACCCGCTCGCTGTCCGTGGGGTGCGCTGCGAGCCAGCGCCCGATGATCTCCTCTGAAGCCCCCTTGCCGTACACGTCGGCCGTGTCGATGAGATTGCCGCCGGCCGCGACATAGTCGCCAAGGATGGCGTGCGACGTCGCCTCGTCGGCCTCCGCGCCGAAGGTCATGGTTCCCAGAGCGAACGTCGAGACCACTGCGCCGCTATTTCCGAGGGTGCGATAGTGCATTGGGGTGTCCTTATCCATTGAACGGATCGATCGGGGGTCAACGCCAGGTGTGCTGCGGGCTGTATCCGAGCACGCGGCGAGCTTTCTCGATCGACAGCAACGTGTCGTGCTCACCGAGGTCGCGGGTGACCGGTACGCCAGGGAAGACCTCAGCCGCCAGATCTGCATTGGACCGTGACATGACAGTGTCTGCGGCGGCGATGATGAAGCGGTCGAAACCCGTGATGTCGAGTTCGAGGGCCTTGAGCACGGCCTGCGCACCGTCGCGGCCGTCGATGTAGCCCCAGAGGTTCCATTTGCGCAGCGTCGCGTCCGCGTCGAACAAGGGAAACTCCGCGTAATCTTCCGGGTCCATCACGTTGGAGAAGCGCAGCGCGATGATCTTGAGCGTCGGATCCCAGCGCACGAGCTCGATGGCCATCTGCTCCTCGAGATGCTTCACGAGTGAGTACATGCTTTCCGGGCGGGCCGGGTACTCCTCGTCAACCGGGATGTATGGCGGCGGCACATCGAACGGCAACCCGAGAACCGTCTCACTCGATGCGTAGACGATGTTCCGGATGCCGGCCCGGCGAGCAGCCTGGAACACATTAAACGTACTGAGGATGTTGTTGTGGAACGTGGCGACATCGCTCAGGATGCCCGGAGCGGGAATCGCGGCCAGGTGCACGAGCCCGTCGAAGGCCGGTTTCGCGGCTTGGTCGGGCCCGGCCGAGGGATCGTTCTCGCCGAAGAGCGCATCGATCGTCTCCCCATAGTTCGTGAGGTCGACCCGAACGAAACCCGGACCACGCTGCCCGGCCACGTCAAGGTTGACAACCTCATGTCCAGCCTGACCCAGCACGGCCACAACCGTGCGCCCCAGCTTGCCCGACCCACCCGTGACGGCGATCTTCATCGTCTAGCTCCTCTTGAGTCTCCTGTGCGGCGGGCGGTGTCGCCGGAACGAGTGGCGACGGAGGGGTCCAGGCGTGTCACCATGCGTAGTCCTCGGGAGCGGTCTGGTGCCCGGGGAAGATCTCGTCCAGCCGGGTCAGTGTCGCCGCGTCCAGGTCAACGTCCAGGGCGCGCAGTGCGGCGTCCAGTTGTTCCTGGGTGCGGGGGCCAACGATGGGTGCGGTCACGGCGGGCTGCGCCAGCAACCACGCGAGCCCGACGTCTCCTGGCTGGTGGCCCAGCTCGTCCGCCAGGTCTTCGTACCGCTGGATCTGGTCCCGATGCGTCTTCAGCGTTTCAAGTGCCCTGCCCTCGGCCCGACGGACCCCGGCGGCCTCCTTGCGCAGCACCCCGCCCAGCAGCCCGCCATGCAGCGGCGACCACGGGAGGATGCCCAAGCCATACTCCTGCGCCGCCGGAATGACTTCCAGCTCCACAGCGCGGGTGAGCAGGTTGTAGATGGACTGCTCGCTGACCAGGCCGGAGTAGTTACGTGCGGCGGCGGCGGCCTGTGCCGCGGCGATGTGCCAGCCGGCGAAATTGCTGCTGCCCGAATACAGGATCTTGCCCTGCTGGACGGCCACCTCGATGGCCTGCCAGATCTCATCCCACGGGGTATCCCGGTCGACGTGGTGGAACTGGTAGACGTCGATGTAGTCCGTCTGGAGGCGTTTGAGGCTGGCGTCCAGTGCCCGGCGGATGTTAAGAGCCGAGAGCTTGCTGTCGTTGGGCCGCTCTGTCATGCCACCAAACAGCTTGGTGGCCAGCACCGTCTTCTCCCGTCGCTGCCCGCCCTGGGCAAACCAGCGGCCGAGGATCTCCTCGGTCCAGCCACGGCGCTCGGTG
>DASRUA010000442.1:0-22446 GCA_035655615.1 Dermatophilaceae bacterium
TGCAACGCCTGCCGCGCCAGCCGTATCTGCCGCATCTGCCGCCCCTGCGGCACCCACCGGTTCTGCCGCCCCTGCCGCACCCACCGGTTCTGCCGCCCCTGCCGCACCCACCGGTTCTGCCGCCCCTGCCGCGGCCACCAGCACCGGCCACACCTGGGATCCGGTTGCGCCCAGCTCATCACCCATGTCTGCGTCGACCTGGGCCAGGCGACTCGGTTGCCCGGAGGCAAGGGCCGCCCAGACTCCCTCGTCATACGCCTGGGCTCGCGTGTCCTGGGCCCTCGGCGCCTTGAGACCGTGACAGGCCGCGCCGTCGGCCACCAGGATCAGGCCCACCTGGGTGCCCTCCGCGCCCAACCGCTCGCCCAGAGCAGTGGCATCGCGGCCGCTGGTCGTGATCCACAGCGCAGACGCCCACAGCTGCGCATGCTCGGGGTGTGTGGCGATGTCACGACTCGCAAGGTAGCGAGCGACCATTATCGGCGTCGGCAGCTCGCTGTCTTCGGGCTGCCCCTCGACCAAGGCTGGGACGACAACGTCGCGCCCGAAGCTGGCGAACGACACCGGCCCGGCGGCGTTGAACTCCCCCGGCTGACCCGGGCCCACCACGACGAGCTGTACCGAACCCGAACCCGAACCCGAACCAAGACCCAGGCCCGAACCCAGACCGAGAGACGGCGCTGACACCGCGACGAGATCGGAGACGGCACGGGACACCACCAAATCCGTGGCATCACGCAGGTCATCCAGCTCGTGGGCCGCCGAACCCATGAGCTCGACGACGAACGCCGGAGGTCCTGGGACAACGGCTGTGGTGATGAGCACGGCGAGTCAGTCGCTCAGCGACAGGCCGCGGTGGCTGCCACGGCTGTCAGCGGCCGACGGAGGGACGGCATACCAAGAGTGACCGCGGGACGACCCGAGCCGGGCACGTCCTGCAGAGCCGCCCAGGCGTCGCCACCCGTGGTTCGACGAACGGTGAAGAGACCACCCTGGACACCGGAGTCGGCAACGAGGTGATGCGGCGCGGCACGGGTCACGCTCACCTCCACGACGTCACCGGGGCGCGGCACCTCAGCGCCCTGCGGAACCGCGAAATGCACAAGGCGGTTGTCGCGCGCCCGTCCGGACAGTCGAGCGGTCGCGGCGTCCTTGCGGCCCTCCCCCTGAGCCACCAGCACCTCGACAGTGCACCCCGTGAGCTGGAGATTCTCCGCCCATGAGAGCTCTTCCTGAACCGCGAGCAAGCGCTCATAGCGTTCTTGAACGACGGCCTTGGATATCTGGTCCGGCATGGTCGCGGCCGGGGTGCCGGGGCGGATGGAGTACTGGAAGGTGAACGCGCCGGCAAACCGAGAAGCCCGCACCACGCCGAGCGTCTCCTGGAAGTCCCCTTCGGTCTCACCGGGGAATCCGACGATCAGGTCGGTCGTGATCGCAGCGCCGGGAATGTGCTCACGAACGGTGTCGAGGATGCCGAGGTAGGCGGCGCTGCGGTAGGACCGCCGCATCGCCTTGAGCACCCTGTCCGAGCCGGACTGCAGCGGCATGTGAAGGCTCGGCATGACGTTGGGCGTCTGCGCCATTGCCCGAATGACGTCCTCGGTGAACGCCGCCGGGTGCGGGCTGGTGAAGCGGACCCGCTCAAGGCCCTCGATCTGCCCGCAGGCACGCAACAGCTTGCCGAACGCCAGCTTGTCGCCGAACTCCACGCCGTACGTGTTGACGTTCTGGCCGAGCAGGGTGACCTCGATGACGCCCTGAGCCACAAGTGCCTCGATCTCGGCGAGGATGGCACCGGGGCGACGGTCCATCTCCCTGCCCCGCAGGGTAGGCACGATGCAGAACGTGCAGGTGTTGTTGCAGCCCACCGAGATAGAGACGAACGCGCTGTATGCCGAGTCACGTCGGGTGGGCAACGTCGAGGGGAATACGTCCAGGCTCTCGAGGATCTCGACCTCAGCCTGCTTGTTGTGACGAGCGCGATCCAGCAGAGCAGGAAGCGAGCCCATGTTGTGGGTGCCGAACACGACGTCCACCCAGGGTGCCCTGTCGACGATGGCGGCACGGTCCTTCTGAGCCAGGCAGCCGCCGACCGCAATCTGCATGGCGGGGTTCTTGATCTTGGCGGGGCGAAGCTGACCGAGGTTTCCATACAGCTTGTTGTCGGCGTTCTCCCGGACGGCGCAGGTGTTGAACACCACGACGTCCGCGGTCTCCGGCGGATCGAGGACCCCGGCGATGTCGACATAGCCGGCGGACTCCAGCAGGCCGGAAAGCCGCTCGGAGTCATGAACGTTCATCTGACACCCGTAGGTGCGCACTTGATAGGTCTTCATCGCATCGTCAAGCGTACGTGTTCCTTTGCCCATAGCGTTTGAGCGGTCAGCACGAGGACGCCCTGAACTCGCCTGTTCCCGTTGCAAGGCCGCCGCTGCGCCACCAAGGTCCCTCGTGATCGCGTGTCCTAGTCCGGCAGGTGTTCGGGCGCATCCGCGATGGCCTCGCGGATGACGGCGTGCGTCACGCTCGAGGAGTACCCTTTGCGTGCCAACATGCCGGCCAGCCGTCGTGTCTGCACCTCGATGCCCAGGCCGTGCATCGCCCTTAACTTCTTGTCCACCAGAGCACGAGCCCGATCCCGCTCATCCTCATCGGAGATGGACGACAGCGCCTCGTCGGCCAGGTCACCCTCAATGCCCTTGGTGCGCAGTTCGCGGGCAAGCGCGCGTCTGGCCAGACCGCGCCCGGCCTGCTGGGTACGCACGAGCATGTGGGCATAGGCCTCGTCGTCAACCAAGCCCACCTGGGTCATCCGGTCAAGAACTGCGCCTGCCACCTCTGCGGTGCAGCCACGCTGCGTGAGCTTCTGCAGCAGCTCGGCGCGGCTGCGTGGGGCCATGGCCAGCTGCCGCAGCACAATCTGACGTGCCACGTCGCGCGGATCCGGCTCCGCGGCCTTCTTCGCCACCTCAGGAACCGGATCCCCCGCGGAGGCTGCGCTCGCGTCGGCTAGGGCAGCCTCTGCGGTCGGAGCGTCATCATGCGTCACCTTCGTGACGGATCAGAAGTCGACCGGCACGGCTTTGACTGGCGTGTCCGCGACTGACACGTCATTGAGTGGCTCAGATCTGAGTAGCTCAGGCTGGATGGGAACAACCGTGATCGGCACGTCTTTGACCGGCCGTGACTTGGCCGGTCCCTTCTTGATCGGCACGGTCTTGACCGGCCGCCCGGCCTTGGCCGGCAGCGAGGCGACCAGCGCCGCGGCGCTCGGCTCAGGCTTCTGGTCGACCCGTGGGCCGATGCCGAGCTTCTCCTTGATCTTCTTCTCGATCTCGTCGGCAAGGTCGGGGTTGTCCTTCAGGAAAGACCGTGCGTTCTCCTTGCCCTGCCCCAGCTGGTCGCCCTCGTACGTGTACCAGGCACCGGCCTTTCGCACAAAGCCATGCTCGACGCCCATGTCGATCAGGCCACCCTCGCGGGAGATGCCGTACCCGTAGATGATGTCGAACTCGGCCTGTTTGAACGGGGGGGCGACCTTGTTCTTGACGACCTTGACGCGCGTGCGGTTGCCCACCGGGTCGGTGCCGTCCTTGAGGGTCTCGATACGGCGGACGTCCAGCCGGACCGAGGCGTAGAACTTCAGCGCCTTGCCGCCGGTGGTGGTCTCAGGCGATCCGAACATCACCCCGATCTTTTCGCGGAGCTGGTTGATGAAGATCATCGTGGTGTTGGTGCTGCTGATCGTTCCGGTGAGCTTGCGCAGGGCCTGGGACATCAGTCGGGCCTGCAGACCCACGTGGCTGTCGCCCATCTCGCCCTCAATCTCGGCGCGAGGAACCAGCGCCGCAACCGAGTCGATCACGATGATGTCGATGGCCCCGGAGCGGATCAGCATGTCCGCGATCTCGAGCGCCTGCTCGCCGGTGTCGGGCTGACTCACCAGCAGGGCATCGGTGTCGACGCCGAGCTTCTGGGCGTAGTCAGGGTCAAGGGCGTGCTCGGCGTCGATGAATGCCGCGATACCGCCGGCCTTCTGCGCGTTGGCCACTGCGTGCAAGGCAACCGTCGTCTTGCCCGAGCTCTCAGGGCCATAGATCTCGACGACCCGCCCGCGAGGCAGCCCGCCGATGCCCAGGGCGACGTCCAGGGCGATGGACCCCGTGGGGATGACGTCGATGGGGACGCGGACCTCGTCGCCGAGCCGCATCACTGCACCCTTGCCGTGTGCCTTCTCGATCTGCGCCATCACTGCATCCAGCGACTTCGCGCGATCTGCTCCAGCCATGTCCCTCACCTGCCATTTCTGTATAGGGGTCCGCCGTCTACCTGCGACCGACACCTATGCGGGGTTGCATCTCGTGTCGAGTCAGACGTTACGAGCGGCCACCGACAACCACCTCCATCAGGCGTAGACCTGTTGACGGTGGGACTGCCGGGGCAACCCATGGGGAAACCATACCCGAACAGATGTTCGATTCTGGAGCAGGACACGCCGCGATCTTGTGACCCAGGTTCACAACCACGGGTTCACAACCACGGGTTCACAACCACACGTTCACAGCCACGTTCACAGCCACACGCTCGCAACCACACACGTTCGCAACCACATGCTCGCAGCCACCGTTCGCCACGACCCGCAGCGCTCAGGACAGGAGCAGCCTGTCGAGCCGGCGGGCCGCCAGGACCAGTCCGAGCAGCCCCAGTGCCGCAAGGTAGGCCACGTGAACGAGCAGCCCGGGCCCGACCTCGCCCAGCATCAGCCCGCGCTCCAGAGCCACACCGTGATACAGCGGGGTGGCCTGCACGACCCACTGCACGGGGCCCGGGTAGGTCGACAGCGGAAAGAACGTCGCAGAGAACAGGAACATCGGCTGGATCGCCAGGGTGACGTAGTCGAAGTCCACCCATGACCGCATGAAAGTCGTCCCGAACATGCCGATCGCCGAGAACGCGAAGCCGATGAGCGTGGCGGCCGGCAGCGCCAGGAGCGCCCACCAGGAGTGCACGGTCCCGACCAGCCAGGCGACCAACAGGAACGCCGTGGCATACAGAGCACCGCGGATCAGCGACCAGGTGATCTCGCCCACCGCCACGTCACGCGGCCCCAACGGGGTGGCCAGCACCGAGTCGTAGAGCTTGGCGAACTTGAGCTTGAAGAACACGTTGAAGGTCGAGTCGAAGATCGCGCCGTTCATGGCCGACGCGGCCAGCAGGGCGGGTGCCACGAACTCCGCATACGGCACCGACTGGCCACTGTCGGTGGTCACCACCTTGATCAGCGCGCCGAGTCCGATGCCCAGCGAGAACAGGTAGAACACCGGCTCGGCGAACCCCGTCACAAGGGCGACCCAGCCGTGCCGGTAGCTCATGATGTTTCGCTCGACCAGGATGCGCGCCATCCCCGCGCCAGCGGGCATCGGCAGCACCCGCGCGATCCGCGAACCGAGCCCCTTGGCGGGCGAGGGAGACGCCTGGGCCGCGGACGTCATACGACGAGCCTCGCGATGAAGGCGCGGCGAGCGAGCCAGGCGCCGATGACGATCACGACCAGGAGGTATGCCGTGTGGCCGGCAACGGCCGCAAAGTCAGGTGATCCGAGGGCCAGCGAGCGGTTGGCCTGGACGCCGTGCCACAGCGGCATGACCCATGCGATCGGCCGCATGAGGTCCGGCAGCTGGCTGACCGGGAAGAAGATGCCGGAGAACAGGAACAGCGGCGTCATGATGAAGCGGAACAGGATGTTGAAGTTGTCGGGGCCCTCTTGTTTGGCCGAGAACGCAAAGACTGGCACGGCGAAGGCCATCCCGGTCAGCACGGTGATCGGCAGGCAGAGGAGCACCCACCAAGAGCTGAACGACCCGAACAGTGCAGCCACCCCGATAAAGATGGCCGTGGCACCGGTGACCTGCATCATGACGTAGAGAAGATGGCCGAGCAGGACGTCGTCGATGCCGATCGGCGTGGCAAGCATCGCGTGATACTTCATGTTCCAGCGGATCGCCCCCATCACCGGATAGGTCGACTCCCCCATCGCCGCCCACATCGACTGTGCCGCAAGGATTCCCGGCACCACGAACTGCAGATACGGCACCCCGTCGACACCTCCTGTGGATTTGTCGACGAGTCTGCCCAGGCCCAGGCCCAGGGACAACAGGAACATCAGGGGCGAGAGGAATCGACCGAAGATGCTGCCCCGCCAGGTGCGCTTGTATGCGGTGAGCCAGGACCCGAAGACCGGTCGCCATTTCGCGGGCAGCACTCTGCTCGACGGTGTGGCAGTGGTCCCGACCGATGCACTCATCAGTCCACCAGCGTCCGCCCGGTCAGGTGCAGGAACACATCCTCCAAGGTCGATCGCCGGACCAGTGCGGACATGGGCCGGACACCCCGCTGGTGAACCTCGGCAGCGGCGGCGTCGCCGTCCTCGGTGTAGACCAGCAGCCGATCGGGCAGGACCTCGACGCGCTCACCGATCCCGGCGATGGCCTCGCCATGCTGGGCATGGTCGTCGGTGTCGAAGCGCAGCTCGAGGACCTCGCGGGTGGAGTACTCGGTGATCAGCGAGCGCGGCGACCCATGGGCCACGATCTTGCCGTGGTCCATGACGACGAGCCGGTCGCACAGCTGCTCGGCCTCGTCCATGTAGTGCGTCGTCAGGACCAGGGTCACGCCGGAGCGCTTGAGCCGGAACAGCCTGTCCCAAAGAACATGGCGCGCCTGGGGATCCAGCCCGGTGGTGGGTTCGTCCAGGAGAAGAATCTCGGGACGGCTGATCAGCGAGCGGGCAATCGTCAGCCGTCGCTTCATGCCACCCGAGAGCGGCTCGACCGTGGACTTGGCCCGGTCAGTGAGCTGCGCGAAGTCGAGCAGCTCGGATGTCCGAACGCGAACCTCACGCCGGGAGAGGCCGAAGTAACGGCCATAGATCCAGAGGTTCTCCTCCACCGACAGCTCTTCGTCGAGGGTGTCCTTCTGCGGAACGACGCCGAGGCGCGCCCGGATCTGCGGGCCATGAGTGGCCGGGTCCTGCCCGAAGACTCGCAGCTCGCCGCAGCTCACCGGCGACACACAGCCGACCATCTTCATTGTCGAGGACTTGCCGGCGCCGTTGGGCCCGAGGAAACCGAACGACTCGCCCCGCTCCACCGCGAAGTCGATCCCGTCCACCGCGGTGAAACTGCCGAAGGTCTTGGTCAGGCCGGTCGCGTGGAGAAGGAAGTCGGGGTCCGGATGAGTCACACACCCAACGCTATCGTCTGCGGAGAAGGCGGGAGTCAACCCCTCTGCCGGGACTTATCTGGGCTCCGCAGCTCCTTGCCGAGCCAGCGTTCCTTCGGCACGTCCATGTCGGCACACAGGGCCAGCCAGGCTTCGCGCGGCTTGACCCCTGACTCGAGCGCCTGCATGGGGGTGCGGTTGCCGAGCGCTCCCAGGACGTGATCACGCGCCAGGGAGTGAGCATAGGCAGCACCAAACTCGTCGTCCATCAGCCGCCAGAAATCGCTCAGTCGCATTCGGGGAGTCTTTCACGGACCGCTCAGATCCAGCTGATGTGTTGCCGCAGATAGAGGAAGCCCACGAACGCGAACACATCGAGCAGGACATGGGCGACCACCAGCGGCAGGACGCGCCGGGTGCGCTGGAACCACCAGGCGAAGATCAGCCCCATCACCAGGTTGCCGACGAACCCGCCCAGCCCCTGATAGAGGTGGTAGCTCCCGCGCAGCATGGCGCTCGCGCCCAGCGCCTGACCGTTCGACCAGCCGAGCTGACGCAACCGGGTCAGCAGGTAACCGACGACGACGATCTCCTCGAGCACACCGTTCTGGACAGCCTGGAGCAGCAGGAGAGGCACGCGATACCAGGTGTCGGGGACGTCCACGACGGCCAGGTTGGCGCTCACCCCGAGCTGGTGGGCGGCCCAGACCAGGATCAGGCCGGGTATGCCGATGAGGGCGGTGAAGCCCAGACCCTGCACCAGATCTCTGCGCCAGGGTCGACGGTGCAGCCCGATACCGAACCCGGCGGTCCCCGGGTCGCGCGAGAGCAGCACCAGCACCAGCAGGACCGGCATGAGTCCCTGAACAACGCCCGTGACGTCGTAGGCGATATTGAGCCACATGTGAGCGGTCTTCGCACCGGAGGCGACTGTTGCCGTGGTCGCCGAGATGCCACCCCTGACGGTCAGCTCGGCCTTCAGGTAGCTCAGCAGGGCGTAGACACCGGACATCCCCAGCGAGACGCCGAGCACGGCGAGCACTTCGACGCCGCGGTGCTTGACCGGTGGATTCATCGTCTCGACTGTGGAGGTCACGCCGTCAGTCTGCCCGAAGACTCACGGCACAGGTCGGTCATTGATCACGCATGACGGAACCGTCCGGCCCCGCGAGACGTCCTACCGACATGAACCGGAAGCGATGGGCCGAAGTCGCCGCAGCCGGCGGCGCACTCGCCGTGCTCATCGTCGTGGCGCTGCTGTTCAACAGCACTCGTACGGCGGGGCCGCCGGCGTCCCAGCGCGAGGCCTTTGGGTTCGATGCGGCGTATGCCGACCCCGATCCGATGGTGGTCGTGGCCCGCTACGGCGACTCGAGTAGCTGCCCCAGCAAGGCCGTGCGCCACACCCTCGTCCAGGGGCCAGCCAGGATCGTCGTGACGCTCACCCGCGCGCCCATGCCGACCGACCAGGCCTGCACTTCCGACTATGGCGCCAAGCTCGTCCGGATCTCGCTCACTGCCCCGCTGGGCAGCCGGGCAGTCGTCGATGGGTCGCGCAACAAGCCGGTGCCCATCTCGACCGGCTCCCCGCCTTTCGGCTGATCCATTCCTGGTGGGTGGCCCGGTCGGGTAACCCCAGTCAGATGTCGTCCAGGGTGAACCCGCCGGATGCCGGAGGACCGGCAGTCGGCCCCGCCGGAGGAGTCCCGGACGGCTCAGCCGGCGGAGTCCCGGACGGCGAACCAGCCGGTGCGCCCGGCTGACCCGGCGGCTGGGGCGCGGCGGCAGAAGACCCTGGCCCCGCTTGCCCCGCTTGCCCGAGGGGACCGTGCGCCGCGACGTGTGCGTCCACCGCGCCGAGTGCGGCCACGACAGCTTCGTGCGAGCCACCGCTGCGCTGTTCGGCGTAGAACGCGGCCCCGAGGTCGCGCAACAACCCGTCGGCGTCCCGGGAGGTCTGCGCCTCGTCGAGCTTGGCCTGCCCTTGAGCGAGGCCTTGCTGCGCCTTGGCAGTGGCCTGCTGCGCGGCTTCGCGCGCCTTGTCCATGAATCCCATGTGCTAATCCTGACTGCCCGAGAGCAAACCGCCCAGCGGACCTTGTTTGTCGTTGCCCACCCCCATGTTCTTGGCGAGAGCGTGGGCGAGCCCTTCGATGGTCATAGACTGAAGGATGACCTGGCCGTCGCCCTCAAGTGTTGCCAGCGAGAGCCCCTCGCCGCCGAACATCCCAGTCATCATCGTCTGGGTGTTGAGTGCCCCGACGCGCTCCACGCCGTAGCGCACGGTGTCCTGGAAAGCCACGACGCAGCCGGTGTCGACCTGGATCTTGCCGCCGTACTTGGCGGGGTTGAGCTCGATGAAGTTGCCGGCTCCGGCAATCAGCACCGTGCCGTGCCCGCTGAACCGCTCGAGGATGAAGCCCTCACCACCCTTCCTGCCCGTCTTGAAGCCAGAGAACGCGATGTCGAAGTCAACGGTGGACTCGGCTGCCACGAACGCGTCCTTCTCGGCATACCAGCCCGTCGTACCGTCCAGCTCTAGGGCGCGCATCTCCCCCGGCAGGACGCCCGCGAAGGTGACCAGCCCGCTACCACCGTTGGCCCGGTAGTACTGGAAGGCCAGGCTCTCACCGGCGAGAACTCGCTTGCTGATGTCAAGTGCCTTCTGGAACAGGCCGCCGGCGCTCGCCGGCGCGCCCTGCTGGTTGCCCTGGGGCTTGGTCAGCCGCGTCTCCACCGAGACGTTGACCGTCTTCCACAAGAACTTGCCTGCCTCGCAATAGACGCTCTGGCCCTCCCCCAGCTGGCACACCGCCATCTGCATCGCATTGCCAACCAGCTTGTGCGCCAGAGCCATCAGAATCCACCCCCAGAGTCAGGACTACTCTCGGCACATTACGCGGAAAGTGTTGCGAGGCACACCCGTTTTCCAGACCCCAGGATATGAACAGCAGTGGGTCGCGCAACTCACCTTGAGCCTTCCCAAGAGGACCGTTGACATCTGGCTCGTGGCGTTGTCGGTGGAACGTGGCAGGCTGGTTGGTCATGAAGAAGGGCGACGTCCTCGAACGCTTCTCGCCCGCGACCCGAGACTGGTTCAGCGGGAGCTTCGCCGAGCCCACGACCGCGCAGGTTGGCGCCTGGGATGCCATCAGCTCCGGCGCCCACACCCTCGTGGTGGCCCCGACTGGCTCCGGCAAGACGCTGTCTGCGTTCCTGTGGGCGCTGGACCGCCTGGCCACGACTCCCCCGCCTGCCGAACCACTGCGCAGATGCCGCGTCCTCTACGTCTCGCCGATGAAGGCTCTGGCCGTGGATGTCGAACGCAACCTGCGCTCACCCCTGGTCGGCATCGGTCACGCCGCCGCCCGGCTCGGCCTCCCGAGGCCCGAGGTGAGCGTCGCGGTCCGATCCGGCGACACGTCGGCGGCTGACCGCAGGCTGTTCGCCCGCCGCCCCGCCGACGTCCTCATCACCACCCCCGAGTCCCTGTTCCTGATCTTGACCTCCAAGGCGCGTGAGGCTCTCGCCGGTGTCGAGACCGTCATCCTGGACGAGATCCACGCCGTGGCCGGCACCAAGCGTGGCGCGCACCTCACTCTGAGCCTCGAACGCCTGGATGCCCTGCTGGACAAGCCCGCTCAGCGGGTGGGCCTGTCCGCCACCGTGCGGCCGGTCGAGGAGGTCTCACGCTTCCTTTCGGGTGGTCGGCCGGTCACCGTCGTCCAGCCCTCGTCGACAAAACGGTGGGACCTCCAGGTGGTCGTCCCCATCCCGGACATGTCCGCACTGGGCGAGGCGGTCGCGGACGGCAACAGTGCCGCGAACGGTCCCGAGCGTCGGGCCTCGATCTGGCCGCATGTCGAGGAACGCATCGTCGACCTGATCGCCCAACATCGCTCAACGTTGGTGTTCGCCAACTCTCGCCGTCAGGCCGAGCGTCTGACCGCCAGGCTCAACGAGATCTGGGAAGAGCGCCTCCAGCTCGCGTCCCTTACCGGGCCCCCCGCTGGACCTCCTGGCGCTGCTGGGCATCCGGACGCCACGGTCAGCGTGGACACCGCAGACAACACGGTAAACAAAGAGGTGAGCAACCGGAACACGAACAACTTCCGGACGCCCGCGCAGATGATGGCACAGGCAGGCACATCCAGGGGCGCTCCGGGAACGCTTGCCCGCGCTCACCACGGCTCGGTCAGCAAGGAGCAGCGCGCCCTGATCGAGGAGGACCTCAAGGCCGGCCGCCTGCCCGCGGTCGTCGCCACCAGCTCCCTCGAGCTAGGCATCGACATGGGCGCGATCGACCTGGTCATCCAGGTGGAGTCGCCTCCGAGCGTGGCCAGCGGGCTGCAACGGGTCGGGCGCGCGGGTCACCAGGTGGGCGCGGTGTCTCGCGGAGTGGTCTTCCCCAAGTTCCGCGGAGACCTCGTGCAGACCGCCGTGGTGGTCGACAGGATGCGTCAGGGAGCCATCGAGTCGCTGCATGTCCCGGCGAACCCGGTCGACGTCCTGGCCCAGCAGATCGTCGCCATGTGCTCGATGGACGACTGGGCGGTTGATGATCTGGAGGCGCTGGTACGCAAGGCGACTCCGTTCGCCAGCCTCCCCCGATCCATCCTGGAGTCAGTGCTGGACATGCTGTCCGGGCGTTACCCGAGCGACGAGTTCGCCGAGCTGCGACCGCGCCTGGTCTGGGACCGGGTGACGGGCACGCTCAGCGGGCGGCCAGGAGCGCAGCGGCTCGCAGTCACCAGCGGGGGCACGATCCCAGACCGCGGTCTGTATGCCGTATTCCTCGCCTCCGGCGAGGGCACCGGGCGGCGGGTGGGTGAGCTCGACGAAGAGATGGTCTACGAGTCGCGGGTCGGCGATGTGTTCACCCTGGGCACCTCGTCGTGGCGGATCGAGGACATCACCCACGACAAGGTGCTGGTCACCCCGGCGCCCGGCCAGCCCGGCAAGCTGCCGTTCTGGAAGGGCGACTCACTGGGCCGGCCTGCCGAGCTGGGCCGGGCCGTGGGCGAGTTCGTTCGCGAGCTTGGCCGACTGGGCCCAGAGAAGGCGCGGGCCAGGGTGACCGCCACCGGTCTGGATGCCTGGGCCGCGGACAACCTGCTCACCTACCTGGACGAACAGCGTGAGGCCACCAGGCACGTCCCTGACGACCGCACCATCGTGGTCGAGCGGTTTCGCGATGAGCTCGGCGACTGGCGGGTGGCCGTGCACTCCCCCTTCGGAGCGCAGGTCCACGCTCCGTGGGCGTTGTGTGTCGCGGCCAGGATGCGTGAGCGCTTCGGCATGGACGTGCAGGCCATGCATGGTGATGACGGCATCGTGTTCCGGCTGCCCGACATCGAGTTCGAGGCAGACCCTCCCTCGGCCGACACGATGTCGATCGGCACGCGGTCAACCGGCATGGGATCGGCCGGCCTCGGGAATGAGCTGATGTCCCTGATCGCGCTCGACGCGGATGACGTCCACGATCTCGTCACCACCGAGATCGGCGGAACGGCACTGTTCGCAGCGCGTTTCCGCGAGTGTGCTGCGCGGGCTCTGTTGCTGCCGCGCCGCCGACCCGACCGCCGGCAGGCCCTGTGGCAGCAACGCCAGCGGTCGGCTCAGCTGCTGAGCGTGGCAAGCCAGTACGCGTCCTTCCCGATCATCCTGGAGACGGTGCGCGAGTGCGTGCAGGACGTCTTCGACGTGCCGGGTCTGAGCGCCCTGATGCGCGAGATCGATTCTCGCAAGGTGCGTCTCGTCGAGGTCGAGACCCCGATGCCATCACCGTTCGCCCGCAGCCTGATGTTTGGCTATGTCGCGCAGTTCCTGTACGAGGGTGACTCTCCTCTGGCCGAGCGGCGTGCTGCGGCCTTGTCGCTGGACCCCACCTTGCTGGCCGAGCTGCTCGGACGTGGCGAGGGCGCCGCGCTGCGAGACCTGCTCGACCCTGCAGCCTTGGCGCAGACGGAGTCCGAGCTGCAACGTCTTGCGCAAGGACGGCGTTGCCGGGGCATGGAAGACGTCGCAGATCTGGTGAGGGTGCTGGGCGCTGAACCACATCAGGCCATCCTTGAGCGATGTGTCGAGGGATCCACTGCCAAGGACGTCTCCGCCTGGCTGGTCGACCTCGAGAGCGACCGGCGGCTGATCCGGGTGAGAGTCGGGGGCGAGGAGCGCTGGGCCGCCATCGAGGACTCAGGGCGGCTGCGTGACGCCCTGGGTGTCGCGCTGCCGGTTGGTGTCCCCCAGGTCTTCCTCGAGTCGGTTCCCGACCCGCTGGGCGATCTGATCGCGCGGTACGCCCGGACACATGGCCCCTTCACCGCTCGAGATGTCGCCGACTGGTTCGGCCTCGGTATGGCCGTGGTGGCCGACGTTCTCCGCCGGCTCGTGGCCGGCGGCCGGGTCGTGGAGGGCGAGCTGCGACCGATCGAGTCCGGGGGCGGGGTCCACGGCAACGACTTCTGCGACGCGGAGGTTCTGCGCACTCTTCGGCGTCGCTCCCTGGCAGCACTTCGCGCCGAGGTCGAGCCCGTTCCGGCCGTCGATCTGGCCCGGTTCTTGCCCTCCTGGCAAGGAGTTGGCGCAGGTCTGCGTGGCACCGAAGGCGTCCTTCGGGCGGTCGAGCAGCTGGCCGGAGCGGTGCTGCCGGCAAGCGCACTGGAGACGCTGGTGCTCCCCAGCAGGGTGGCGGCATACGGCCCGGCTTTGCTGGACGAGCTGACGACCAGCGGCGAGGTGATCTGGCGCGGGCACGGAGCGCTGCCCGGCGACGACGGATGGGTGTCGCTGCACCTCGCCGAAACCGCACACCTGACCCTGGCAGCACCGTCGCAGGACCTCGACCTCTCCGAGCGCCATCGCGAGGTGCTGGACGCCCTGGGCGGTGGGGGCGCGTTCTTCTTCCGCACCCTCGCGGACGCGGTCGCCGTCAACGACCACACGGTCGCCATCAACGACGACACCGTCGCCATCAACGACGACGAGCGGCTGACGCGCATTCTGTGGGACCTGATCTGGGCTGGGTACATCACCAACGACACACTGGCCCCCTTGCGGGCACTGCTCATGGGCGGACGGACAGCACACAAGCCACGGCGCACTGCCCCGCGCTCGGCCCGGTACTCCGGCAGATCCGGCAGCCTCGGCGCGCTGTCCGGTCGCCGGCTTTCCACCGGGAGGACCTCGTCGTCGCCGCGCACCGGACCTTCCACTGCGGCCGGCCGATGGTCGCTGCTGCCGAGCATCGACCCTGACGCCACCGTTCGCTCCTACGCCACGGCCGAGGTACTACTGGATCGCTACGGCATCGTCACCCGTGGCTCCGTTGTCGCAGAAGGGGTTGCGGGCGGTTTCGCCGGCGTCTACCGGGTGCTGGCTGCCGCTGAGGAGTCCGGGCGGGTGCGGCGTGGCTACTTTGTCGAGAGTCTGGGGGCAGCACAGTTCGCGACCACCGGCGCTGTTGACCGTCTTCGCGCTCAGAGCCGGCCGCTGCCAGACGAGCTCGAATCCCCAGATGCGGAACGCCAGGACAACGCGCCGTCAGCACTGGTTCTCGCGGCCTCGGACCCGGCCAATCCCTATGGCGCAGCTCTCAGCTGGCCCGCCCGGGTCACTGATCTGAGCGACGATCCCGGGGGCTCCAAACCTGCGGCCAAAGCGGTGTCCGGTCCACAGTCCAGTCCACGGCCGGGTCCACCGGCCGCCCATGGACACAAACCTGGTCGCAAAGCTGGTGCACTGGTGGTGCTGGTCGATGGCGCACTCACCCTGTACGTGGAGCGCGGTGGCAGGACCCTGTTGTCCTGGACAGACGACCCGGGGCTGCTGCAGTCCGCCGCCGATGCGCTGGCTCTGGCTGTACGCGAGGGGGCGTTGGGCAAGCTGACCGTCGAGAAGGCGGATGGCGCCTCGGTCCTGCGTCCGGATCATCCTCTGGCAACCGCCCTCGCCGGGGCCGGCTTCCACGCAACGCCCCGGGGCCTACGCCTGAGACGTTGACGACCGCGTCATGCGTGCAGGTGCAGCTGCCAGTCACCACTGGCCTCGCATTCCGCACAACCGGGCCCACTGGGCGGAACGTCAGGGTCAATCCCGGGCACAATGCTCGCCACGTCACCTCCTCTGACACGACTCACCAAACATCAGGTTAGCTTCGGTTGGTCAACCAGGGTCCTATGACAGCGGGCCAGTGCCAGACAGCACACAGGCCCCAGGTTCGCGGTCAAACAGAGAGCACAGTCCATAGGTTTGTGGTCGAGAGAGGAACACAGTCCCCAGGTTTGCGGAAGGGGATCAGGCGGCGGAGGCGCGGACCAGGGTGTCGGCGCGTTGAGAGATCGGCAGGGTCGCCAACGCGCTGATGGCCTCAGACTCGGCGGCCCGGTCCGAAACGTCACTGAGCATCTGGGACATCGGCAGGTGCAGAGCCGCACAGATGGACGCGAGCAGCTCCGAGGAGGCTTCCTTCTCACCGCGCTCGACTTCACTCAGATAACCGAGCGAAACGGCAGCAGACGCCGAGATCTCACGCAAGGTACGCCCCTGCGCCTGTCGGTGGCCACGGAGAACGTCACCGACTTCACGACGAAGCACAATCATGACGCCTCCCCAAATAGCAGTTCGAGCAACAGTCCTTACCAACAACGGTACCCCCCATGCCATGCGGTTCGCCTGCCGGATTGGCGGATGGGTCCCATAGATTGAGTCAACTGTGCGCAGCGAGAGGATCTTCCCCGGCTCTGGCGCCAAGATCCTCGGCAAGCAGCGCCAGGACCGCCAGCACGCTTTGCGCCCGGACACTCCCGCGATCCCCGGGCAGTTTCAGTGCCTTGACCCTTGAGGAGCCTGGCCCGACGACTGCGACGAAAACCGTGCCCACAGGTTTGCCGTCAGCCTGATCCGGCCCCGCCACACCCGTGGTGGCCAGGCCATAGGTCGCACCCATCAGAGACCGCACCCCGTTTGCCATCTGCTCGGCCACGTCGGCGTCCACGGCTCCCACCCGAGCCAGCAACGTCTCATCGACCCCAAGCACCTGAGCCTTGAGGTCTGTCGCGTAGGCGAGGACACCCCCGCGCACGACAACCGACGCACCGGGAATATCGGTCAGCGCCGCAGCGACCAGGCCCCCGGTCAGCGACTCGGCAACCGCCACCGTCTGACCCGCGGCGGTCAGACGCGCCACCAGATCGGCAGCCGCGCCGGGCGCCACCCTCAGACCTCGGGCTTCGCGGTATGCCGTGCTGCCGCCTCACGTGCTGCCGCCTCACGAGCTGCCGCCTCACGAGCTGCCGCCTCGAGTGCCGCCGCCTCGAGTGCCGCCGCCGCGCGACGGTCACGTTTTGCCTGTGCACGGGGGCTGGTATTGCGCAGCGTGTGCGCCCGCAGCACGTAGTCGACGCCGGTTGCCACTGTCACGATGACTGCCAACGTCATCACCACCACGGCCACGGTGTGCCAGGGATCGCTCAACGGCAAGACGTAGAGCAGGATCGCGACCGCCTGCAGCGCGGTCTTGAGCTTGCCACCGCGACTGGCCGGCATCACGCCGTGCCGGATGACCATGAACCGCAATGCGGTGATGCCGATCTCCCGGACCAGGACCACGACGGTGACCCACCACGGGAGCAGATCGATGATCGAGAGCCCGACGAGCGCCATACCCATCAGGGCCTTGTCGGCGATCGGGTCGCTCACCTTGCCGAAGTCAGTGACCAGGCCCCTTGACCTCGCGATGTCGCCGTCCATCCGGTCGGTCGCCGTTGCGACCACGAACACAGCGGCGGCAAGCAGGCGGTAGCTCGTCTGCTGGCCGTCGTCATGCAGCAGGAACCACCCGAAGACGGGTACCAGGGCGATGCGCAAGATGGTGAGCGCGTTGGCGATGTTCCAGACGCTCGCCTGCGGAGGCCGAACGTGGGTGTCATCCGCGGCGGGGATCACTCGGGTTCCGCGATGAGGTCGATACCGTCGGTGTCGAGTACCACCGCGGCGATGATCTGGCCGACAGCCGGGGCCTGGGTGCGCGGGCGCAGCCGAAGGATCGTGGCGCCATCGACGTCGGGCCCCTGATGGGCTGCCCGTCCGGTCAGCTCGTCGGTGTCTTCGTCGATCCCGTCGACCAGGACTTCGACCCGCTCGCCGATGCGCTCCTCGGCGCGCTGGATGTTGAGCTCCTCCACCAGCGTCGTGAAGTGCGCGACACGATCGGAGATGACATGCCTGTCGAACTTGTCCTCATGGGTCTGGGCCTCGGTGCCGTCCTCGTCGGAGTAGCCGAACACGCCGACCACGTCCAGACGCGCGGCGATCAGGAAGGCCTCGAGCTCGTCGAGGTCCTGCTGCGTCTCTCCGGGGAACCCGACGATGACGTTGGACCGGATGCCGGCGAGCGGGGCGCGGGCACGGACCTGGTCGATCAGGTCTAGGAACGCCTGAGGCGAGCCGAACCGGCGCATCTTGCGCAGCAGGCTCTCCGAGGCGTGCTGGAAGGAGATGTCGAAGTACGGCACGACACCCGGCGTCGAGGCCATGACGTCGAGCAGGTCCATCCGGATCTCGGCCGGCTGAAGGTAGGACACCCGGACCCGCTCGATGCCATCAACCTTGGCGATCTCGGGCAGCATCGTCTCCAGCAGGCTCAGATCCCCGAGGTCCTTGCCGTATGACGTGGAGTTCTCGCTGACCAGGAAGATCTCCCTGACGTCGTGCTCGCCGAGCCACCGGGCTTCGGCCAGGATGTCGGCGGGCCGCCTCGACACGAAAGACCCGCGGAACATCGGGATGGCGCAGAAGGCACAGCGCCGGTCACAACCGCTGGCGATCTTCAACGGTGCCCACGGCCGACCATCCAGGCGTGCGCGGATAACGCGTGGACCGCTGGCCGGAGCCGGTCCCTCGATCGTCTCGATGGCCGGAGCTGTGCTGACAAGCACCTCCGCCGGCATCGAGAGCGACCCACCGTGGCCGGGCAGGGCCACGGACCCTGCGGAGGCCTGCCGCGAGGCCGGCGACAGGGGCAGCAGGCGCCGACGGTCCGACGGCACGTGCGAGATGTGCTTGTTGCCGTTCAGAATCGAGGTGAGGTGGCTCGACATGTCGGCGTAGGAGTCGAAGCCGAGCACGGCGTCAGCCTCTGGCAGCTCAGCGGCGAGCTCCTCGCCATACCGCTCGGCCAGACAGCCCACCGCCACGACTTTCTGGGTACGTCCCGAGCCCTTGAGCTCGGAGGCCTCGAGGAGCGCGTCGATGGAGTCCTTCTTGGCCTGCTGAACGAAGCCGCAGGTGTTGATCACGGCGACATCAGCCTGGGCGGCGTCATCGACCAACAACCAGCCCTCGGCCGCCAGACGACCAGCGAGCTCCTCGGAGTCGACCTCGTTGCGAGCGCATCCCAATGTGACCAACGCCACGCTCCGGGGGCCGCCGGTAGCGCTCGAGGTCTGGGGCGTCATACCCCCATCGTAGGTGGACTGCTGTTGAATGACCGCATGCCCGACCTCGCCCCAGACACCATTGCCCCTGACACCCTCGCCCGCGTGACCGAACTGCTGCGAAGGCACCCGCTGATCGACGGGCACAATGACCTCGCCTGGGAGGCGCGCGAACAGACGGGATACGACTTCGACCGGCTGGACCTCGCACGCCGTCAGGGCAGCACGCAAACCGACCTCCCGCGTCTGCGTGCCGGCGGCGTCGGCGCGCAGTTCTGGTCGGTCTGGGTGCCTTCCACACTGCCCGATGGCGCGGCGGTCATCCAGACCCTGGAACAGATCGACGCGGTCCACCAGATGGTCTCCCGGTATGGCGACCAGCTGGGTTTCGCGCGCACCGCGGACGAGCTCGAGGCTGTCTTCGCGTCGGGGCGCATCGCCTCACTCATGGGAGCCGAGGGCGGGCACTCGATCGGCTGTTCCCTGGCCGCGCTGCGGATGCTGCACGTGCTCGGTGTCCGCTATCTGACGCTGACCCACAACGACAACGTCCCGTGGGCCGACTCGGCCACCGACAAGCCGGTGTGCGGCGGGCTCTCGGCCTTTGGCGTCGAGGTGGTGCGCGAGATGAACCGCATCGGCATGCTCGTCGACCTCTCGCACGTCTCTGCCGACACCATGCGGGACGCTCTGCGGGTCAGTGAGGTGCCCGTGATCTTCTCGCACTCGTCCGCCCGCGTCATCTGCGACATGACCCGCAACGTCCCTGACGATGTGCTCACGACCCTGGGCGAGAAGGACGGCGTGTGCATGGTGACGTTCGTGCCCCATTTCGTCTCCCCGGCTGCAGGCCAATGGCACAAGGAGGCCTCGCTGGCGGCGCTCCAGGCCGGCGTCAAGCCCACCGACCACATCGCGTTCGACCTGTTCGCCGCCACGTACCGCAAGAAGCATGCCAAGCCCACCGCGACGATCGACCAGGTCGTGGCTCACATCGAGCACGTGCGTGAGGTCGCCGGCGTCAACCACGTCGGTATCGGCGGCGACTTCGACGGCACCGAGGATCTGCCGATCGGTCTGGAGGACGTCAGCGGCTATCCGCGCCTGTTCGTCGCCCTGGCCGACCGCGGCTGGTCCTACCAGGACCTGACCAAGCTGGCCGGCGGCAACATCCTGCGCGTCATGCGCGCTGCCGAGGCGGGCGCCCGCGATCTGCAGGCCACCCGCGGACCCAGCCTGGCGACATACGAGGCACTTGACCACCCCTGATCGGCAACGTGCGCAAGGTCGCCCGCCCACCTAGCGGACGCAGGCGTCATGGTTTCGC
Source organism: Dermatophilaceae bacterium (assembly GCA_035655615.1). GTDB lineage: Bacteria > Actinomycetota > Actinomycetes > Actinomycetales > Dermatophilaceae > UBA4719. The sequence continues at coordinate 19,987 of DASRUA010000442.1, forward strand.
ACGATTCCCGTCAATAAGCCGTCAATTTGTCGACGCGGCATCCCTCAACACCCCAGAATTCCATCGTGGTCGCCGTTTAAGCCACCTGATGACTGGAGTGCATGCAATGTCCGATCTCGTGTTCGTGATCCTCACCGGAGCGTTCTTTGCGCTCGCCTCACTCATCCTCAAGGGGGTCGAGCGACTGTGAGCATCGAGAATGCCGCGGGGCTTATCGTGTCCGTTCTTCTTCTCGGCTACCTCGTGGCGGCTCTTCTCTTCCCGGAGCGTTTCTGAGATGTCTGACACCACTGCCGGCCTGCTGCAGGTCGCTCTGCTGATTGCTGCGCTCGCCGCCTGCTACCGGCCGCTGGGCGCCTACATGGCGCGGGTCTACACCAGCGAGCATGACACCCGCATCGAGCGGGTCTGCTACAAGGTGATGGGCGTGGATCCGCAGGCCGACCAGCGCTGGCCGGTCTACGCCCGCTCCCTGCTCGCGTTCTCCGCGGTAAGCCTGCTGTTCCTGTATGGCCTGCTGCGGTTCCAGTCGCACCTGCCGCTGAGCCTGGGTTTCCCCGGCGTCGCACCCGACCAGGCATTCAACACCGCCGCGTCGTTCCTGACCAACACCAACTGGCAGTCCTACTCGGGTGAGTCGACGATGGGCCACCTGGCACAGATGGCCGGGCTCGCCGTGCAGAACTTCGCCTCGGCCGCGGTGGGCATGGCTGTGGCGGTGGCGCTGATCCGCGGCTTCATCCGTTCCCGCACCGACCGGATCGGCAACTTCTGGGTGGACCTGATCCGGGGTTGCCTGCGTATCCTGCTGCCGCTGGCGGTCGTCGGAGCGATCGCCCTGATCGCGGCCGGTGCGGTGCAGAACTTCTCTTCCGGAACCGGTGCCACCACCTTGGCCGGCATCCACCAGAGCATCACCGGCGGGCCAGTCGCCTCCCAGGAGGCCATCAAGGAGCTCGGCACCAACGGCGGCGGCTTCTACAACGCCAACTCGGCGCACCCCTTCGAGAACCCCAACCCCTTCTCGAACCTCTTTGAGATCTTCCTCATACTGCTCATCCCGGTCGCCCTGACCCGCACCTTCGGGCTGATGGTCAAGGACAAGCGGCAGGGCTACGCCATCCTGGCCACGATGGCCTCCCTGTGGGGTTTGATCCTGGCCGGTGTGTGGTCACTGGAGGCTGCTCACCCCGGGACCGCACTCAAGCTGGCCGGAGCGGCCATGGAAGGCAAGGAGACCCGGTTCGGTGTTGCCGCGTCCTCGCTGTTCGCGACATCGACCACCGGCACCTCGACCGGTGCGGTCGACGCGTTCCACTCCTCGTTCACCGCACTGGGCGGCGGCCTGCTGATCTTCAACATGGGATTGGGTGAGGTCGCGCCCGGCGGCACCGGCTCCGGAATCTATGGGATCCTCGTGGTCGCGATCGTCGCGGTGTTCATCGCCGGCCTCATGGTCGGGCGCACCCCGGAGTACCTGCACAAGAAGATCACCGGCCGTGAGATCAAGCTCGTCTCTTTGTACATCCTGACGACGCCGGTGCTCGTGCTGGCCGGGACCGGGCTCGCGATGGGACTGTCCGCGGCCAGGGCGTCCATCCTCAACCCGGGACCGCACGGCCTGTCCGAGGTGCTCTACGCGTTCATGTCCGCGGCCAACAACAACGGGTCCGCGTTCGCCGGCCTGTCGGTGAACACCGGCTTCTACAACGTTGCGCTCGGCCTTGTCATGCTCGGGGGCCGGTTGATCCCCATCGTGCTCGCCCTCGGGCTGGCCGGGTCGCTGGCACGTCAGAGATCGGTCCCGGCCACAGCCGGCACCCTGCCCACGCACACCGCCTTGTTCGTGATGCTGCTCGCCGGCGTGATCATCATCGTGGCCGGGCTGACGTATTTCCCCGCCCTTGCGCTCGGGCCACTGGCGGAAGGCTTGTGATGTCGACAACCATCAGCGGCCCCGAACCCCACACCTCACCCGACCCCGAAGGACCTCCCGCCATGTCAGCTGCCACGCCTGATAACGACAGGGCCCCCTCGCGGGTCCAGGCGGGCTTCCTCGACCCGAAGATGCTGCTCACCTCGATCCCGGACGCGGTCCGCAAGCTCGACCCGCGCGTCATGGTCCACAGCCCCGTCATGTTCGTCGTCGAGGTCGGCGCCGCCGGGTGCACCGTGCTCGCCATCTCGGCGCCCACCACGTTCGCCTGGTGGGTCACCGTCTGGCTGTGGCTCACGGTCATCTTCGCCAACCTCGCCGAGGCCGTGGCCGAAGGCCGCGGCAAGGCCCAGGCGGCCAGCCTGCGCCGGGCCAAGACCGAGACCATCGCCAACCGGCTGCGCGACGACGGCACCCAAGAAAACGTCCCCGCCACCCAGCTCACCCTCGGCGACAAGGTGGTCGTGGTGGCCGGCGAGATCATCCCGGGCGACGGCGACGTCGTCGAAGGGATCGCCAGCGTC
>DASRUA010000443.1:0-2945 GCA_035655615.1 Dermatophilaceae bacterium
GGCACCCGACAGGGCCCGCGCTGCGTGGACTGCGTCCTGATAGCCCTGCGCGTCAAGAGGCACGTCGCACCGTCCGCGGTAGCGGTTGCTGACGTTCATGGTGGTCGTGCCGTGCCGGACCAAGAAGATGTGGCACTGATCGGCGGGTCGTACGGCGGCCTGTCCCGCCCGCCCCTCCTTGACCTCCTGAGTCGTCATGCCACAGTCTCCGTTCGGGCCTCGTCGCCGGGTGAGGACAGCTTCCGCTTCATGATCAGTCTGGTGAGACCGTGCTCAGCGCTCTTGCCGATGCCCGACCGACGGGGGCTACGCGGGTGGGTCAGGACAGTCATTACCGGCCCGCGCGCGCTGTGCGTCGCCTCACGGTGCGCATCCTGGACGTCATCGCGCTCAGAGAGTTGAGTGTCAACGACAAGGAGGCAGGCGTCGCACTGACGCAAGCGCATCAGCGTCCTTGCCGAGCTGTTGAGCGGCGCGCCTTGCAGGATCACCACCTCGTACCGCTTGCTGAGTTGCTCAAGGGCACGGATCCCGGTGGACAGCTCGTCTGTGGTCGTCCGCGGGGTCCTGCGCCTCCCGGCGCCGTCGGGACTTGGCGTCCGGATGCCGACCGGCGGTCCTTCGATGACCTCAGGATATGTATCGAGGTCTGACTGCCGTTCGCCGAGCAGATTGTCGAGGGTTACGCGGTCGACGGTGTCTGCCACGACGACGACGGTGCGCCCAGCCTCCGCTGCCGCAGCGGCGAGATTGGCCGCGGCGACGTCACGCGCCTCGCTGTCCCGGTCACTGGAGCAGGTGACCACGAGGATGCCGACGAGGTGCAGCTTCGCGTAAAGGAAGCGGTAGGCCTCGGCTGCGCCGGAGCGGGGGCTCGCCTTCAGTACGAGGCGCTGCGGGCCGGATACCTTGGGTCTCGGCACGACCGCGAGAACTGGTGAGTGCGTCAACTCGGCTAGGTGGCCTGGCCCCCGCACGCGGCGGTCCCAACGGTCGTTCGCGGCCGCCATACTGATGCCCAGCGCGAGGCCCAGGAGCAGTGCGGCTCCGATCTGGAGCAGGTGGTCCGGGCCGGACGGCGAGGTCGGCAACGACGCCGGTGTGATGATCTCGGCGACCTGGGGGAACAGTTTGCCTCGCGAGGTCGAGTGGAAGCTGCGGTAGTCGGCGTAGGCTTGAGAAAATGCCGCCGCTTGCTGGGCCACCAAACGTGGTACGGGTCCCACGAAGCTGAACTCCAAGACGTGTGTGTCCACGGGGACCGTCACAGAGAGGCCAGCGGACGCCTGATCGAGCGGCAGGCCGAGCGCGGCCGCTGCTGCTGTGGTCACCGAATCCGACGTGGCGAGCACCTTCTCCGTCGCCATGTCGGGCAGCGGAGGTGCGCCCCCGTTGGGCAGTAGTTGCGGTTCAACCACCACTCGTGCGACCGATGTGTAGACCGACGGTTGGTGGTAACTGAGCGCTGCCGCAGTCGCCGTCACGATTGCCGCGAAGCTCAGAATGAACACGATATGGGCCCACAGGAACGTGCGCCGACCAACCGGGCCGGCGGTCTCGTCGAGGTGTATCTCCGTGCTGGTCATGTCGCCACTGCTCCTTTCGGGGGGCCTATCGCGCTGGACGCGGTCGTGCCTGCCGGCTGGGCCGGGCACCGCGCCAGCGCGGCAAGAATGAACAATGCGTCCGCGGACCCGCGGTACGTCAGGTGTGGGTCGAACAGCATAAGGAGCGCCGTGACCACGACGCCGACGAGAAGGCCCGTCGCCGCGACGCCCACCGCGTCCCGGCGCGACCGGGCAATGGTGAAGGAGCGGACGGAAGCGGAGCGGATGAACCACAGGAAAGCCAGAAGTAGCGGGATGCCTCCCCCCCAGAGGAGCCAGATGTAGCCGCTCTCGATCCAGACGTAGCCGGTCGCTTGGCTCGGCACGGCGACCCGAGCGCTCGGGCGGACCCCGAACAGGTAGTTGCCGTGCGACATCAGGGGTGGCAGGAAGTAGTTCTTCAAGTTGTCCAGCCGCCCCGTCCAGCTGACCGGGAGACCTGAGACGCTCTCGAAGCCCATGAGACGTGCCGAGATGACGGGCCAGAGCGCGATGGCGACCAGTGCACCGAGGGGTAGGGCAAGCAACAGCAGCCGGGGCCGACGAACGACCACAGCGATGAGGACGCCCCCAACCACCAGGCCGAGCGCACTGGAAAACTCCCCGGCCGAAATGGCGGCCAGCACGAAGATGACGCCAACGCCAGAGAATAGAGTCCTCGGCCGGGCGCGTTGGGACAACAGGGCCACAACCAGCGCCAGGTTGAAGATCATCAGGTCCGCGACGGCGGCAGGCAACGCAAGCGTGGAACCTCCGCGGGGTTTGGCCAGCGCCCCCACGTGGCCGTTCGGGATGAAGTAGGTCGCCAGGACCCCGCGAACGTTGAGCAGGTTGAGCGCCTGAAGGATCGCGATGACGGCAACGACGGTTGCGGCGCCCAGGGAGAGGTACAGGCAGCGTCGCACCTGAGGCTCGGTCCGGACGCTTACGCGCACGATGAGGTAGACCGCCGCGAACTTCCACATGACTAGTGCGTAGAGCAGATCATCTCCGGTGAGCTCCTGGTGTCGAAGCAACATCCACAACAACGGCACCACCGAGTTCGAAACAGCCATGGCGAGCAGCGCCCACTCGACCTGACTCAGCCGCATGCGTGGGCGGGTGCCTTCACGTACCAACAGGAGAGCGCGCACGATCAGGGCGGTCCCGACGACGGCGGCCAGTGCCTCGTTGGGACGTAGGACTGGGATGGCCGCGCCCCGGTCGATGCCCGCTGTGAGAGGCGTAACCACAATCAGCGCGTATGCCGCCACGCTCGGGTGGACGACAACCCACACGGCAAGGGCACCGATCGCCACCAAAAGCAAGGAGGCGAGGGGATCCTGCAGACCCAGCCAT
>DASRUA010000444.1:0-2799 GCA_035655615.1 Dermatophilaceae bacterium
CCACTGGCACCAGCTGGGGGAAGGCCAGACGCACCCCGTCGGCCACGTCGGCGGCGCGGATCGGGGACGACCAAGCACCATAGGAGGTGGTCACGACTGCGATCCTGCCATGTTGTCGTCCGCTAGTGAGAGTGAAGTGCAGCAGCGTTGACGCCCACCTGGACGACTCGGCAAAACCCGCTCGTCGGAGGCCTCGGTCGGCGGCGCCGTCCTTCCCGTAGTACGAACCTGATACTGCAGAGGCACAGGTCCGGGCCGTCTACGCAAAGGCGCGTCCCGCAGAACCGGTCCGGTGGAGATTCCCGCTCCCGCACGGCGGATTCTGGCGGTCGACGCAACGCGAGAGGAAGATTGAGCCTACTCGGACGCCGCGGATGAGTACGACTGCATGTTGAGTCCGATGATGGACCAGCTCCATGAGGGAGCTGACGAGGTCGAGATCCGCGGCTGGCTTTCCGATGAGGTTCAGGAACATTTCGGCATGAGAACAGACCCGGATCGTGAGGGCTTGCTGGCCAATCAGATCGTTGATTGGTGGCGGCGGCGTTCCTCGGAACCCGCGACTGGTTAAGCCAAAACCGCCGGCTTCAGCAGCCGCCCTCCGGAGCGTGTTTCAGCGTAAAACCTCGCGGACGGCGTGTGATAACCGAGGGTTTTGCGGGGCCGCGTGTTCAGTTCGCGCATCACGGCTTGGACGTGTTCGACGGAATGAACGGACAGGTCGGTTCCCTTCGGAAAGTACTGACGGGCCAGTCCGTTGAAGTTCTCGTTGGCGCCTCTCTGCCAAGGGCTCGAGCGTTCGGCGAAGTAGATCTTTACCCCGGTCGTAGCGCTGAGGTCCTGATGTCGCGCCATTTCGACGCCTTGGTCCCATGTCAGCGTTCTCTTCATGTGCGCGGGTAGGCCTGCGAACGCGGCGATGGCCGCGTTGTTCACGCTCTGGGCGGTGTGATCGATCGGCAGGTTAACGATGATCCCGTAGTGGGTGGTGCGTTCGCGCAGCGTCATCATCGCGGAGGCGGAACCGATCCCGACAATGAGGTCGCCTTCCCAATGCCCGGCTTGCTGTTTGGTTGCGACTTCCGGTGGGCGCTGGTCGATCATCGTCATGTTGCGCACCGTCGAGCCGTGCCCGCTTCGGGTCAGCCACCGAGACTTGCGGATCCGCCGACCGGTGCGCAGCTTGCGGCAGTAACGCTTGTCCAGGCCCTCACCGCCTGGCACGAGCAGCGCCCGGTAGATGGTCTCTGGACACACCCACAAGGACCGACTGGTGGGGTAGGTCAGCCGCAACCAGCCGCTGATCTCGTCTGGTGACCAGCACCGGTTGAGTTTGCGTTGCACGAGCTGACGCAGCTTCGGATTAGCGGTCAGCTTATGCGCTTTGGGCCTGCGGCGACCCAGTTTTGCCACGTGATTCGCACTTTGGGGCAGGTAGCGGCCGTGGCCGTCGCGATGCCGGTCGAGTTCTCGTTTGATCGTCGAGGGACTACGGCCGAGGTCGGCTGCGATTTGGCGCATCGAACAGCCCAACCGCAGGAGGTCAGCGATCTGTAGCCGCTCGCGCAGCGACAGGTACCGTCCCGCGGACGGACCTTGCCGTGCATTCTGAGGAGTTTGCAGGCGCTGCCGTCTACGAATGTTGGTTCCCGTCCGTCGATCCACACCGAGCAGCCTGCACGCCCGCGTGTTCGTCATGCCCTGGCGCATCAGCGCCCAGTACCGCTGCTCCCGCAATTCTGCCTTCGTGCGGTTGCGTGGCTGCAGGAGCCTTTCGACGTGACGGGCCGACTCGCGTCGGGCGTGGCGCTCAGCTGCCGCAAGCTCACTCCGGGCTTGCTCCAGGGCGCGCCGGCGTTCAGCTTCCCAGGCAGCCGCCCGGAATGGACCGATCCGTAGCCGTCGTCTGACGGCCGCAGCGGGCGCGCCGCCATCACGCAGGGTCAGGAAGCGTCGCTGCATCCATCGGTATGCCGTCGACCGCCCAATACCCGCCGCCCTACGCGCTGTCTCGCTGTCCTCGCCGCCCAGGAAACGTGACCAAAACTCGGCTTCGGCATCAACGGGGACGGCCAGATGATGACGCACCGGAACTCCGATAGCCCGGTCACGATCCCACTCGACAACACGAGCGGAGAAGTAGCCCAGTTCGGCCCGGGCATCAGCCACGCTGACGCCCAAGGCACGCGAGGCAAGGAAACGCTCCCGCAACCACCGGTAGCCGGTCTCCTTACCCACACCGGCCGCGCGGGCGGAAGGTTTGACACCACGCCCCTCAGCCATAGCGGCCAGGAACCGAACCCCAGCAGCAGAATCGGATCGCAGATACATCGTCGGACCACCTTCAAAGAAGGCGTTGCAACGACCGATCGAATCCGGGACGCCTCCTACGGGACGCCTCCGCCGGACCGGATCGAACTGCGCCGCACTTGTCCCGACATCGTGCGCGTGAAGAGGCCAGGTCCGGTCGGGGTCGTCAACCGGCATGTACACGCTGGGTGAGAGGGGCACGAGGGGGCACATCGGACTGACTTCAACTGAGCAGGACTGAGTTCCACTGAGAACAACTGAGATCACTGCTGGCCAGGTAGGCTGATCCTTCCACCAACACGCTTGTGAAGGCACTTCGAGGGCCAACTTCAAGTCCCGTCACTCACCCCAACCACAATGGGCCCCTGACGCGGCGGAAACGCAGGTCGGGGGCTCGTTCGTTCCCCCTGATGGCACATGGTCCGTTTCCCCGACCAGTCGGCGCTCAGATCGATCCTGCAGGCTCCACCATCTCCGTGGCGGTGTCGT
>DASRUA010000445.1:0-23031 GCA_035655615.1 Dermatophilaceae bacterium
ATTCGGTCCCTCTGCCTCACAGTCACCGCAGCTGCCCGCAGCCGACGCGGCGGCGGCCTCCGCAACGGGATTGCCACCCTCACCCATCACAGCTCACGAGCCCGCGGCGTCGGCGCACCCGCGGAGCCACCCGGCCCAGCGACCCTGGCTCGACGTCGACGGGGATCACTACCCGCTGCTCGCCGCCATCACGATCCTGGGACGCGACAACACTGCCGACGTCATTCTCGACGACCCGGGTATCTCCAGGCAGCACACAGAGATTCGAGTGACCAGCGACGGCCCTCACCTGGTCACCAACATTCGCGACCTCGGATCGACGAACGGCACCTTCGTCAACGGCGAGCGCATCACCAGCCAGCGACTGGCTGATGGTGACCGGGTCAACGTTGGCCGAACGCTCCTGATCTTCCGCGCGGAACGACGGTGATCCTTAACCATGAGTGAGCTCACCCTCACGGTGATCCGTCTCGGCCTTCTGGCACTCCTGTGGATCTTCGTCTTCAGCGTCGTCGGCGTCCTGCGCGGCGACCTCTACGGCACCCGAGTGCTGACCCGCGGCAAGCCCAGGTCGCCCCGCCCCGCCCGCGAGCCCGTCGCCAGACGGGCGCCGGCCCCCAAAGCGGCGCGCGCTTCCGGCAAGCGAGTTCCCACCAGCCTGACTGTCACCGAAGGCTCCCTTGCGGGAACGACGTTGTCCCTGATGGATAGCGGTGTGCTGCTCGGCCGCAACCCCGAGTGCACCCTCGTCCTGGACGACGACTTCGCCTCCGGTCGCCATGCCCGAATCTTCCGTCGCGACGGGGGATGGTTCGTGGAGGACCTCGGATCCACCAACGGGACGTTCCTGGGGTCCAACAGGCTGACCGAGCCCATGCCCGTCGAGGTTGGCACGACCCTGAGGATCGGCAAGACCATCTTCGAGCTGCGGAAATAGGGCTGTCTTGGCCATCGCACTGCACTACGCTGCCCGATCGGACGTCGGCCTGGTACGACAGGAGAACCAGGACTCCGGGTATGCCGGTCCCCACCTGCTCATCGTCGCCGATGGAATGGGCGGCCACGCAGCAGGCGATGTCGCGAGCTCGATCGCGATCGGTGAGATGGTCAGCCTCGACGGTGAGAGCCCCGGCGCGGATGAGGCTCTGGACAGGCTCGCGGAGGCGCTCCGATCAGCGAACAGTGAGCTGCGGAACGCCGTGGAGCGGCAGCCGGAGCTCAAGGGAATGGGTACCACGGTGACCGCACTGTTGCGGACCGGTAACAAGATCGCGGTCGCGCACATCGGCGACTCCCGCGCCTACCTCCTGCGCGACGGCACGCTCACCCAGATCACGCACGACCACTCGTTCGTTCAGAGCCTGGTCGACGAGGGCCGGATCACCGAGGCAGAGGCAGAGGGCCATCCGCAGCGCTCACTGGTCACCCGGGTCCTGACCGGACAGCACGAAGATGAGCCGGACCTGGCCATGCGCGAGGCCCACGTCGGCGACCGCTATCTCATCTGCTCAGACGGCCTCTCTGGTTTCGTCGCACGCGACACCATCGAGGAGATCCTCGTGCAGGCCCAGCCGCCGGCCCTGACCGCCGACCGCCTGGTCGAGCTGGCCATGCGCGCCGGTGCGCCCGACAACGTGACCTGCATCATCGGCGACGTCGTTGACCTCGACAAGGACCAGCCGCCATCCACGGCGCAAGAGGTCGTGGGCGCGGCAGCCGAGCGCAGGATCATGACCACCCGTGCGATGCCGGTGACTCCTGCAGCAAAGGCGGCCGCACTGTCTCGCGAGGCTCTCGGCACAGAGGTCAGCGACACCGAAGAAGCCGAGTCGGGCCGCCTGGCCGATCCAGGGCGCCGCTCCGGCCGGTGGCGTTGGGTCAAGGTCGTTTCACTGGTTCTGCTGGTCCTGGTTGCCGCCGTGGGTGGCGGCTATGCGGCATACGCCTGGTCACAGCAGCAGTACTACGTCGGCGAGGCCAACGGTCACGTCGCCATCTACCAGGGGGTCTCCCAGAACGTCGGTCCATGGAAGCTCTCACACCCCATCGACCAGAGCGACATCGCGCTGAGCGATCTGCCGGACTTCTACCGCGGCAAGCTCGACTCGACCGTGAGCACCGCGTCTATCGAAGACGCACGACGACTCGTGACCGACCTGCGCGTGCAGGCGATCCAGTGCCAGACCACCAAGGCCGCAGGCGGCACATGCGGGACCTCCGGCCCATGAGCACAGTCACCTCCTTCCGTCCTCGCACCAGGCGAAATGTCGAGCTGGTGCTGTTGCTGATGGCTGTCGCGATCGTGCTCGTGGCCTACCTCGAGGTGGGCCTGGCGATCGACGGGAAGTTCCCCCCTGACCTGATCAAGTACGGCTTCGGACTGCTGGCTCTCTCTGTCGGCTTCCACCTGGTGCTGCGTTGGAAGGCTTCCTACGCAGACCCGCTGATGCTGCCGATCGCGACACTGCTCAACGGGCTGGGTCTGGTGATGATCCACCGTCTGGACCTCGCCTATGGCCGCACCGGGAGCCGACTCCTCGAGCCCAAGCAGCTGATGTGGAGCGCGCTTAGCGTGCTCATCGCCGCAGGCGTCATCATCATCCTGCGCGACCATCGCCAGCTGCGGCGTTTCACGTACACCGCGATGGCTCTGGGCCTGGGAATGCTGCTGCTGCCGCTGGTGCCCGGCATCGGCCGCAACATCAACGGCTCGCGAATCTGGATCGGGATCGGGCCGATGTCGTTCCAGCCCGGCGAGGTCGCCAAGATCCTGCTGGTCATCTTCTTCGCCGGCTACCTGGTGCAGACCCGCGATGTGCTGTCACTGATCGGGCGCCGGTTCATGGGGATCGCCCTGCCCAGGGGACAGGACCTCGGCCCGATCCTGATTGCCTGGCTGGCAAGCGTCGGGGTCCTTGTCTTCGAGAGCGACCTGGGTTCCTCGCTGTTGTTCTTCGGTGTCTTCGTCGCGATGCTCTACGTCGCGACCGAGCGTCGGTCGTGGATCGCGATCGGCATGATTCTGTTCTGTGCCGGATCCTACGTCGCCTACCTCTTGTTCGGGCACGTCCAGGCGCGTGTCCTGTTGTGGCTGGACCCCTTCAGCACCAAGGCACTTGCCATCAGTGACCAGCTGGTGAAGGGCCTGATGGGGATGGCCAAGGGCGGGCTGCTCGGCAGCGGGCTGGGACGTGGTCACCCTGAGTTCACCTACTTCCCGGAGAGCGACTTCATCATCCCCAGCTTCGGCGAGGAGATCGGGCTGATCGGACTGTTCGCCCTGCTGCTGCTCTACGTCTTGCTGGTCGAGCGTGGTCTGCGGACCGCCCTGGGCGTCCGGGACGGTTTCGGCAAGCTGCTCGCGGTCGGGCTTTCCTTCTCCATGGCGCTGCAGTGCTTCGTGGTTGTCGGGGGCGTCACCCGGGTCATCCCGCTGACCGGTCTGACGATGCCGTTCCTCTCCTACGGAGGCTCCTCCCTGCTCGCAAACTGGGCCCTGGTCGCGCTGCTGCTACGGATCAGCGACCAGGCCAGACGGCCGCTGCCCGATTCCGAGGAGCTGGCCACTGCGTCGTCGGCCCACACCCAGGTGGTGAGACTCCAATGAACAAGCCGATCCGCCGACTGTCCTTCCTGGTAGCAGCGCTCTTCTGCGCCCTGCTCATCTCCACGACCTGGATCCAGTTCGTCACGGCCAAGAGCCTCGACGACCGTCCGGGCAACCGTCGCACCCTGCTCGACAGCTACTCCCGCGAGCGCGGCGCCATCCTGGTCAACGGCACGCCCATCGCCAAGTCTGTCCCCACCAAGGACGAGCTCAAGTGGCTCCGCACCTACCCTCAGGCCAAGCTCTACTCGCAGGTCACCGGCTACTACTCCTTCACCTACGGCGCCGGCTACGGCCTCGAGGGTGCCGAGAACTCACTGCTGTCAGGGCAGTCCGACAAGCTCTTCTACCGACGGCTACTCGACATGGTGACCGGCAAGCCTCCCAGCGGTGCCAGCCTCGAGCTCACCATCAATCCGAAGGCCCAGGCAGCCGCCGACAAGGCCCTGGGCAACCAGCGCGGTGCCGTTGTCGCGCTGGATCCCAAGACCGGCGCCATCCTGGCGATGGTCAGCCACCCGCAGTACGACCCGTCGACCCTGTCGGGACACAACCTCGACTCCGTCGCAAAGGCGTGGAAGGCGCTGAACGCGGATCCGGGACGCCCCGCCGTCAACCGGGCAATCGCCGGTGACCTCTACCCGCCGGGCTCCACCTTCAAGCTGATCACGGCCGCGGCAGCACTGTCCTCCGGCAAGTACACCGAGGATTCGCAGATCCCCGGACCGGCAACGCTCGTGTTGCCCCAGTCAACCGTCAACCTTCCCACTGATGACCGTCAGCCCTGCGGCCCGGGCGACAAGACGACCCTGACCCACGCTCTCGAGATCTCCTGCAATACGGCGTTCGGTTCGCTGGGGCTCACCCTTGGCGGCGATGCGCTTCGTGCACAAGCAGCCAAGTTCGGCTTCGGCGACTCCCTCCAGGTGCCGATGAGGGTCACTCCAAGCGTCGTCCCCCCGCTCAACGCGCCACAGAGCGCACAGGCCGCCATCGGGCAGTACGACGTGCGAGTGACACCGCTGCAGATGGCGATGGTCAGTGCTGCCATCGCCAACAAGGGCACAGTCATGAAGCCATACCTGGTCAAGGACACCCGGAGCAGCAATCTGGACGTCATCGACCAGAGCCAGCCCGAGCAGCTCTCGCAGGCGATCACTCCGGACGTCGCGGCTGCCCTGACCCGGATGATGGTCACCGTCGTCCAGTCAGGCACCGGCACCCCCGCCCAGATCCCCGGCATCCAGGTTGCGGGCAAGACGGGAACCGCCCAGCACGTCAAGGGTGGCAACCCGCACGCTTGGTTCACCGCGTTCGCGCCCGCCAGCGACCCAACGATTGCCGTCGCGGTGGTCGTCGAGAACGGCGGAAACGCGGGCAGCGAGGCGTTCGGTGGCACAGTCGCCGCACCGATCGCGCGCGCGGTCATGGAGGCGGTGCTGAAGCCATGAACCCCATTGCCGGTACGGTCCTGGATGACCGCTACGCCCTGACCGAGCGCATCGCCGCCGGCGGCATGGGCGAGGTCTGGGCGGCCACCGACACCGTCCTCGACCGCAAGGTCGCGGTCAAGCTCCTGAACCCCGCCCTCAGCCAACAGAGCGGATTCCTCGAACGTTTCCGGGCGGAAGCCCGGTATTCCGCCGCGTTGCACCACCCCAACATCACCACCGTGTTCGACTATGGCGAGGACGATGGCTCGGCGTACCTCGTCATGGAGCTGGTTGCCGGCCAGCCACTGAGCCAGATCATCTTCGAACGCGCACCGATGTCAGCTCAATCGACGGCGTCGATCCTCATCCAGGCCGCAAACGCACTCGAGGCGGCCCATCAGGGCGGTGTCGTCCATCGAGACGTCAAGCCGGCCAACATCCTGATCACCCCCGGCGGCACCGCCAAGCTGACGGACTTCGGCATCTCGCGTCTGGTCAACAGCGCGCCACTGACGCAGACCGGTCAGGTCCTCGGAACTGCCCAGTACCTCTCCCCGGAACAGGCCATGGGCCAGAGTGCGACCGCCTCGAGTGACATCTACGCCCTCGGCGTGGTGGGACACGAGATGCTCACCGGGCAGCCCCCGTTCAGCGCCGACACGCTCGTCGCCACGGCCATCGCCCACCTCAACCAGCCGCCACCGCCGTTGCCCGACAGCGTCCCGGTCGGGATCCGCAATGTGATCAACGCCGCGCTTGCCAAGGACCCGGCGGATCGTCCGGCAACCGCCGCCGCCATGGCCCACGCCCTGGGTATGCCGGATGCTGCCTTTGCCTCGGGTGCCCCAGTCGCCGGCGCGCCGGCACTGCCCGCCTCGGCACTGCCCGCAATAGCCTTGCCCGCAATAGCCTTGCCCGCTCTGGGTCTGCCCGCTGTGGGTCTGCCGGCACGAACGCAAGCCATGCCGGCGCTGGGTCTGTCTGCGCAGACCCAGGCCATGTCGGCACAGGCCATGCCGGCCGGGCCGCCCGGCATACCGAATCGGCAAACCCGGCTCCGTCCAGCCTGGCTGCTGGCGGGGGCTGCCGCCGGCGTGCTCGTCGTTCTGGCGGCTTTCGCCCTACCTGGCAGCGGCACCAACACCCGGCCTTCCGTGGTCACGGCCACCACCTCACCCACCCCGAACCAGAACAGCGAGACCTCGAGCACCAGCGCGGCGACTGTGGCCGCGCCTCCTGCTGACACCTCAGCCATGCCCAGCCAGTCCACCAGGGCGAGGGGCAAGACCAGGGGTCACGACTACAAAAAGGATGGCAAGCTGTGAACAGCACAACTCGTCTGCTGGGCGGGCGGTACCAGGTCGGCGAACTGATCGGCCGCGGCGGAATGGCCGAAGTCCATGCAGGTCACGACACCAGGCTCGGCCGTACCGTGGCGATCAAGATGCTCCGCTCCGACCTGGCCCGCGACCCATCGTTCCTGGCCCGGTTCCGCCGCGAGGCACAGTCCGCCGCAGGGCTCAACCACCCCGCCATCGTCGCGGTCTATGACTCCGGCGAGGACGAGGACACCGAGAGCGGTGGCGGGAAGGTCTCCGTGCCCTACATCGTGATGGAGTACGTCGAAGGCCGCACCTTGCGCGAGATCCTCAACGAGCTTTCAGTCATGGAGCCCGACGAGGCAGCCAGAGTCACCGAGGGTGTCCTGGACGCGCTGTCGTACAGCCATCGGATGGGCATAGTCCACCGAGACATCAAGCCGGCCAATGTCATGCTGACCCCGGCGGGCGCCGTCAAGGTGATGGACTTCGGGATTGCCCGAGCCATCGCCGACACCGCCGCCACCATGACCCAGAGCCAATCCGTCATCGGCACGGCTCAGTACCTCTCGCCTGAGCAGGCACAGGGCAATCCGGTCGATGCCCGCTCCGACCTCTACTCCGCCGGGTGTCTGCTCTACGAGCTGCTCACCGGCCGTACGCCGTTCGTCGGAGACTCGCCGGTCTCGATCGCCTACCAGCACGTGGGCCAGGCGCCCCAACCTCCGTCGGCGTACCAGCCGAGTCTCAGCGCCGATATGGATGCCGTGGTGCTGCACTCCCTGGTCAAGGACCGGGAAGCCCGATACCAGGACGCGACGGCGTTCCGCTCCGACCTTTCGGCAGCCCGCAGCGGACGGCCGATCAGCTCTGCGGCTCGGGGCACAGCCGCAGGGGCAGCACTCGGGGCGGCCGGGCTGGCCGGCGACCCGACCATGGCCATGTCCATGGCCGACCCAACCCAGGTCGTGGAAACGCAGGGTGGCACCCAGCACAACACCGCAAGCTTGCCGGCCATCGGGAGCGACCCGTCCAACGAGCCGCCCAAACGCCACAAAGCCACCTACATCCTGCTCGCTGTGGCCGTCGTGGCCGCCTTGGTCCTGATCGGTCTGGCCGGAAAGGCAATGTTGGGCGGCAACACGGCCCAACCCATGAGGACCGTGCCATCCGTGCTCAAGCTCACCCAAGCCGAGGCGGTGGCCAAGCTCCAGACCGCGGGATTTGTGGCCAAGGTCTCCACTGTCACCAATTCGGCGGAGAAGGGCATAGTCATCGGTCAGAGCCCCACCGCCGGTGAGCAGCACCCAGCCAAGACGACGGTCACCATCACCGTCTCCGGCGGTCCGGACCAGGTCGTGGTGCCGGACGTCACCGGCTTCACGTCGGACTCAGCCCAGGCGGCGATCAAGACCGCGGGCCTGACCGTCGGACCGGTGGACCAGGTCGAGGACCCCACGGTCGACAAGGGCAAGGTGATCGAGACCGTTCCCAAGGCGAACTCATCAGTGGCAGCCGGCTCGGCGGTAGTGCTGAAGGTGGCAAGCGGCAAGGTCAAGGTGCCCGACGTGATTGGCAACAACCGCACCGATGCTCAGCAGGCCCTGACCAACGCGCGGTTGAAGTACACGACGCAGTTCGCGGTCAGCGACAAGCCTGAAGGCACAGTGCTGGCCCAGACACATGCCGGCGAGACCGTCGACTACGGCACCCAGATCGTGCTGACGGTCGCACAGGTTCCCCAGCCGACAGCAACCCCGCTACCCACCACTGCACCCCCGACGACACCCCCGTCTGCGGCGACAACCGCTCCCTGAGACAGGCGACACCACCGGCGGCGCCCTGGCGTCGCTCGATGGACTTTGCCGCTTCGACCGACTCTGTCTTCAGGCCTTGCTCGTCTTCAGGCCTTGCTCGTCTTCAGGTCTTGCTCGTCTTCAGGTGCTGGTCAAAGAACTCGACGATTCGTCGGCGGGCGTCGATCGCTGATGGCTCATGGAACTCGGATGCGCTGAGCCACCCGAACACTGCGAAGAGAGCGGGGACGTCGGCCGAGTCGTGGTCGTTGAGGAACGCGTGCCCGGCGTCGGGGTATGTCTTGATGTCGTGGTCGACTCCCACCGCGGTGAGGACCCCATCGAGTCGCTCCGCGGTTCCCCGATTGGCGCGATCCTTTGCGCCGTAGCTGCCGATGACGGGGCAGGCGCCGGTCAGAAAGCTCTCCGAGTAGACGTCCTTGGCGGCCATGCCGCAGTTCACGCTCGCGGCGGAGAACCCGCCATCGGGAGCGAGCATCAGGGCGAACCCGCCACCCATGCAGAAGCCAATCACGCCAACGCGGCCCGTGCAGTCCTCGCGGGCGGTCAACCAGGTGCGCACGGCTTCGATATCGTCGAATGTGGGCCCGTGCCGCCGCCTGGCATCACTCATGATCTTGCGTATGCAGGCAAGTCTCCGGCCTCCGCGGTACAAGTCCGGCGCAGCCGCGAGATAGCCCGAACCTGCCAGCCAGTCCGTCTGCCGGCGCAGGTCGTGGGTCATGCCCAGCGCGTCGTGGATGACGACCACCCCGGGCCATGGCCCGGGAGATCCAGGGTCGGAAGGTGACGCCAGGTAGGCCGGGAGCGCACCCCCGGCGACAGAGATGCTGACGTCGACCATCAGGAACGCACACCGCCTGGCGGGCGCGAAAAAGCTACAAGATCCCCCATGCCCGCGAACGTAACAGACCATCGCGGCGGTCATGGCCGGACGCACCTACGTCGCGGCGACCAACGAGGCGACCTTGGTCACGTCGTGGACCAGGGGGCTCAACCCCTCGGACCGGCTGACCGCGTCCACGAGGCCGCAGGTCTGCAACCAGTTGGCGAACAACCGGTGCCCACCCCGGGTCAGCACGCTCTCGGGGTGGAACTGCACCCCCTCCAGCGGGAGGGTCCGGTGACGAACCGCCATGATCACTCCGGAGTCGGTATGCGCGGTCGCGATCAGCTCACCGGTGACCGTGGCGGGGTCGATGGTGAGCGAGTGATAGCGCGTCGCGATGAACGGCGACGGCAGACCCTGCAGCACGCCGGTGCCGTCGTGGTGCACCGCCGAGGTCTTCCCGTGCAAGAGCTCGGGCGCCCGGTTGACCGTGGCACCGAAGACCACGCCGAGTGCCTGATGCCCCAGGCAGACCCCGAGCATGGGCTGGCTGCGTTCGGCACAGGCCGCGATCATCGCTATCGAGACTCCGGCGTTCTGAGGGGTTCCGGGACCCGGTGAGACCAGAACTCCGTCGAAGCCAGCGCCATCCGCGGGCGAGACGGCATCGTTGCGTACGACCTGACACTCGGCGCCAAGCTGTTGAAGATAGCCGACGATGGTGAAGACAAAGCTGTCATAGTTGTCGACCACGAGTATGTGAGCACTACCCGGGCCCTTCGGGGGTGCGCTGTTGCCGGTTGTGGCGCTGTTCTTCATCGCGGTGCCGCCCTATGTGACAAAGGTCGTGAACGTGCCGTATGCCGGGAACGGCAGTCCGGTCTGGACCGAGTTGCCGTTGAACGGCATGTAGGTTGCGATCGCGGGGAACAGCCACAGGAAGCAGACCGCTACGACCCCAACGACCAGAACCAGGGACAGCAGGACCTTGAACGGCCACGGGCCGGGCAGCAGGCGCCACAGGGGTCCGTACATCTCAGCCCACCGTCCCCGCCGGAACAGCCATGAACGACGCCGGAAGGCCGCTGGCCCTGGGGATGGTCTTCACGAGCTTGGCGAACACGACATACCTCTCGTTCGCACTGTACCTGGGATGGCAGGCGGTCATCGTCAGCCAGGCCTGGCTCGGTTTGACACCCGGGTGCTCCGGCACGGGAGCAATGACCTCCACGCGGTCCGGAGTAACGATCACATGCCGGTCCACGGCATACACGATGTAGCTGGTCTTGGTCTCGACCACGATGACGTCCCCCTTCTGGAGCAGGTCGACGTTGGAGAACGGCTTGCCATAGGTCGTGCGGTGCCCGGCCACGGCGAAGTTGCCGACCTGCCCGGGGAACGCCGTGCCGGGATAGTGCCCGATGCCCTTGGTCAGCGTGTCATGGTCAGTGCCCTGAAGAACCGGCCTCGCGTAGTCGGCGCCGAACCGCGGGATTCGCATGATCGCGAAGGCCTCTCCCAGCGGGACTCTGGAGAGGGTGGCCAGAGGTTCCGCCGGGACGCCGCGCTCGGGAAGAGCCGCCGGACTGAAACCCCGCTCCAGAGCCTGGACGGCGACGGCTTGTTCACGGTTGGCGGTCACGTCAGTCCACCAAAGCTGCCATGCCACGAAGAGCAACGCCAACAGACCCAAGGTGATCAACAGTTCGCCGAGGGTGCGGACACCCCAGCGCAGACCCCTCATCGCCGCCCCGTCATCGCAGGACCTTCGCGTTCTGCAGACTCAGGCTTCCCGCATATGCCGGGAAAGTCACCTTGTCACTGCTCTTCACGTCGTAGCCCAACCCGTAGTAGTCCACATACTGCCGGTAGATCGTGACCTGCTCGCTCCTGTCCAGCGCCGCGCGCATCGCGGCGGGGTCACCGATCGCCTGGATGACGTAGGGGGGCGAGTAGACCCGGCCCTGCAAGATCAGAGTGTTGCCCACGCACCGCACGGCACTGGTCGAGATGACGCGCTGGTCCTGCAACATCATCGCCTCCGCGCCCCCGGCCCACAGCGCATTGACCACGTTCTGGACGTCCTGCTGGTGCACGACGAGGTCGTCGGCAGTGGAGCCCTGGGGCAGGCTCGCGGCGGTACGTTTGGAGTCGTTCAGAGTGACTGACAGCGCGGGACCGGTCACGGCCTGGCTGCCGGCGACGGGCGCGAGCGCGCCGGCCTGGGCGCGCAGGCGGGTAACCGTGTTGTTGCCCGGAGCCGCTCGCGCGGTCAGCGCGTCCACCTCGGCCTGCAGCTGCTGGACGGCACCCACACGGAGGAGCACCCCTCGGTCCTGGGCACGAACGACATCGACCAGGTCGGAACGTCCGGATGAGCGCAGGTCGGTGCCCTGAGAGGTCTGTGCGCTGGTCGCGAACAACAGACCGGCGCCGGCCGCGACCAGGGGCACTATGGCAGCCCAGCGAGCAGGCTTCCGGGGCACGCCAAAATAGCGTCGTGGCGTCACGGGGACCTCCTGCCTGCGACTCGTTGTGTAGAGCCTCTACGCTAGGGCAAACACGTGAACCATGTTGAACCATCCATCGAAGGAGCCAGCCGGTGCCCGAGTCCAAGGGACGCGCGAAGACCACGCACACCCCCCCACCCCAGCGCCGATCCAAAAAGACCACGATGGCCAACCCGCCGTGGTTCGTGCCGCTGATGCTTGGCCTGATGCTGGTGGGCCTGCTCTGGGTCGTGACGTTCTACGTCATGGAGGGGAAGTACCCGATCCCCAACTTCGGCTACAAGAACCTGATCATTGGTTTCGGCCTGATGATCAGCGGCTTCATGATGACCACTCGCTGGCGCTAGGCGATAGGGCTTCGCGGCAGGCTAGGCCTCACGTCACGCACTTATCCACAGGCGTTATCCCCATTGGGGACAAATGACAACGGTGTAACTTGCCCGCCACACACCCGCCACACACCCGCCACAGAACTGACGAGAAGTCTGGTCCTCAGACGCTCAGGCCCGCGATGGAATGCAGCCTCGAGCCGAGCATCAGGTGGTCATACAAGGGCGTACTTGGCCGTGGCCGCGACAGCGAGCAGCACCAGGACCGCGGCCAGTGCCGGCAGTTGCAGCCTGCGCCGGTGCTGTGGGGCGGTGCCGGTGATGACGGCCGCCACTGCGGCACCCGTAAGGAAGCCGCCAACGTGGGCTTGCCATGCGATGCCGGGCACGAAACCGAGCACGGCATTGATGACAAGCAAGACATAGAGCTGTCGAGACGACCTGCCCAGGTGACGGTTGAACACGATCAGCGCTCCGAACAGCCCGAAGACAGCGCCCGAGGCACCAACCATCGACGTCACCCAGCTGCTGTTGTTGTTCAAGGCCGCCACGCTCACCGGCGGTGAGGCCAACAACAGAAAACTGACGGATCCGCCCAACGCGCTGACCAGATAGAGAGCTGCGAACCTGACCCGGCCGAGCATGGGCTCGAGATACTGCCCGAGAATCCACAGGGCGTACATGTTGAAAAGGATGTGCAACAGGTTGCCGGGTGAGTGCGCAAAAGCGGCAGTCAGGAAGCGCCAGGGCTCGGTCTTACCGAGCATCGGCACAAAAGCGAGTCTGTCGGTCAGCTGGGGGGATACCTGCTGCAGCAGCCATACGGCCACGCAGATACCGATGATGGTCAGGGTGACCACCGGCCGCCCATCCGGGGTGACCTTGGCACCGAACTGCGTGCGCGGCATACGGATGCTCTTCTGGCCCTCACGGACACAGTCGACACACTGGATACCGACTGCGGCCGGCTGCTGACATTCAGGGCAGGTCGGCCGACCGCAGCGCTGGCAGCGCACGTACGCCACCCGATCGGGGTGCCGTGGGCAGACAGGCTCCGCCTGGGGCGGCGCGGGCTCACTCATGCGGGACGCTTACCAATCAGTCGAGGTCCGTATGCGCGACGGGTGATCTCAGATCTCGTCAACGGTGACAGAGTTGATAACGACCGGCTCGACCGGCTTGTCCCCGCCGGCAGTACGAACGGCGCTGATCTTGTCGACGACGTCGCGGCTGGGCTGGTCGGCGACCTCTCCGAAGATGGTGTGCTTGCCCTGCAGGTGCGGGGTGGGGCCAGTGGTGATGAAGAGCTGCGAGCCGTTGGTTCCCTTACCACCACGGGTGCCGGCATTGGCCATGGCCAGGATGTAGGGCTTGCTGAAGTTCTTGTCGGGACTGATCTCGTCATTGAACGCGTAGCCGGGGCCACCCATACCGCTGCCCTGGGGGCACCCACCCTGAATCATGAAACCGGGGATGACTCGGTGGAAGGTCAGCCCGTCGTAGTAGGGCGTAGGGCTCGTGCGGCCGGCGTCGTCCTTGTAGTCCAGGGTTCCTTTAGCAAGTCCGACGAAGTTCGCAACCGTCTTGGGGGCGTGGTCGGGGAACATCGTGATATTGATGTCGCCGAGGGTCGTGTGAAGGGTGACGTTCATGTTGCCATCCTCGCATGAGCGTGAGAGTCCGCCGGTCCGGGCAGGTGATGCTGAGGGTTCCGACCGTGGTCCGGGCGGGTGATGCTGGGCCCCTGCCGTGGTGTGGGTGGTCAGGTCCGTCGGTACGGTGCAGGATGGAAGCACAGCCGACGTCATCACCTGTGGAGGACATCATGTTTCGGACCAGGACCAGGACAGAGAAGCTGACAGAGCAGGTTCAGGACCAGTCGGAGTCCCTGGCAAGCACGGCTGCGACCTTGGCCGACCAGCTACGCGAGCGGGTTGGCCCCGTGGTCGGCCAGGCCACCGAGAGCGCCAGGGATTGGGCCAGGCCACGCGTCGAGCATGGCATCGAGGTGGCAGCCCCCCGGTTGGAGTCCGCCGTCAGCGGCCTCGCGCCCAAGGTTGACACCGCCCGGGACAAGATCGTCGACGAGCTGATTCCCCGCATAGCCGAAGCCATCAGCGTATGGGCAGCCGCCAGCGCCGCGGCCAGGGATGAAGCGGTATCACGTGGCCAGGGTGCTGCCTCCGTCCTCTCCGGCGATGCGGTCGCCTCACGCAAAGGCAAGGGCAAGGGCAAGGGCAAGAAGAGGCGGGCACTGCTCATACTGGGCCTGCTTGGTGGCGCAGCCGCGGCTGCCATGGCGATCATGAAGAAGTCAGCACCCAAGGACGACCCGTGGACCACCCCGCTCGCGGACTCGTATGGCGCAACGCCGAACGGTCGGCACTCCGCTTCGTCGCCCGTCGACGAGGCAACCACGACTGCCACCACGGAGCCCGAGATCACCCTCGCCGACTCCCTCGACGAGACCGGCTTGCCCAGCCCGACGGAGCCTGCCGGAGACGAGGGCCCCACCGGCGACAACCCGTCAGGCAAGGACGCGGTCAAGGATCTCACCGACAAGTCCAAGGCTCACAAGAATGGCTCAGCCAAGAGCGGCACCGACAACAACGGCACCGACAAGAATCCGCGCACCTAGTCCGCGAGGGGATTGCCACCCATGCTCAACGCCGCGGCACGAGCAGTGATCGAGTCCGGCGCGCTGGCGCACCTGGTGACCATCAACGAGGACGGGTCCCCCCAGGTGACGGTCGTCTGGGTCGGGCTGGATGGAGACGAGCTGGTCTCGGCCCATCTGGACGGACGCCAGAAGAAGCTGGCGAACATGCGCCGGGACCCCCGAGTGGTGATGTCGTTCGAGGCCGAGGGCGGCAACGCGGTCGGGATGCGCAACTACCTCGTGGTCCATGGCCGGGCCAGGATCACAGGGGGAGGCGCTCCCGAGCTGTTGAACGCTCTCGCGCAGACGTATGTCGGGCCGGGAACCTCTTTCCCTCCCATGCCCGACCCACCGCCAGGGTTCGTCACGCACATTGCCGTGACCCGGGTCGGCGGCATGGGTCCCTGGTCCGGATAGGGCAGCCTTCGAGGTGAGGTAAAGGGTGGGCGGCCGCCTCGCGTACAGTTTTCTGGGTGCCCACCGACGAAAACCAGCCTCCAGTGACGGAGGTGGACCCAACATGCCGACCGCCCGACGGTGGGCTGACGGGCGCTGGGCAGACCGGAACTGAGGCGCCCGAAATATCGGCGGCTGACCTGGCCCTCTGTCTTCACGTCCTGGCTCAGGCCGACCAGCTGCCTAGCGAGCACCCTGACGCCGTCGCGATCCGGCGGGCAACCGCGCGGATATTCAAGGGCGTCAAAGAGAAGCGCCGGGCCGAGCGCCGCGACAAGGTGCTGGCGAATGACCGAGCCGTCACCGCCTTGACGGCGACCGGCGCCCCCGAACGGATAGACGACGAGACCCAGGGTCTTCAGCTGGTGTCGAACGCTTCCGGCGCACTCGCCGGGCGGCTGTTGCAGCCGCGCTCCTGTTACACCTGCAAGGCCCGGTACGTCGACGTCGACGCGTTCTATCATCAGCTCTGCCCGCCCTGCGCCGCTCTCAACCGAAGCAAGCGAAACGCACGCACCGATCTCACGGGTCGGCGTGCTCTGCTCACCGGTGGCCGCGCCAAGATCGGGATGTACATCGCGCTACGGCTGCTGCGCGACGGTGCCCACACGACGATCACCACTCGCTTCCCTGCGGATGCGATTCGTAGGTTCACCGCGATGGAGGACAGCTCCGACTGGATCCACCGGCTGCGCATCGTCGGGATCGACCTGCGAGATCCGGCCCAGGTCGTCGCACTCGCCGATTCCGTTGCCGCACAGGGACCGCTGGACATCCTGATCAACAACGCTGCCCAGACCGTACGCCGGTCGCCAGGGTCATACGCGCCGCTGGTCGAGGCCGAGGCAGAGCCCCTGCCGCACGGCCCGCTGCCCGAGATGATCGCCTTCGACCACGTCAGCGAGGCCCATCCAGCGTCCCTTGCCGGCGCGCTGAAGGCCCCGACGGTGCGTGCGACCGCCCCACACGCGCTGACCGGGCTGTCCGAGCTCGCCCTGCGTGCCGGATCAGCGACCCCGGCCAGGGTGGCAGCCGGCACCGCGATCGACGCCGGCGGCCTGGTGCCCGACCTGCACGACGTGAACAGCTGGACGCAGCCCGTGCAGGAGGTGGATCCTCTGGAGCTGCTCGAGGTTCAGCTCTGCAACTCCACCGCGCCGTTCATCCTGATCAGCCGTCTGCGTCCCTCGATGGCAGGCTCCGCAGCCCGGCGCAAGTACGTCGTGAACGTCTCGGCGATGGAAGGCCAGTTCAGCCGCAACTACAAGGGCCCGGGTCATCCGCACACAAATATGGCCAAGGCTGCGCTCAACATGCTCACCCGGACCAGCGCCCAGGAGATGCTCCAGACGGACACCATCCTGATGACCGCTGTCGACACGGGGTGGATCACCGACGAGCGCCCGCACCCGACCAAGATGCGACTTGCCGAGGAGGGGTTCCATGCACCCCTCGATCTTGTTGATGGCGCGGCACGCGTCTATGACCCGATCGTTCAGGGCGAGCTGGGCAGGGACATCTACGGCTGCTTCGTCAAGGACTACGAGCCTGCTGCCTGGTAGCCGCTCGCGTTGGTGTCTCTCGCGTGGTGGCGAAAAGGGACGGGCATGGCTGACGCCGTTGTCCGAGACCTCTTGGTGAGTCAGCCGGAGTCGTTCGGTCCCGGTGTCGCAGGGCTGTTGCACGGCCAGCCCGAGCCCCATAATCAGAAACGGTACCGGTGTGTTCATCGATCTGAGGGGGCGTATTTTGACGAACACTGAGCTCGAGGAGCTAGGAGACCGGCCGCGCGTGCAGTTGCCCAAAAGTCCAACGGGGATCAATGGCTTCGACGGGCTGGAGAGAGACGGCCGACTGCTCGTCGACGCGCTGACCATGGAGCGCCAGAGCGTCGAGACCGGCGCGTTCAACCTCGAGGCCCTGATGGTCCGGCTGGCTTGGGCTGTGGAACAGATCGGTGCGAAACGGGTCGCCATCGACAACGTGGAGGCGTTGTTCATCGCTTTCAGCAAGCCGGCTCTGGTCCGGTCCGAGCTGCTGCGGCTGTTTCGCTGGCTCAAGGACCAAGCGCTGACCACTGTGATTACCGGAGAGCGTGGTGAGGACATGCTCACCCGGCACGGCATGGAGGAGTATCTCTCGGACTGCGTGGTAGTGCTCGACCACCGGGTCATCCAGGACGTCGCCACCCGACGCATGCGGGTCCTCAAGTACCGCGGCTCATTGCACGGCAGAAACGAGTACCCGTTCTTGATCGGTGTCAACGGCCTCGAGGTGCTGCCAATCACCTCGATCGGCCTGAAGCAGCAGGTCAGCAGCGAGCGGTTGTCCACCGGAGTTGCCGGGCTGGATGAGATGCTCGGCGGAGAAGGTGTGTTCCGGGGCAGCGGTGTCCTGGTCAGCGGGACATCCGGCACCGGCAAGACGACGATCGCATCAAGCTTCGCCGACGCCGCCTGCCGACGCGGGGAGTCCGTGCTGTACTTCAGCTTCGAGGAGTCCCAGGCGGAGATCGAGCGCAACATGTCGTCGGTCGGACTGGGAATGGCTCGCTGGGTGGAACAGGGGCTACTTCACTTCCATTGCGAGCGGCCGACCACCCGCGGGTTGGAGGACCACCTGGCCACGATGCAACGACTCACCCAGGAGTTGGCTCCGAAACTGGTGGTGATCGATCCGGTGAGCAGCCTGGCCCGCGGTGCAACCCCGTTCGACGTCTCGTCCATGCTCCTGCGCCAGATCTACTTCCTCAAGTCGGCCGGCATCACGGCCGTGATGACGGTGCTGAATGAGGAAAGCGGGCTGGAGCACCCCATCCAGAGCATCTCTTCGTTGGTCGACACCTGGCTCCAAGTCGTCGTTTTGGAGACTTTTGAGGAGCGCAACCGCGGACTGTACGTGCGCAAGGCCCGCGGGATGGCGCACTCAAACCAGATTCGCGAGTTCCTGCTCAGCAACGACGGGGTGAGCCTTGTCCCGGTGTTCGTTGGAGCGCAAGGGGTGTTGACGGGTTCGGCGCGCGTCGCCGCCGAGAGCACCGAGCGGGCCACCGCGCTGAAGCTTTCGCAGGAGTCCGAGGAGCTCGCTCGCCACCTGGAGCGCCGAAGGGAGTCTGTCGAGGCCCACGTGGCCGAACTTCGTGCTGACTTCACGGCCGAAGAGAGCCTGACCCAGCGACTGATCGAGACAAGCCAGCGGCGGCAAGAGGCGGTCCGGCTGGACCGGCTGGAGCAGTCGCGGCAGCGCACCACCAATCCAGCGGCAGACGAAAAGTGAGCACTCCCTCCGCACCGTCGGCAGGGGAACGGGCGCCCACCGCGGAACGACTGCACCTGACGCTGTTCATCAGCGGAGCCTCACCCGCGTCCGCCCTGGCGGTGCGGCGACTGCGCGATCTGTGCGACCGGCACTCTCCCTCCGGCTACGACCTGGAGATCGTCGACATTTACCAGCAGCCCGAACTAGTCGTATCCCGCGGGGTACTGGCTGTGCCGACCCTGATCAAAGAGCTGCCGCTTCCCGTTCAGGTGTTGATCGGCGACTTCACCAACGAGCCACGAGTGCTCGCCACGCTGGGCCTGCCCAGCGCGAAGGACGACTAAACAATGACGGCCGACGAGTCCAGCCGGGATCAGGAGATTGCTCTCCTCGCGAACCGACTCGCCGTTGCCGAGGAAACGCTTCGAGCACTGCGGGCCGGCGAGGTCGATGCCATCGTGATGGACACCGGGCAAGGTGAACAGCAGATCTACACGCTGGAGACCGAGGAGCGCCTCTACCGGCATCTGGTGGAGCGGATGTCCGAGGGCGCAGCCCTGGCCGACACCGACGGCCTGATCGTGTACGCCAACCAGCGGCTCGCGACACTGCTCGGGGTGCCGCTGGAACGGGTGCTTGGCCAGCCCTTCTCAGACTGGCTCGACGAGTCCGAACGTTCCCGATTCATCCGGCGGCTCGCCACCGCAGCATCCGGTGAGCACGCCGAGCACACGCTGCGCCGGTCGGACGGCGGAAGCGTGCCGGTGCTGGTGGGCGTCAGCATCACGCAGGAGCCAGATGCGGTACTCCGCTGTCTGACGGTGACCGACCTCAGCGCGCAGAAGGCGCAGCAACAGCAGATGGACCGACTCAACGCGCAGCTAAATGAACGGTTGACGGAGCTGGGCGAAGTCAATGGCAAGCTCGACGTTGAAAGGAACAGGGTCGAACAGGCCAACACGGAGCTGCAAGAGGTCAACGAAGCGATCAGGGGCTCCACCGCCGCCATAGCGCACGATCTGCGCTCTCCGCTCGTATCGATAGTTGGTTTCTCCGAGCTCCTCACCAAGAGCTGGGAGACGTTCACCGACGAGAAGCGGCAGACGTTTGTCGCCACTATCAACCGCCAGGCCCTGAACCTGTCCATGCTCGTCGATGAGCTGTCCACATCGTCAAGCATTGAGGGCGGCGGCCTGAATACGTCGCCCGAGCTGATCGTGTTGGCGGAGGCCATAGAACGGTGCCTCGAACTGGGCAGCGGGGACACCGGGGATGTGGCTGTGTCGTGTTCGGGGGATCTGATCGTTTGGGTCGATCCGCAGCATCTGGAACGCATCCTGGACAACTACCTGCAGAACGCACTCAAGTATGGCGCGCCACCCGTTGTTGTCGGTCGCGTCCGTTGATGATGGCGGCGCCGTCGTCGGTGATGACGTGTTGAGCTGAAAAAGGGCCCCGCCGGTGGGTTCCGGCGGGGCCTTGATGTTCATGGTGTCGCGCTGGTGGTCACTCTGTCGTGACTTCGGTGACAGCTGCTCTTGCTGAGGACTCGTCAACGATGGTCTTGTTGGTCGCGAATGCTGCCACGAGGGCTTGAACGGCGAGGTTGTTGACTGCTCGGGGAATTCCTCGGCTGACTTGGTGGATCAGTGCGACCGCGTCGTCGGAGAACAATGTGTCCGAGCGGCCGGCGAGCTTGAGGTGATGGGTCAAGTAGCTTTTGGTCTCGGTCTCGCTCATCCCGGTCATGGTGTAACGCAACGCGATCCGTTGGTCCAGCGCGGCGAACGTGCCGAGCTTAATCCGCCTGCGCAGGGTGGGCTGACCGACGAGCAGGCATGCGAAGGGTGAGTGTGAATCCATATCGGCGTTCGTCAGCAGCCGGAGCTCTTCGAGTTGGTCGATGCCCAGGAGGTGGGCTTCGTCCAGGACCAGGACGACGGTACGGCCGCGTTCGTGTTCCTCGGCGGCGAGCATCTCGGAGGTTTGTGGGATCAGCGCGGCCTTGTGGAAACGAGGGGTCCCACCCAGGGCGGTGATGATCCCGGAGTAGAGGCCGCGGCCTCCGACGGCGGGGTTACCCAGGTAGATGGTGGTGTGTCTGGATGCGTCCAGTCCGGCCAGGGCGGCGCGGATCGCGACGGTCTTGCCGGCGCCGACCTCGCCGGTGACCACACCCAGGGCTCGTTCGCTGATACACCAGCTGATGCGGGCGACGGCTTCGGCGTGGCTGGCGTGGCGGTGCAGCATCTGGGGGGCCAGGGCCCGCCCGAAGGGCATTCTTGTGAAACCGTAGTGGGGTTGCAGCTGGGAAAGGCTCACTGGTGCTCCTGGGAGTCGTTGCTGGCGGTGGGGTCAAGTAGCTGGAGGATGTCGAGCTGGCCGGGAATGACCACCTGGCCTGCGACCGTCGGCGGCGGGCTGGGCTTGAGCAGGGTGGCAAACGACGCGAGCTCGACTTCCAACCCCACGTCCAACCCCACGTCGAGGCCGCCGCTTGGGCTGGTCGTGGTGCCGGTGATGTCAACGGTGCCAGCGGTTTTGGTGGTGTGTTGGCCCGCGTCGGTGTACCTCACTGGTGGTTCGCGCAGCGTGGTGGTGTGTCGGTCGCGGACCAGGGCGAGGTAGTCGATCCCGGTCGGTGGCGCCGGGTCGGGGCCGATCTCGGGTTTGGCGCCGGGGTGGACGTGGCGGCCGATCTGGTGACCGATCGCGACACCCATATCGCGGCCTTGGTAGCGGACCTGGAGGTCGGTCAGATCGAAGGGGTCAAAGACGAGCTCGACGCGGCGGCCGACCAGGGCGGCGTCGACTTCGTAGGTGTTACCGAACAGGGACACCGTCGCGGTCTTGGCGACCAGACGACGCTCGGACCACAAGAACGCCTCATGCAGGGCTGCTGGGGTCGGGATCACGGGCGGGTCAGCGGTCGTGAACCGGGCCATCGGTGCTTGCCCGGTCTCGGAGTGGACGCGTTGGTGGTACACGGTCTCGACCCAGGCGGTGAACAGCTCGTTCAGCTGCGCCAGGCCGGTGATCTTGGCCAGTGCGCCGGGGACGGCGAGCTCGATGAGGAACTGCTCACGCACGGTCCGGAAGACCCGTTCGATCTTTCCCCGGCCGGCGGGTTCGCGCGGTTTGGAATGGGTCAGCTGGATACCCAGGACAGCCAGCGCCCGCAGGAGCTGCTTGGAGATCATGGCCGAGCCGTTGTCCAAATAGACCACTCGTGGGATCCCCCGGGCGGAAATGCCATGGTGGAGTGCGGCCTCGAGTCGGATCGTGTCCTCGCTGTGGCCCCACCGGTACCCGGTCAGGGCCCGTGAGTGGTCGTCGATGAACGCGAACAGGTACGTCTTGCGGCCGGCCACGACCGGGCCATGCAGCGCATCTCCGGTCCAGCGGTCGTTCGGTGCGGCGGCCTCGAACCGGCCGAACGCTTTAGGCGGCGTGCCGTCGGGGCGGGTGCCCAGCTCCAGTCGGGCGAAGTGTCTTTGTAGGGTCCGCGCCGAGGGCGCGCAGCCCGCATGCTCGCCCAGGATCACCGCGACCTGGGCGGCGGTCCGTGCGGGGACCTCCCGTTTCAGCGCCGCCGCCAATTCCAGCACCGACGCCGCCGTGCGGGGCTCGGCGTGCCGGGCGCTGGGAACCAGGGCATCGAACCCGCCCGCATTCCAGGCCCGGATCCACCGGTCCAGGGTGACCCGGGAAACCCGGACCCGGTCCCCGAACGGACCCAGATGGTCCTGGCCGGCGAGCTCGCGCACCAACGGCCCGCGTTGACGCGTCGTCAGCCTGGGGTCGGCCACGGGGCGGATCAGCGCATACCGGAACAGCCCGATCTCCTGTGCCCGCTGCGCGCGGTCGCCCTGATCGGCGCCGCTGGTTCGTTTGTGGCTCATCGCCCACCTCCACCTTGAGAAAATCCGTCAAGGTCGGAGCCTGTCGGGCCCAGCGACGCCCGCCCAGAGTCAACTCGTGTTGCTCACCAGGCCACCCGCGGGCGCCAGCAACAAACCGGCACTGGCCCATGACGCGAACTCCCACGGCGGGCAAGGTGCGAGCCGCCGGACGCCAGCCGCACCAGCTCGACCCAGCGCTTCCAAAGCGTCGGCGACCACCGACTCCCGCGGCACGAGCGGACCAGCCTGCGGGTCAAGGCGATACAGCAGCCGGGTGAACAACACACGCACCTGCTCAGCCCGGGCACCGAACCGGCGCAGCCACCCCCGCACCGTTGATGGCGGCCGTCCCAGCGCGGCCGCGATCGAACGATGCCCCTGCCCGGCAGCCTTGGCGAGCAACGCCGAACCGATCACCGACGCCGCATCGGCACGACGCAACAGCCACGCCGTGCTCAACAGCACATGCGTCTTGGCGCAACCCGTGCAACTCGCCCGGCGAGGCCGATGCCGCACACCGCCGCGCTCCAGGCGCGAAGACCGCCAACGCGCGTGGCCCCACGGCGCCAGCACACCCCCACACGCAGGACAAGTCAGCTCACCAGCGAGCAGCAAACGTTCGACCACGACAGCATCGGTATCTACCATCAACATTGGGTGCACTCCAAGCACCAAGTGACGACCCTCCTGCTCGCCAAAGCTTGGGAGGGTCGTCGCGCATTTCCAGGACATGGTCATGCCCTCGACGCGAACAGTAGAGCAAACCCGAAAAGTCACATCGTCGTACCCAGAGACGCCGACCTACCTACAGGTGGTCAGCCACGGCGTCGCTCAACAACTGCTGGACAAGTTCGTCAACGACCGTCACCCATCTCAGAAACCGCCGCCTGCTATTGCGTGTTGTCGGCGTAC
>DASRUA010000446.1:0-2753 GCA_035655615.1 Dermatophilaceae bacterium
TGTCGATGAGCTGATCGCACACCTTCCCCAGGTGGGGGTGGATGCGACCGTTGTCTGTCAGCCGCGGGACGTCGAGCTCTACACGGCGTCGGTGGGATGGCGGAACATCGTCATCTTGCCGGCCTGGGCGTCGGGACCTCCGCAGCGTCTCTTGTGGGAGCAGGTCGACCTGCCGCGCGTCATACATTCACGTCATCCGGACATCGTGCACTCACCTCACTACACCATGCCCCTGACCAACAGCAGGCGACGTGGACCCAAACAGGTGGTGACCCTTCACGACGCGACCTTCTTCAGCGATCCGAAGCTCCATCTGGCCGTCAAGGCGCGGTTCTTCACCCAGTGGACACGGTTCTCGTGCCGACATGCCGACGCCCTGCTCGTGCCCAGCCTTGCCACCAAGGATGAGCTGGTGCGTGTGGTGCACGCGGATGCTGACCGCATCAAGGTGATCCCGCACGGAGTCGACCATCGAAGATTCCGCCGCCCCGGTGCCGATGAGGTCCGTGAGGTACGCACCTGGCTCGGCCTGCCTTCAGATGCCCCGTTCATCGCCTTTTTGGGGACTCTCGAACCGCGCAAGAACGTCCCTGGGCTCGTTCGCGCTTACATCAAGTCATGCTCGTCCATGCTCGCGCCACCCACCTTGGTCCTTGCCGGAGGCAAGGGCTGGGACTCCGAGATCGACGGGGCACTGGCCGAGGTTCCGGCCCACCTGCGGGTGATTCGACCAGGCTTCGTGCCCGACAGCTTGCTTCCAGGGCTGCTGGGCGGGGCCGAGATCGTCGCCTTTCCCAGCTTCGGCGAGGGTTTCGGCCTCCCGGTCCTCGAGGCCATGGCCTGCGGGGCAACTGTCTTGACCACGGATCGACTGTCCCTGCCCGAAGTGGGTGGAGACACCGTGGCATACGCCAGGTCGCCGCTCGTGGCCGACGTCGCGGAAGCATTGAGCAAGTTGCTTGCGGACCCCGCAGCCCGGGAGGTTCTGGGCACCTCGGCCGCCACGCGCGCCGCCACCTTCGGCTGGATGCAGACCGCACGCGGGCATCGCGACGTCTATGAGTCGCTGATGAGACCCGTCACGAAGATCACCGAGCTCACCTGACCGCTAGGTGCTGGGTGAGGTAGGTGTTGGGTGAGGTAGTTCGTGGAGCACACGTGACCACAGAACATCGAATCCCACGCCCTCCGCCGAACCGTATGGAAGCAAGGTGAAGGACGTTGTCGCTCGGGGATCAGACGCGAGTTCAGCGGCGGCAAACCCTGGTAAGCCCGCGGTGGCAGAGCATGATCCCGTCGGTGATGGCCGGCCTGCTGGTGTTCCTCGGCACGGTCACCCAGGCGCCGGCACGGTTTGTCTGGGACGCTGCGAAGTACTGGGCGGGATCAGTCACTCTCGCCAACGGGGGCGACACCTATGTGGGGGGCGCGCTGAACTCCCGTGGAGTCTGGACCTCGGTGCTGTACCTTCCGGCCGCGCTGGCTGGGAGGGGCTTGGGTGACACTTCTGGCGGAGTTGCTGTCCTTGTCGAGAACAGTCTGCTCATCTCGCTCGTCGGTGTCCTGCTCCTGCCGGGGTTGCTGCGGGCTTGGGGTCCGGTCACGCCGTGGATGGTCTGGGTGTGCGCAGCTCTCACGTGGCTTGTGGTGGGGCGCTTCGCGCCTTACCCGCTGACTGACCTCTGGGCAGCGGCGCTGATGATCGCCGCCGTGGTCGCCCTGCGGAGAAGCAGCGCTATGGGCCTCATGCTCGCGGGGCTGTTGGCCGGGATCGCGTTCAACGTCCGGCCGGCCTATCTGGTCCCTATGCTGCTCGCCCTGGCAGCCGTGCTCCTGCGTCGACGGCTCGCGGGCTTGTGGTTCGCCGCGGGGATGGGCGTGGCCCTGGTGCCGCAGTCCATCCTGAACCTCACGCACGGCACGGGCTGGAAGCCGTGGCCGTCCGACATGTTCGCGCTCACACAGCTGCAGGCCCACTACGCGTCGTACATCGTCCGCTACGACACGGCAGAGTATGGGCTGGCCCGGGATTCAAGGCAGTTCTTCTGTAACCCCGAGATGGCACAGGCGGTCGGCCCTCACCCGCCTGACTCGTCGGGGGCCCTGGTCGCGTTCTTCACGCATAATCTGCCGCAGTCGCTCGTCTTCCTGGCCGAAAAGGGGGCGGCTGCGCTGCATTGGCCGCTCTCCGCCCCGTACTACGCACCAACCTGGGCAGGCGAGGGGATGTTCGCCCTCCTCGTGACGGCGGTCGCAGTGGTGGGGGTCGTCTCACTGGTGTATTTGGGGTCCAGGTCTGGCTTCCGTTCGGTATCGCTGCCCGTGTGGGTCGCACTGCTGGTGTGGCTGGGATCGCTGGCAACGATCGTGACGTCGGCCCCGGAGACGCGGTTCGCCCTGCCGCTGGTGCTCTTCGGTATCGCAGGGTGCGCAGTGCTCGCCGGCGGAAGGCTGAGCAAGTGGTGGGTCGCCGGTGCGGTCACGGCAGTGGTTGTGGTGTTCGCCATCGGTATGGCGGGGCTGAGCCACCCGGCCGCGCCCGGCGAGGCAACACCGTCAGCCTGCGCGGTAGCATAGACCCCTCTATGACCGTTCCCATGAATGACCTGCTGCGCGGCTTCAACAGCCACCGCGAGGAGCTGCTGGCGGCACTGGTCAGGGTTGCGCAGAGCGGCTGGTACGTCCACGGCCCGGAGCACGAGGCATTCCAGAACGAGTTCGCGGAGTTCATCGGAGTGGACCACTGTCTCGGC
>DASRUA010000447.1:0-7307 GCA_035655615.1 Dermatophilaceae bacterium
GGCAACGACTTCCTCTACGTCCACTTCGCAGGCGACCCCCTCTCTTTCGGCTTCCTGATATGCGCGCTCACCGGTGGAGGTCTGATGGCCGGCTGGAAACTCGGCTGATAGCCCCAACGCTGACTAACGCGTCGAAACGCCCCTGGTTGGACGCCGACGAACAGGTCCCCGCTGTGCCGCTCAGCCATCGGCCTTCGGGATGCAACTACTGCTCAGGGGCGAGCTGGCGGGCCATCAGGACGTCGTCGACGTAGCGGCCGTTAAGGAGGAACTCTGCTCGAAGGATGCCCTCGACCGCGAAGCCACAGGCCTCGTACAACAACCGGGCACTGGTGTTGGAACCCAGGACGCGGAGGCTCAACTTGTGTGCGCCGCGGCCCTGTGCCTCCTCCATGGCCGCCTCGACGAGCCGGCGACCGGCACCGTGGCGCTGTCGTTGCGGATCAACTGCCAGCCCGTTGAGTCTCAGCACATGATCGTGCGACGGGAGCGCGATCGGCTGACTCAGCTTCGCGTAGCCGACGACAACCCTCAACCTCGGCGACGAGCACGTCGTCGGGCCGCGTCCGCTCAGAGAAGAACGCGGTGCCGACAGGCGGTGCAGGGGCGGGTGAGGCGTTAGCGGTCCACGTGGCTGCGTCCACATGTCCGAGAATGGTGCCGTCTTGAGGACGGGCCTTTCGAATCGCCAACACCGGGACAGGAGGCCGCAAAGGGCCCCGGATCACCAAGGGTCGCGGTCCTCTGCACGACGATCCATCACCGAACAAGGCACAAACCCATGGCTGATGTGAGTGCGTCTGCTGTGGCCGCTCTCGAAAGGATGCATCCGCTGCGGCATGATCTGAACGTGCCTGATTACGAGACTTCCGACGCAGGCGACGCCCTGGGTCAACATATCCGTGGGTTCTTCGCCGGACACAAGATCGCTAGACGAACGTGGCCGTTGGTGCCAATCGAGACCAGGATCCCGGGCTTCTTTGTCTACGAGATTGAGCCCGGTCCACGCTTCCCCGGTTGGACGTACGTGTCTTCCGGATATTGGAGAGCCACCGCAGAGAACGGCCACGGCCTGGCTCGACTCGATCATCGACCGGGCACCGATCCGCGACGAGGACGGCGCGGTCGTCGGCGGTTCGCCGCCGCCCGCGACGTGACCAACCAGAACCAGGCACATAGAGAGATTGCCCAGCAGCAAGCCAGGGAGCTGGATCGGCTGGCTGAACTAGAGCAATTCCAGAGGCTGACCGTCGGGCGTGAGCTCAAGATGATCGAGCTGAAGAAGGAGATCGAACATCTCAAAGCGCTCCTCCCGCCAGACGAAGCCGAGCCAAGCGACCCGCGCTAAGGGGAGCGAGGCCCCGGAAGTCACGACAACCCAGCCCGTGCTTGGGCCGTCCCACAATAGGAACGTTCACCGGAGCAGCCCAGCGCGCCAAGGTGATTCGTCGTGGCCGTCCCGCAGGGGATCGTCCGCCGGGCAGCTCATCGCGCAGACCAAGATGCCCAGTTGCCGACCGCGATGCGAATGAGCGGGCCCGCAGGTGCCTGTCCCGCGTACTGCGGGTACTTCGCCGCCAAAGCAGAAAGCGCGAGGCGCCCATCCTCTGAGTCGACCGACACAACCATCGCGTCCCCGTCGACGCGAACCCACCACAGTGCCGACCAGTCGTCATCGTACTGGTCGACGAGCATGCTCACCTGCGGGTTCGACTCGATATTCGCGAGCCGGCGCAGCGAACGGGTTGATTTTGGCTTCGCATCCACCGCAGTCCACACGTTGTTCCCCAAGAGGGCGAAGACGACAGGGACAAGGTGCGGGCGACAGCGCGAGGTGGTGGTGGCCAGCCGCCCAACGCGAGCTTTCTCGAACCGTTCACGCGCCCACTGGTGCACTCTCCAACCGTAAGCCACCCACCTACGCCGTACCCACAACGGCATCCTTTGCTGGACACCCGGAGGTCCCACCCAGCGTCATCTGAACGCACTCTCATAACCGCTGGTCGAGCCGGTCGAGCTTAGTGACGACCAAGGTGCCGCCGGTGCGGCGGGCAGCGAGGGCTTGGCGCAGGACTGGTCGCTCGTGGGCTCTGGCCCGACGTAGGCTGCCCGGCATGGACGACGCCTTCTACCTGCCGCTCGGCGCCGACCGCTGGCGCGCAACCGTCCACACGACCGGCCCATGGGACGCCCGCTTCCAGCACGGCGGACCACCGAGCGCACTGCTCGCTCGCGCCATCGAGCAGTGCAGCCCGCGGGACGACATGCTCATCGCCCGGATGACGGTCGACATCCTGGGAGCGATCCCTGTGGACGAGCTGGAGCTCCGTTCGCGAATGCTGCGCCCCGGTCGCAGCGTCGAACTGGTCGAGGCGACGCTCTCCGCCGGTGGCCGTGAGGTTGCCAGGGCGCAGGCCTGGCGGGTGCTGCGCACGACCCAGAAGATCGCCCCGCGGCAGACGCCTGCTCCGACAACTCCATCATTGAGGGCCGAGAGCACGTCGTCCGCGGCCGACGGCTGGGTCGACGGCTACCTGTCCGCGGTCGAATGGCGCTTCACCGCAGGGGCATTCGGGCAACCCGGCCCGGCGACCGCGTGGACCCGGCTCCGGCACCCGATCGTCCCCGGCGAGCCGCCCAGCCCACTGCAGCGCGTGCTTGCGGTCGCCGACAGCGGCAACGGCATCAGCGGCGAGCTGGACCTGACCAAGTGGCACTTCATCAACCCCGAACTCACTGTGCACCTGCACCGCGAGGCCGTCGGCGAGTGGATTTGCCTGGAGGCGCAGACGGCCATCTCGCCCGGTGGTGTGGGCCTGGCCACCAGCGTGCTGAGCGACCTCGACGGTCCGATCGGCGTGGGTGCCCAGAGCCTGCTTATCGCCCAGCGCTAGGTCGCGTGGATGACCGTGCCGGCTGGACCTTGATACGGCGGGCCCTAGACGCGTGCCCCTCAAGCAAGGCGGTCCGCCCCCACCGCCACGCCGTAGGCGGGCATTTCTACGTGACGCAACGACCCCTGCTACGCGGGCATCTTTGGTGAGTCAACTCATCTTTGGTGAGTCAACTCGAGGTCCTTGACCGGGCGGTCAGTCAAGTTCAGACTGGAAGTACTCGGTCCGTCTTCGGAAGGGCGGACCATCAGCACGAAAGGTGGTTGGTTTGCATGAGTAGATGGGCGCACCCAGAGGGTCTTGCCGCGCTTGTCGTGGGGATCTATGCGGCGTTGTCCCCGATCTGGACGACGCACCCGACAGGCAACAAGGCCACGTACACGATGATCGCTCTTGGGGTCATCACTGCGGCTGTGGCGCTGTTCTCGCTGGCCAGGCCGGGCAGGGTCGCTTTCGAGGGTCTCATCGCGTTGATGGGCGTGTTGTTCTTCGTATCGCCGTGGGTCATGGGTTTCAGCGCCACCGCTTACAGGCCGTTGGCGTGGACCGCGTGGATCGTGGGCATGGTGGCGTTGGTGGCAGGCGCCGCAGATGTGCAAATGACCCGCTCGGAGCACGGTGCGCATGGAATTGTCTCCCACTAAGGAGCCGGCCCACTACTGGGGAGGAGGATTTTCTATGGTGCGGGTTCGCACGGCAGGTTCCGGGCGGGCCCGCGCCCTGGTTTCCGAGGGCTCCTTGAGTCCTCGGGATGGCTCTAGCAGCGCCGACACCTCTTCGAGCGACGGTGAGGTTGCCGGCAGCGGTGAGGCGCGCGAACGGATTCTTGACGCTGCCGAGGATCTCTTTGCCGCAGACGGCTTCGACGCGACGCCCACCTCTCGTATCGCTCGTCGAGCTGCCGTGGCCAAGGGCCTGCTCTTCTACTACTTCCCACGCAAGACGGACCTGCTGTGCACGCTGTTCAGGGAGCGACTCCCCGCGCAGCCCTTGTCAAGCGTCGTCGGGATCGCAGTCAAGGGTGACCTGGCGGGCTCGCTGGTGCGTCTGGCCGACAGGGTCGGCCTCACGGGTCGTCACTCGCAGGTGCTCAGCGAGATCCTGTTCCGCGAGGCCAGCACCCACCCAGACGTACGCAACCACCTGGGTGCGCTGCACACCGCGCTGATGGACGTCACCGAAGAGGTTCTCGACGCGGCCAGCCCGCGAGCGCTGGACCGCGGTCGACGCAGAGCAGCTGCCGGCACGTTCGTGGCCGTGCTCATGCACGAAGCCAACTTCCACCGGTTCGACGGCCCGGTGCCAGACCTCAGCGCGACGGCCGAGATCGTCTCGGGCGGACTGCTCGCATAGGAGCACTCATGAACCACCCGACCTCGCAGAAACTCGTGCAGGGCGCGCTCGACGTCCTTGATGACAGGCAGATCGGGAAGATCAGCGTCGACAAAGCAGGGGTCCAGCCCCAAGTCCGCGCTGGGCAAGCGACTGTCCGATGCGGGCGAGGCGGGGTTTGCCGACGTCGCCCTGGAGTCGCATTACCTCGCACCGACGACGAGATTCCGGTCTTTGGCAACGCAAGTGAGGTCTTTGACGTCATCGATCAACCCGGCGCGAGATGGGCCAAGCCAGGGAACCCGGGCGACGGCGCAGGACCCACCCGCCGTCTTGGGCAGCCAGCGCGCGCTTCCCATAAGACGCGGCGCCGGGAACCCGCCGGGTGGCTTGGCCGAGATGAACAATTCCATCCACAATCTGAACGGAGCGTCTCATGAACATTCTGATCACCGTCCTGGTCGTCGTCCTGCTGGCGCTTGGGCTGGCGGTGAGGATCGTCAAGCAGTACGAGCAGGGCGTTTTGTTCCGGCTGGGTCGGGTGCTGGGCTTGCGCCA
Organism: Dermatophilaceae bacterium; assembly: GCA_035655615.1. GTDB lineage: Bacteria > Actinomycetota > Actinomycetes > Actinomycetales > Dermatophilaceae > UBA4719. The sequence goes on from DASRUA010000447.1 coordinate 4,785, forward strand.
ACCCGGGTTGCGGATGATCATCCCCTTCGTCGACGTCCTGCATCGGGTGTCGCTGCGGATCATCACGATGCCGATCCAGTCCCAGGGCATCATCACCCGGGACAACGTCAGCGTCGGCGTGTCTGCGGTCGCCTACTTCCGCGTGGTCGACGCGGTGAAGTCGGTCGTCGCGATCGAGAATGTCCGCGCCGCCATCGACCAGATCGCCCAGACCACGCTGCGCAAGGTCGTCGGTCAACACACCCTTGATGAGACGCTGTCCGAAACCGACCGGATCAACCTGGACATCCGCGAAATCCTCGACGTCACCACCGTCGAGTGGGGTGTGGAAGTAACCCTGGTGGAGCTCAAAGACATCCAGCTCCCCGACACCATGAAGCGGGCCATGGCCAAACAGGCCGAGGCCGAACGGGAGAAGCGGGCGAAGATCATCAACGCCGAGGGAGAGTCACTGGCCGCAGCCGCCCTCGGCGACGCCTCAGACACCATGATGGCCCACCCGTTAGCGCTGCAGCTACGTAACCTGCAGAGCCTGGTCGAGATCGGCGTGGACAAGAACACCACCGTCGCGTTCCCGGCCCCAATCATGACCACCATCGCGGAACTCGGTGCCTTCCTCGCTCGCGAGGCAGCCGCCGCAACCCCTGCGGCACCGCCCGATCGGGATGGGGCCATCCCGGATGGGGCCTCGAAGGGAGCCGCCGACACTGCTAGCGGGAGTTTCCCCGCCCGCTCTTGACCGGTTCAGCGTGACCGGCCGGTCCGTGCGGACACGGTCTCCGGGAAGGAGAATCAAAGTCCCATGATCGGAACTGCGAAGGTGACCCGTGGGCATGGCGACATCCCACGCCCAAGGTGCCGTTGAGGTGATGATGTGTCTAGGTCCAAGAGTGCCGCCCGAGGCCGGGAGTCTCGGCACACGGTTCACCCAGGGTCGGCGGGTGCTGCGACCGATGTGCTCTCGATCCTGCGGGCGGCGGTTGGGGGACCGTTGCCGATCCGGATCAGGTGTTGGGACGGGTCGGTAGCAGGTGACCCTGATGCAGCGGCCACGGTGGTGTTCGTGCGCAGTCGGGGCCTGCGTCGACTGCTGTGGGCTCCCAACGAGCTCGGCCTGGTCCGCGCCTATATATCGGGAGACATGCACATCGAGGGCGACATCTTCGCCCTTCTCGATCTGCCCGATGTGATCGAACGGATCGCCCATCATCAGGTGATGGGTCTGAGTTCGCGGCAGCGACTCGCAGCCGCGGTGACCGCTGCTCGGATCGGTGCGGTAGGACCACCACCGCGCCCACCCGCAGAGGAAATACGTCGGCACCGCGGCCGACTCCACAGCATCAGTCGTGATGCCCAGTCGGTTTCGCACCATTACGACGTCGGCAATGAGTTCTACCGGTTGATCCTGGGTCCGAGCATGGCCTACTCCTGCGCCTACTGGGCGCAGGAGACCGGCCCGGGCTACGGCCTGGATGAGGCCCAGCGGGACAAGTGCGAACTGGTGTGCACCAAGCTCGGCCTGCGCCCCGGGATGCGGCTTCTGGATGTGGGCTGCGGCTGGGGCTCGCTGGCGATCCACGCCGCAACCCAGCACGGCGTGACCGTCGTCGGAGTCACAGTGAGCCAGGAGCAGGCGACGCTGGCCCGCGAGCGGGTCGACGCGGCAGGCCTTGGCGACCTCGTGGAGATCCGGCTGCAGGACTATCGCGACGTCGACGACGGACCCTTCGACGCAATCTCGAGCGTAGGGATGTCCGAGCACGTGGGAGGCACCCAACTACGGGCCTACAGCCAAACCTTGATGGACCTGCTGCGACCCGGCGGACGGCTGCTGAACCACGCCATCGCATCGGTCCGACCACTGCCCCCAACCTCGAAAGACCAGCCAGGCTTCATCGACCGCTACATCTTCCCCGACGGGGAAGTCCTCACGCTCAGCACCACACTCGACGCGCTAGAGCAGGTCGGTTTCGAAGTGCGTGACGTCGAGGCGCTACGGGAGCACTACGCGCTGACGGTGCGCGCCTGGGTGAACAACCTACGCGACTCATGGCAGGACGCGCAGCAACTCGTCCCCCCATCCCGAGCACGCACGTGGCTGCTCTACCTCGCAGCCAGCGCGCTCGCTTTCGAGCACGGAAACCTCACCATCCACCAAGTTGTCGCAGTCCGGCAAGGCGAGCACGGAGCCAGCAACCTCCCGCTCACCCGAGAACAATGGCTCACCACAGCCCCCTAACGAAGTCGCACCGGGTCGGCCTCAGCCACATTTGGGTCCGCCCCGAGTCTTGGCCTGACGAGTTCTTCCCGGTCCGCGTGCGCGATCTCGTCGGCAGCGAGTATTTCGATCGTCTGGTCCTTGTCGGTCCGGCCGTTCACCATCCTGACTCGCCGCCACCATTTCAGAACGGCATGGTCGGACTGTCACGAGCGGGCGCGATGGGGCACAAGGCACTGCCGGAGAAACCTCCGGGCTGGCGGAGGAATTCGGTGACCAACCAACTCCGATAGAGGAACGGCTAG
>DASRUA010000448.1:0-13885 GCA_035655615.1 Dermatophilaceae bacterium
GGCGCCGTGGGCCAGCCCTGCGTGGTACATCGGCCTGTCCTGCTCCTGGATCCAGACCGGTTCGGCACCCATCTCGAGCACCAGTGCCTCAGCGACCGCCCGCAACGCCTCGGGTGCCGTGATCCCGAAGCAGCAGTCAGCCAGTCGGGGCAGGTCCATCGACGTGCCGGTGAACGTCATCGCCGGATGCAGGGCCAGCCCGAGGATGTGATGGCCGGCGGCGGCCTCGAAGATCGCCGCGCCGTAACGCCCGGAGGTGTGCACCACGAGCTGTCCGGCCTGCCAGGACCTGGTGGCACTCAGGCCTGCGATCAGCGGCGGCAGGGCGTCGTCCGGGACCGTCAGCAGGACCAGCTCCGCCCTGGCAAGGACCTCCTCGACGGGCGCGACGGGTATGCCGGGCAGCAGGTCCGCGGCCCGGGCGCGCGACTGCTCACTGACCGCCGAGACAGCCACCAGACGGTGACCGGCCCGGTGCAGGGCTGCACCGAGGACGGCACCGACCCGGCCCGTGCCGACGATTCCGACGTCGAGCCGGGCGGGTCGCTGGGTTGCTGGAGGCAGGTCACTCACTCCCAGAACGCTAGCGCGTCCCCTCAACACGTAGCGTTCGACCCGTGACGTGGACTCCGTGGCAACAGGCGTGGGATCAGGCTCTCTATGGCGAGAACGGATTCTACCGACAGGCGTCGGGGCCGGCCGGCCACTTCTCGACCGCAACTCAGGGGGTCCCGAAGATCGGCGAGCAGCTGGCCGGGGCCCTGCTGACGTTGATGGACCAGGACGGCCTCGAGACGTTTGTGGACATGGGCTGCGGCCGGGGCGAGCTGCTCGAGCAGATCCACCGGCTTGCCCCGCAGGTTCGCTGCCTGGGCGTCGACATCGTCGCCCGGCCTCAGCTCAGCAGACCCATCGGCTGGCTTCGGTCCCCGGGCGGTGAGCAGCTTCCCGACGAGCTCGCCGGGCTGACCGACACCCTGGTCTTCGCCAACGAATGGCTTGATGTGGTGCCGTGCCCGATCGCCGAGCTGGACGAGGACGGCGAGCTCCGCGAGGTCCTCGTCAACACCTCGACCGGAGATGAGCGACTCGGCGATCCGGTGTCAGGCACCAACCGTCAGTGGAGCCAGACGTTCTGGCCGGTTGACAGTCTCGAGACCGGGGACCGCGTCGAGATCGGGCAGACACGGGATATCGCGTGGGACAACCTGCTGTCCCGTCTCGGATCGGGTCTGGCGATCGCGGTCGACTACGGCCACACGATCGACTCCCGGCCCGAATGGGGCACCTTGACCGGTTTCAGAGAGGGGCGTCAGGTAGCGCCCGTTCCCGACGGGTCCTGTGACCTGACCGCGCATGTCGCCATGGACTCCCTCACCCACGACGAGCTCTCGGATCAGCGAGGTGCGTTGCGGCGGCTCGGGGTCAGCGGCCAGATCCCACCTCATGATCTGGCACGAAGCAACCCCTCGGCATACCTGCAGGGCTTGAGCACCGCCTCTGCAGCAGCAGCACTGACGGCTCGGGGCGGGCTCGGCGACTTCTTGTGGGCCTTCAAGCACGCGGGATGAAAGAATCGATCTCGATATGTCGAACATCACCGACAGTCTGTCTCGGAGAGGTCCCTGGAAGAACGCCCAGCCAGTGGCCTCGGCTCACCGCGCGGCAGCCGGACTCTGCGTTGCCGCCACAGTCGCCCTGATGAGCGGCTGCGCGGGCGGATCCTCCGGACCGGACTCGGTGGTGACCGTGACGACCACGCCAACCGTCACCGCGACGGCCTCCCCCTCGACCCTCGCCACCAGGGCGGCGGGCACAGCCAAGAGCGATGTCGTCGGCCGCAAGTTCGACCTCGGAACGATCGTCAGGGTTCAGGACGACGGAGGCGTGCCCGTCATCATCTTTGACCGCTGGACTGCGGAAGGTGTCACGGACTCCACCCTCGCAGCCAAGGGCGTTCCGATCCATGTGCACTCCGATGCGCCCTACCAGAACCACAACAACAAGATCACGTACCGCATCCCTGTTGCCCAAGGCGCGGTCTTCACCTACGCCCACTGCGTCGCCATCGACCAGCCCCCTCTGACGAGATCATCGACTTTGGACGAGTTCGCCCGGCTGCAGGACTCGGAGAAGGTCGTGCTGCTGACCATCGACGCCAAGGGGCAAGCAGTCAAAGCCCAGAACGACCCCGCCTGCTGATCGTCCAGCCCCTTGACGCACCTACCATCGGCGTGACCGATCGGCGCGCATGACAGACTGCCGACATGACGACGTCGCAACTACTCCCCGCCGGGTCGCAAGAGCTAACCGTCGGAATGGGCGCCAGCGGGCTCGAAACGACCGACATGGTGCTGAACATCGGGCCCCAGCACCCTGCCACCCACGGCGTGCTCCGGCTGCGGCTGATCGTTGACGGTGAGCGCATCGTCACCGCCGAGCCTGTCATTGGATACATGCACCGCGGCGCCGAGAAGCTGTTCGAAGTGCGCGACTACCGGCAGATCATGGCCCTGGCCAACCGTCACGACTGGCTGTCGGGGTTCGCCAACGAGCTCGGTGTCGTCCTGGGGGTCGAGGCCATGCTCGGCATGGAGGTTCCCGAACGCGCCACCTGGACCCGCACGCTGATGGCCGAGCTCACCCGCGTTCTGAGCCACCTGATGTTCCTCGGTTCCTATCCCCTCGAGCTAGGTGCGATCACTCCGATCTTCTACTCGTTCCGAGAGCGCGAGGAGCTTCAGGCCGTGCTGGAGGAGGCCACGGGCGGGCGTCTGCACCTCATGTTCAACCAGGTTGGCGGCCTCAAGGCGGACCTTCCCGCTGGCTGGCTGGGGCGGGTCGACTCGGCGATCCAGGCCGTGAGGGGCCGCATGCCGGACCTCGAGAGCCTCATCGTCGGGAACGAGATCATCCACGCACGTGCCCGCGGCGTGGGGTACCTCAGCCCCGAAATGATTGCGGCCTATGGTGTTTCAGGCCCCATTGCCCGCGCGTCAGGTGTCGACATGGACCTACGCCGCGATGAGCCGTACCTGGCCTACGGCGAGCTCTTCGTCGAAGGTGGCCCCGGTCGAGTGGTCACGCGAACGGATGGCGACGCCCTCGCGCGACTTGAATGCCTTTTGGAACAGGTCCATGTGAGCCTCGATCTGGCCGAACACTGCGTGGGCGTCCTCGGATCACTCCCGCAGGGGCCGGTCAACGTCAAGCTGCCCAAGATTGTGAAGGTGCCCGAAGGTCACCGGTACACCCAGACGGAGAACCCGCTGGGCTTCAACGGCTACTACCTGGTATCGCGCGGGGAGAAGACCCCGTGGCGGATGAAGCTGCGCTCAGCTTCTTTCAACAATGTCTCCGTGCTGTCGGCAGTGCTGCCGGGCTGCCTCATCTCCGACATGGTCTCCATCCTGGGTTCGATGTTCTTCGTCGTGGGAGACGTCGACAAGTAGTTCCCACTGCTTGGATATACCGTGCTCGCGCTCGCTGGCTCGTTATGCTCCGGTGTTCGTAATGCATCAGTGTTCGTGCGAACCGTCGAGCTCTTCGTCGCCGTCACGGTCGCGGTCACCGTCGGAGTCATCGTGGTCTTTGGACACCCGGCACATCGCCTGGGTCACCAACCCGGCAACCACCATCAGTACTCCGGCTGCGGCCAACGCAGCCAGCCTCCATACGAGAGAGCGAACTGAAGCAATATCAAAGTCCGGCAACAGCAGCAGTATCTGTGCGAGATACCAGCCGGTGACCAGCGCCCCGGTCAGGGCCGAGGCCTGAGCCAGGACCACGGTGCGCATGGCACGAATGGGGTTGAGCGGCTTCCTGGCCTGTCCACGCAGGAAGCGTCGAACCGGCAGCCCCGCGAAGAAGACGCCACACGCCATGAACACCAGAACAATGAGTGCGCCCCAGGGTGCCGGGGGCAATGCGCCACCCTGCTCGGTCCAGATACGAAGGACCAGATACGCAAAAGCGGTGGCGACCAAACCCACCAGGAGCACCAGTCGGATGGTGACCCCCCGGCCGCCGGTCACCATGACGGACTCCGGTCACCATGACGGACTCCGCCGGTCACCATGACGGACTCCACTCCGGACCGGGCCGTATGCCGGCCCCGTCGTCACCGTCCGCGTCGTCGGCTCGCCCGAGCAGCTCAGTGACCGGAACCACTGCCTCGCCAACCCGAAGCTGCGCCTGGGCGTCGACGGCGGACCAGGGGGCAAGGACGAACGCCCGCTCATGGGCTCGGGGATGGGGCAAGATCAGCTCCGGGTCGTTGCTGACCAGGTCGGAGTCCGACCCGGGATCTCCGTACTGAATGAGGTCAAGATCCAGACTCCTTGCGCCCCAGCGGGTTTCGCGAACTCGACCATGCTCAGCCTCGATCCCATGGAGCTCGGCGAGCAACGCGAAAGCGGCCAGGCGGGTCCGTGCGAGGACGACGGCATTGAGGTAGACAGGCTGCTCGGGACCGCCCACCGGATCACTCTCGAACAGCTCGGAGACCGCAGTGATCCGTAGCCCATCGACATCAGCCAGCTCCCGGACGGCAGCCTCGAGCGTGGCCTGCACAGCGCCAAGGTTCGCGCCGAGGGCGATCACGACCGGCTCATCACGGGAGCGCTCGACGACCACCTGCACGTCATCGAACAGCACTCCGACCGGCGCCTGTGGTTTGTGAACCGTGACTTCGACCCCCTGCACCAACGGGCGCCGCAAGGCGGCCCCGGCAATCCGGTCGGCCAGTGTCTCGATCAGGTCCAGCGACGGCCCGGTGATCAGCGCCACGATGTCGGCGGCCACCTCGGCGTAGTTGACCGTGTGCGCGAGGAGATCACTGCGACCGGCGCGCCGCAGGTCGACCTCGAGCACCACATCGACAACGAAATCCTGCCCGGCGGCCTTTTCCACGTCCAGCACCCCGTGGAAGCCACGCGCCGAAATCCCTTGCAGGACGATGTGATCCGTCATCGCGCAGCCTCCACGGCGGCCACCACGCGGAGGGCGTCCACGCTTGATGCCACGTCGTGGACACGCACCCCCCAGACTCCTGCGAGTCCGGCGACCACCGTGGTCGCGGCGGTTGCCACGTCTCTATGGGCAGGCGGTCGGGGCGCCTCACCTTCCGAGACGCCAAGAGCGCCCAGGAAAGTCTTGCGCGAGGTACCGACGAGCACCGGAAACCCGAGTGACTGCACAGCGTCCAGATGGGCAAGTAGCGACCAGTTGTGCCTGGGCAGCTTGGCGAAACCGAGCCCCGGGTCCAGGATCAGCTGGTCCCGGCCCACTCCCCGATCGCACAGATCGGTGACGCGTTCGCTCAGCGCCCGGCACACATCAGCGACCACGTCGTCATATGACGCACGGTCCTGCATCGTGTCGCTGTGACCACGCCAGTGCATGACCACGAAGGGCACCCCGGCGGCAGCCACCACCCCCGCCATCTCCGGGTCGGCCAGACCCCCGCTGACGTCGTTCACGATGGAGGCACCCGCCTCAATGGCCTGCGCTGCGACCGAGGCCCTCATGGTGTCCACCGAGACCCGGGCGCCGGCCCGGGACAGCTCACGGATCACCGGGATGACCCGGTGCAGCTCCTCTTCCCGGATCGGTCTGTCGGCGCCGGGGCGGGTGGACTCACCGCCCACATCAAGGATGTCAGCGCCCTGCTCCAGCAGGTCAAGTCCGTGAGCCACCGCCGCACCAGCGGTGAACCACATACCTCCGTCGCTGAACGAGTCGGGGGTGACGTTGACGACGCCCATCACCAGGGTGCTCATGGTCACGCCCCGCTGAGCCGCCGCAGATGCGGCCAGGTGAGGAACGCCTCGGCCTCAAGTGCGGCCACCACGATCCGTGGCAGGTCACGGGTGGCCGGATAGACGACGAAACGCGGCATCCAGGTCGGCTGGAACTTGGCGTTGAACCGATACAGGCTCTCGATCTGGAACCAGCGTGAGGCAAACAACAGCACTCTGCGCCACCCACGCAGGAAGGGTCCGGCGCCCAGCCGCTCCCCCCGTTCGAGAGTCGACCGGAAGACCGCGAAGTTGAGGGAGACATGGTTGATGCCCAGCTCGGGAAACGCCCGCAACGCGTCCACGATCAGCAGCTCGTTGACGCCGGCCTCCGCGTTACGGTCGCGGCGCATGAGATCCAGGGACATCCCTTCATGGCCCCACGGGACGAACTGCAGGAAAGCTCTCATGACCCCATCCTGACGTGCCACCACGAAGACACAATCCGGGTCAACGGGGTCCACCAGCCGGCCCAGTGCCATCGAGAAACCACGCTCGGTCTCGGTGCCCCGCCAGGCTTCTGCATCAACCAGGGCACGCCGTCGTTCCCCCTCGGAGACGGTGCCCGCCCGCAGAACCTCAGTGGTGTAGCCGGCTCGCTCGATCCGTTTCACCATCTGCCGGACGTTCCGCATCGGCCGACCGTCAAGAGAGAACGCCGCCACGTCCACCACGGCCTCATCACCGAGCTCCAGGGCACTGAAGCCGGTCTCCCGGCACCAGATGACGCCAGCCCGCTCCGAACAACCAATCACAGCGGGCGTCCAGGCGTGCAGCTCGGCCTCGGTCAGGAAGCTGGTGATCGCCCCGGGCCATGCTTCGGGGTCCCCCAGCGGGTCACCACTGGCCAGCATCACGCCAGAGACGACGCGGTAGGCGATCGCAGCCTTGCCGGACTCGGACCAGACCACGCTCTTGTCGCGACGCAAGTTGAAGTAGCCGAGAGAGTCAGGGCTGCGTTCGAGCAGGCAGCGCATGGATGCCTCGTCAGCGTCGGTCAGCTCCGGGCGCGGCTCCGGGGCCCGGAGAGCGAGGTAGATGGTCGTCAGAGCGGTCATCAGGCCCAGCGCGGTCAGTACGAAGTCGTTCAGGTCGTTGATCCGGTCGGGGAAGAAAGTCAATGGGCCATTGAGACCCACCAGATCGAAAAGAACCTCATGGACGATGGTCACCAGGCTCGGTGGCCCTCCTACCACGTGATCACGCAGCACGAACAGCATGAGCACGCCCACGACGAAGCTCGCTATCGCCAGAACGAAGAACACCCGCACCGCCCGCCAACGGGTCCCCGGGTCACCCAACGCCCGGAACTCGTCCCGGTAGACGATCAGCGCGACCAGCACCGCCAGCGACAGGACGAGCGGGACGAGCTCGAACTTGACCGTGTGCGCAACGACGCTGAAGGCCAGCAGTGCCATCGCCGCCCGCCACGCCCGGCGCTTGCGTCGTCGCAACGCATGGGCCAGAAGCAGCAGAAGTATGCCCGAAACGACCGTCGCCGCAGATGCTGCGGCGACGGCGCCCGGCAACAGATCCGTGAGTGGGAGCAGCCGATGCCGCCAGCCAGGTCGCAGACCAGTGACGATATCGGCGAAACCGACCAGGTAGGTGAACGAGCCGATGACCCTTGGGGCGCGTGAACGGCGCTTGGCGAGCCCGGCCCTAAGTGAGGAAACCTGTGAGGACGTGCGCGAGGGAGCGCTATCACTCACCGGATACCGCCCAGCACCAGTCCCATCGCCTCGGCGCGGGTCGCCGGATCACGCAACTGGCCTCGCACCGCCGACGTGATGGTTCGCGAACCAGGCCTACGAACTCCACGCATGGACATGCACAGGTGCTCGCACTCGATGACCACCAGGGCTCCCAGGGGTTTGAGGTGCTCAACCAGCGCATCGGCAATCTGCGTGGTCATCCGCTCCTGGACCTGAGGACGTCGCGCGTAGACATCCACCAGCCTGGCCAGCTTGGACAACCCGGTCACCCGTCCGTCGCGGCCCGGGATGTAGCCGACATGAGCGACGCCGTGGAATGGCACGAGATGGTGCTCGCAGGTGCTGTAGACCTCGATGTCGCGCACGAGGATGAGCTCGTCGTGACCAATCTCGAAGGTCGTCGTGAGAACGTCCGCAGGCTCCTGCCGCATGCCGGCGAAGATCTCGACATAGGACCTGGCCACACGAGCAGGGGTCTGCGCGAGCCCGTCGCGATCGGGGTCCTCTCCGATCGCCAAAAGAATCTCACGGACTGCGTGCTCGACGCGCTCCTGGTCAATCAGAGCTGGGGTCAACATGACCGTCCTCGGGACGCTCGATCACAACCGTTGAGGGATCGTCTTCGGGAAGCTCCATCACAGCCGTCACGGAGTGATGCTCGTCGGGAGCCGTGTTGACCGTGTCCTGGGGCTTTGGCCCGTTGGACATCGCGGCATGCTCTGCAGGCGTCATCACGGGCGGTAGATCGCTGACGTGACGACGTTCACTGGAGAGCCACACCGGGCGTGGCGGGCGCTTGACCACGTTCGCGAAGATGTCGGTGAGCTGGGCCTTGGCCAGGGTCTCCTTCTCGAGCAGCTCGAGGACCAGGTGGTCGAGGACGTCGCGATTGTCGTTCAGCGCATGCCAGGCCTCGTCGTGGGCGGCCTCGATCAGGCGGCGGATCTCTTCGTCGACGACGCCGGCCACAGCCTCTGAGTAGTCACGCTGATGTCCCATGTCCCGACCGAGGAAGACCTCACCACTGCCATCCTGGCCGAGCTTGATGGCACCGATGCGCTCACTCATACCGAACTGGGTGACCATCCGCCGGGCCAGCAGGGTGGCCTTCTCGATGTCGTTACCGGCACCGGTCGTCGGGTCGTGGAAGATCATCTCCTCCGCGACTCGACCGCCCAGGGCATAAGCCAGCTGGTCGAGCATCTCGTTGCGCGTGGTGGAGTACTTGTCGTCCAGCGGCATCACCATGGTGTAACCCAGCGAACGGCCGCGGGGCAGGATGGTGATCTTGGTGACCGGGTCGGTGTTGAGCATCGACGAGGCCACGAGCGCGTGTCCACCCTCGTGGTACGCGGTGATCTTCTTCTCCCTGGCGCTCATGATCCGGGTGCGCTTCTGCGGGCCGGCGACCACCCGGTCGATAGCCTCGTCAAGAGCGATGTCATCGATCAGCTTGGCATTGCCACGGGCAGTGAGCAGGGCCGCCTCGTTGAGAACGTTGGCAAGGTCGGCGCCGGTGAAGCCAGGCGTGCGGCGGGCCACCGCGAGGAGGTCCACGCCGGTCGCCAGGGGCTTGCCCTTGCCATGCACCTGCAGGATGTTGTGACGGCCGATCATGTCGGGTGCGTCAACGGCGATCTGGCGGTCGAAGCGCCCCGGGCGCAGCAGCGCGGGGTCGAGGATGTCAGGACGGTTGGTTGCCGCGATCAGGATGACGTTGGTCTTGACGTCGAAGCCGTCCATCTCAACCAGAAGCTGGTTGAGCGTCTGCTCGCGCTCGTCGTGACCGCCGCCGAGGCCGGCGCCACGGTGGCGACCGACGGCGTCGATCTCGTCGACGAAGACGATCGCAGGGGCGTTGGCCTTGGCCTGTTCAAACAGGTCCCGCACCCTCGAGGCACCGACACCGACGAACATCTCGACGAAGTCCGAACCGGAGATGGAGTAGAACGGAACGCCGGCCTCGCCCGCAACAGCGCGCGCCAGCAGGGTCTTGCCAGTGCCTGGAGGTCCGTAGAGCAGGACGCCCTTGGGGATCTTGGCGCCGACTGCGAGGAACTTGGCCGGCTCGGCGAGGAACTCCTTGATCTCGATCAGCTCCTCGACGGCCTCATCGACCCCGGCGACGTCGGCGAAGGTGACCTTGGGAGTGTCCTTGTTGGCCAGCTTGGCCTTGCTCTTGCCGAACTGCATGACCTTGGAGCCGCCACCCTGCATCTGGCTCATCAGGAACCAGAAAAGGCCCAGGATGATGATCAGGGGAAGGATCGTGGCCAGGATGCTGACGAACCAGTTCGTCTGCGGGGGCTCGTCGGTGTAGCCCTTGGGTGGCTGATGGGTGGTGAGCGAATTCACCAGGCTCGGGCCGCGCGAGACGACGTAGTAGGACATCACCTTGGTGGCGCCCTTGACCTTGTCACCGTCCGAGTACGTCTGGCCGGCCTTGAGGGTGAGGTCGATCTGGTCGTCACCGACGAACTTGGCCGATTCCACCTGATTGGAGGTGATCAGCTTCTGCGAGGCAGAGGTATCGATGCGGACGAAGCTGTCGGAGCTGGCAAGAGAGAGCCACAGCAGGCCGATGCCGAAGATGAGCACCACCCAGATGATCGGGGTGCGAAGGATGCGCTTGAAGTCCATGTATATCTTGCGGGGCTTGGCGCCCCGTCCCTCCTGCTCGTTCGGCCCTGTGGATTCAGCCACGTCGGTTCAGCGCTGTCAACCGCGTTCGTAAACTAGCGAGATGACAGTCATAACGACCGTACACCGCACAGGGGTGGTCGTATTCTCTATCGGTCAAAGGCCCGATATGGGCCAAACGCCTGACCAGGTGCCGACGTTCCGGCCTCAGGTGTAGACGTGCGGCGCCAAAGTGCCGACATCGCGCAGGTTGCGGTACTTCTCGGCGTAGTCCAGACCGTAACCGACGACGAACTCGTTAGGGATGTCAAAGCCCACGTACTTCACGTCAACCTTGACCTTGGCGGCCTCAGGCTTGCGCAGCAGCGTGACGATCTCCACCGATGCGGCTGAGCGGGACTCGAGGTTGGCCCGGATCCAGCTCAGGGTCAGGCCGGAGTCGACGATGTCCTCGACGATCAGCACGTGCTTGCCGGTGATGTCCGTGTCGAGGTCCTTGAGGATCCGCACGACCCCGGAGCTCTTGGTGCCGGAGCCGTAGGACGAGATGGCCATCCAGTCCATCGGGGCGGTGCCGGGCAGGGCCCGCATGAGGTCGGACATCACCATCACGGCACCCTTCAGGACGCCCACCAGCAACAGGTCCTTGCCCTCGTAGTCATGCCAGATGTCGCCGGCCAGCTCCTCGAGCCTGAGCCGGATCTCCTCTTCGGTGACGAGCACTCGTTCGAGGTCGGCTCCCATATCGGCGGCGTCCACAACAACTCCTTGGCTTCTCTATAGGTTGCGAGTCTGCGCAGGTTCGAGCGGTTCTGCCGCCCTCGCATGCCTACCTATTCAACCTGACGGGAAGCTGCGACCACTACCCGCCCATCCGTGCGACTGCCCTGCACATGGCCCGGCAGATCGATCGGGCCCTGGCCCCGCCAGCAGGTGACAAGGGTGTCGAGCGAGTCGATGTGGCTGGCGATCAGCGCGCCGGGCGGACACCCGGCCTCCAGCGCAAGCAGGCGCCAGACGCGGGTGCGGATGGCCTTCGGCAGCCTCAGCAGCACCGTCGCCTCGATCTGCCCCGACCCGAGCCCATCCAGCTGACCGCCAGCGAGCTCAACACGTGCCTGGGCCGCAAGATCATCGAGCGCATCCGCGTCCTCACGAAGCAGATCGGCCGAACGCGCCAGCGCCGCAACGGTTCCCCGGCCAAGCTCGGTCTCCAGAACCGGCAGCAGCGCACGCGCGCGAACCCGACCGTATGCCGGGTCGCTGTTGTGCGGATCCACCCACGCCGTGAGGCCGGCCGCTTTGCAGGCTGCCCCCGTGGTGGACCTGGCCACGCCCAGAAGGGGGCGGACATACGGTCCGCGACGGGCCGGCATACCCGACAGTGAGCGCGCCCCGGAGCCTCGGGCCAGGCCCAGCAGGACCTGCTCGGCCTGGTCGTCGCGGGTGTGACCTAGCAGGACAGCCACCGCCCCAACCCGCTGGAGGACACCCTCAAAAGCGCCGTATCGCGCGTCCCTCGCCCGCGACTCAGGGCCGGAGCCAGAACCGGAACCAGCGCTGCCGGACGACCCGACCTGGACCCTGACGAGCTCAACGGGAGCCAGACCCAGGCTCCGACACTGGTCGGCGGCGCGTTCGGCCACGGCCAGAGATCCCTCCTGCAGGTCGTGGTCCACAATCACGGCACCCGCCGGCAGATCGGCGCGGGGGGCCTCAAAGGCGACAGCCGCCGCGAGCGCCAGGGAGTCCGCGCCACCACTGCAGGCCACCAGCACCAGTCCGCCCGGATTGACCTGCTGGATCTGCTCCAGAGCTTTTCGCACGGCCAGGCGGGTGGCCGCGATGGCGGGATGAGGTCCGGTCATGGGTCGCTGCCGATCAGCCGTGCACGCGTTGCACCCAGGCGGACGGGTTCTCGATCTCGTCGGGCAGCGGCAGGGTGTCCGGCGACGTCCAGACGGCATTGAAACCGTCAATGCCGACCTTGTCCGTGACCGCACGCACGAACACGGCCCCGTCGCGATACTGACGCATCTTGGCCTCGAGCCCGAGCAACCGGCGAAGGACCTTGTCGATGCCGGTGACGTTCTGACGCCGTTGCTGAAACCTGGCCCGGATGTGCGCGACGCTGGGCACGATGGCCGGCCCGACGTCATCCATGACCACGTCGGCGTGTCCCTCCAGCAGCGACATGATCGCGGTGACCTTGGCGATATCGGCGCGCTGCTGGGGCGTGGCGAAGATGTCGGTCAGGCCGTTGCTCCCGCTCCTGAAGGCGTCGGGCAGGTTGTGGGCGATCTGCCGGATCTGCTCGCCGAGCTGCTCGGGATCCGGCGCGAGGTCCAGGGAGAGCTGGCGGGCTGTGTCGATGACATGCTGGCGCAGCCATGGCACTGCCGTGAACTGCACCCGGTGGGTCTCCTCGTGCATGCAGATCCAGAGCCGGAAGTCCGCGGAGTCGACGCCGAGCTCGGTCTCGGTGTGCAGCACGTTGGGCGCCACCAGCAGCAGGCGGGGTGTGCCGTCGGGGGCGAGGTCGTACTGGCCCAGGATCCGGCTGGCTAGGAAGGCGGTCAGGGTGCCGACCTCGGCGCCGGTGACCTTGCCGCCAACGCCCAGGATCAGAGGTGAACCCGGGGCCTGGGACTTGCGCTTGGCAAGCATGGCCTTGATGACCGGCTCGAGCATGGACTTCAGGGAGTCGACGTTGGCGTCGATCCAGCCCGGACGGTCCACGATCAGGACAGGGCTGCCGGCCTCGGAGTGCATCCGGGCTGTCTCGGCGACCGGTCCGCGGGATCGCTCTGCCGCCGAGCGCAGGGAGGCAACGACCTCATCGGCCTGTCCGGGCAGGATCTTGGGACCAGCCTGCACCAGAAGCCGCCCGGTGGCCTTGGCGAACCCCCAGTCGACAAAGCCGCTGGTCCCGATCGCGTTCGAAGGCTGCCCGGCCGTATCCGTTGACGTCATGCCCACATCTTCCTCGGCGGCGTCCCAGCGCTCAACCCGCGTGTTCCTGAATATGCCGGGATACTGGAGACTGACGAACGAGCTTCAGCCAATCGCGATCGAAGGGCACTGCTGTGGAGTACGACATCACGATCGAGATTCCCAAGGGTCACCGCAACAAGTACGAGGTGGACCACGCCACGGGTCGCATCCGGCTCGACAGGCTGCTCTTCACCTCTACGCGCTACCCGGCCGACTACGGCTACGTCGAGGACACGCTTGGCGAGGACGGGGACCCCCTGGACGCGCTGGTCCTGCTCGATGAGCCGACGTTCCCCGGATGCCTGGTCGGCGCGCGCGCGATCGGCGTATTCCACATGACAGACGAAGCCGGCGGGGACGACAAGATCCTGATGGTGCCCGCACACGACCCCCGGGTTGCCCACATCACCGAGCTCGAGGACGTCAGCGCGTTCGACCGGCTCGAGATCCAGCACTTCTTCGAGACGTACAAGGATCTCGAGCCGGGCAAGTCGGTCGAAGGCGCCCGCTGGGGTGACCGTCTCGATGCCGAGAGGATCATCCAGGAGGCCATCGACCGGGCCGCGGCAGTCGGCCTGACCACGGCGCGCTGGAACGGCCCCGGCCACTGAGGCCTTGAGGCCAAAGCTGCGACCTACCCGCGCTGCAGTTCGGGGCTGGCCGATCGGGCGTTCAGGCGACGGGCACCTCGGGAGGGACTGCGACAGGCAGGTCGGGCAGGTCCTTTGGCTGCGAAGC
>DASRUA010000449.1:0-38151 GCA_035655615.1 Dermatophilaceae bacterium
CTCCGCGGCCAGATCCACACACGGCAAGGACCCCGACCCGGCCTGGGCGTCCTCGAAGGCCTCACGCATCAACGCGAGAGCCTGCGAGAACTTATCGAACATGTGTTCTACTATAGCCCCCATGACCGACAACCGGAAGCCGGCCAGCAGTGAAAGTCATTGCTAATGGATCACATTCACGCAAGCGAACAAACCCAGCCACACGTGGTGAACCACCGCATCGACGATGCCCGCGGCTTCGCACGAGACCTACTCCGGTGACGGGGACCGGGTGCCTTGGTGGAAACGCAGGAGCCACTCACTTTCGGCGCTGCGAAGCCACACCGAGCAGCGCAACGACGACCGTGCCTGCTGGTCAATGCGGTAGGTGAGCAACACGGTGTCTGCAGAGAGGCTCACCGGGGTCAGGTCGACCACCGCCCCATGGCCGAGCGGCACGGAATTTGCCGCGAGTGCCTCAACTAGCGTTACCCCGTCCCAGATACGACCGCAGGCCCCGAACTCAACGAAGTCCGGGTGCAGGAGCCCGCGAACGCGACCGACATCAGCCCGGACCACAGGGTCGAGAAGCAGGAGCTCCCGCCTCACCACTTCGGCGCGGTCTTCAGCCCCGGCAATACCGTCCTGTCCCACGCTGACCGACATGGTCCGATCATTGCGCATCAGCGCCACCCCTGACTTCAGCGCGAGTGAGGCCAGAGCCGGCGCTGCTCGGAGTGAGCAGCGCCGGCCCTGGCCACCATCTCGGTGCAACGGCTACGTCATACGGACTCGGCTCAGTCCTTGGCTGCGGTGAACCCCTGTTCGAGATCCGCCAGGATGTCATCGATGAACTCAATACCGACCGCCAGTCGCACCAACCCAGGAGTCACCCCGGATGCCAGCTGGTCCTCGGCCGAGAGCTGAGCGTGAGTGGTGGATGCCGGGTGGATGACCAACGAGCGCACGTCGCCGATGTTGGCCACATGGCTGTGCAGGGTCAATGCCTGGACGAACTTCTTCCCAGCCTCCACGCCGCCCGTGATCTCGAAGGAGACGACAGCGCCAGCACCACGCGGGGCGTACTTGTCCGCCAACGCCTTCCATGGGCTCGAGGCCAGCGAGGCGTAGGACACCGACTCGACCTGGGAATGCGCTTCAAGCCAGGTCGCCACCTTGAGCGCGTTCTCCACGTGACGCTCGATGCGCAGCGACAGGGTCTCGACCCCTTGCGAGATGAGGAACGCGTTGAACGGCGAGATGGCCGGGCCCAGGTCGCGCAGGAGGTGAACCCGCGCCTTGAGGATGTACGCCAGGTTGGCGCCGAGCGGACTCCCCACCCCAAGGTCACGAGCGTAGACCAGCCCGTTGTAGCTCGGGTCCGGCTCGTTGAACCCCGGGTAACGGGCCGCGTCCTTGGCGTAGTCGAAGGTGCCGCCGTCAACGATGACACCGGCGATGGACGTGCCGTGTCCGCCGAGGTACTTGGTCGCCGAGTGGACCACCACGTCGGCACCCCATTCGAGTGGACGGATGAGGTAGGGAGTGGCGACGGTGTTGTCCACGATGAGCGGCACGCCAACCTCGTGCGCAATCGCCGAGACAGCTTCAATATCAAGGACATTCGCCGACGGGTTGCTGATCGTCTCGGCATAGAAGGCCTTGGTGTTCGGCCTCACCGCGGCACGCCAAGACTCGAGATCGTCAACGTCCTCCACGAACGTCGTCTCGATGCCGAGCTTCTTGAGGGTGTACTTCAGCAGGTTGTAGGTGCCGCCGTACAGCTGGGGGCTCGCGACGATGTGGTCCCCGACCTCCGCGACATTCAGAATCGCGATCGTCTCCGCCGCCTGGCCCGAGGCCACGAGCAGAGCCGCCACGCCGCCTTCGAGCGAGGCAATCCGCTGCTCGACCGCGTCCTGGGTCGGGTTCATGATGCGGGTGTAGATGTTGCCGAACTCCTTGAGCGCGAACAAGTTCTCCGCATGTGCGGAGTCGTTGAAAACATACGACGTCGTCTGGTAGATCGGCAGCGCCCTGGCGCCTGTAGCTGTGTCCGGGGCCTGGCCGGCGTGGACCTGACGGGTCTCGAAGGACCATTTGGCAGTGTTGTCACTCATCGGATTCCCTTACCTTTCAATCTCACGTGAGGTTGCGGGTACACCGAAGAGCGAACCCGCGCTTGCGCGGCGCCGAAGGCGCGTTGCCAGGTCTTCACCCGGGGCACCCCACCGCGGTGGAGGGTTGCCGGCCAGCGAGCCGGGGCTTGTCGCTGACACTCATGACCTATGCCAACGGTAGAACCCGATGTCACATCTCGGGAATTCCGTCTCTAAATCTGGACATACCCCGGCCCGGATGCCGCAGAAGTCCGCGGTCCCACGACCGCGCAGAATGTGAGAGGAACCGAAACGGCATACCGTGTGAGAGGTGAGCACACTCCAGCTGACCATCGACGCCGACTCGGCCACTGCGCCGTTCGAACAGGTCCGCACCCAGATCGCCGCGGCCGTCGCGGAGGGGCAGCTCAGCCCCGGGACCAGGCTCCCGACGGTGCGCCAGCTCGCAACCGATCTCGGGCTCGCAGCCAACACCGTGGCAAGGGCGTACCGCGAGCTCGAGTCCGACGGGGTGATCGCTACGCACGGTCGTGGCGGCACGTTCGTGCGCAGCGATGTCCTGGACGAGCCGACAACCCACTCCGGCGCTGCCGACCTCGCAAGATCGGCCGCCACCGACTACGTTCACACGGTCAGACGGCTCGGCCTCAACGCCCAGGAGGCCGCGCGCCTGGTCGAGAACACCTGGAACGAGAGCTAGCTCGGGTCCGCACCCTCCGACTCGCTTATTCCGTGACGCTCCCACCAGCGTCGCATCGGACCGGGGGCCCACCAGTTCAGGGTGCCCAGCAAACGCATCGTGGCCGGGACCAACAGGGCGCGAACGACGGTGGCATCGATCAGGACAGCGACGAGCATGCCTACCCCGATCATCTTCATGATCACGATGCCGGAGGTGGCGAACCCGCCGATGACCACGGCGAGCAACAGCGCTGCGCTGGTGATGATTCGACCACTGCGCTGCAGTCCGTTGGCCACCGATGTCGTGTTGTCCCCGGTACGGTCCCACTCCTCACGGATCCGGGATATCAGGAAGACCTCATAGTCCATGGACAGGCCGAAGATGATGGCGAGCATGAGGATCGGCTGGGTGACGTCCAGGTAGCCCGTTGAGGTGAAACCGAGCGGCCCCGACAGGTAGCCGTCCTGGAAGATCAGGGTGACCACCCCGAACGAGGCGGTCAGGGACAGGGCACTCATCACGACGGCCTTGAGGGGAAGGACAACGGAACCGAAGGCTATGAACAGCAGGACCAGCATGACTGCGACCACGAAGAGGCCCATCCACGGCAGGCGTGCACCGATGGAGTCAATGATGTCAACGGCACTGGCCGAGAAGCCCCCGACCAGCGCGTTGGCCCCGGCACCGGGATCGACCGCGCGCAGGTCCCTGACCAGCTGTTGCGACTGCTCGCTCTGGCTCTCCCCGAGCCAGCTGACCTGGACCAGGCTCGTCATGCCAGGGCGGCCCGGGCGGGCAGCAGCCTGGTCGATCACCTGGACCGACCTCACGCCGCTGACCTTGCCGAGCCGGGCGACGTAGGACACGAACTGCGGGCGGCTGGCGCCTTCGACCACGATGTTGGCGCTCGAGGTCCCACCGCCAAACAGCCGGGCACCCATGTCTGCGGCGACCCGGCTCGGTGCGCTGACCGGCAGGACCCGCTCGTCCGTGCTGCCCCACCTGGCTGACAGGAACGGGGCGCCAAGGGCCAGCAAGCCCAGGGTGATGACCAGCAGGTATGCGACGGGTCGCCGCATCACGCTGTGCGCGAGGGTCGCCCACGCACCGGACTCCACAGTGGCACCAGAGTCAGCGCGCGAGCCTCGGCGCCACGGCATACGACCGGCTTCAATGCGCGGTCCCAGGACAGCGAGCAACGCTGGCAGGAGGGTCAGCGCTGCCAGCATCGCGGCCAGGACCGCGGCGACACCGCCAAAGCCCATCGAGCGCAGAAAGCTCTGCTGGAAGATCAGCAATGAGGCCAGTGAGGCAGCCACGATCAACCCGGAGAACAACACGGTCCGGCCGGCGGTCGCCATGGTTGCGGTGATGGCCGCGTTGACGTGCTCACGCTCGGTGCCGGGAAACTTGGCGAGCTCCTCGCGGAACCTGCTCACGACGAACAGCGCGTAGTCGATCGCCAGGCCCATCCCGATCAGGGTGATGATGTTGATGGAGAAGACCGAGACGTTCGTGACCATGCTGATGACCCGGACGAAAGCGAAGGCGCCGAAGATGGCCACGCCACCCACAAAGGCCGGCATCAGAGCGGACGTGACGCTGCCGAAGAACACCAGACACAGGATGATCACTATCGGCATGGAGATCTCCTCGGCCTTGGCGATGTCTCTGGAGACCCGGTGGTTCACGTCTCGGAAGACGGCCCACGCTCCCCCGACCGTCGTGGACAGCCCTTTGGCCTCGAGGTGCGGGCTGACCTTGTCGTAGAGAGCGACCTTCTGACTTTGCGAGGTGCCGCTCAAGGAGAGGATGACCCGGGTCGCGTGCTGGTCCTTGCTGATCAAGGCGGGCGACGGCGTTTGGTACCAGCTGGTGACCCGCTGGATCGAACCCTTGGGGAGCCCCTTGAGGACGTTCGCGACGGACGCCCGGAAGGCCGGGTCGCTGACCTTCAACGACGGACTGGAGTAGATGACCACGATGTCGGCGTCGTGGCTGGTGAAGTCCGCATGCTCCTTGACCAGAGACCGGGCAGACTCGCTGGCCGGATCGTCGTAGCCACCGCTGCTGAGGCTGCCGAACACCCCGAGGCCGAACACCGCAGCCGCTGCGACCAGCACCAGTCCGGCGACAAGAACGGTCCAGGCTCGTCGGGCCACAAAGTGGCCCCAACTCTGCATCATGCCGGTAACACCCTTCGCTCCAGGGAGGTTCAACGCCGATCACCCGTTGGATGGACTTCAGTGATCACCCACTGAAGGGACCTTAGTGGCCGCGGCTGAACCGACTTGAGCGATCGCGCGGTGGGCTTTGGCGGAAAGGAGCGCCGAGGGTGACACCGGGGATCAGGCCAGTGCCCCCGCCCGCCCGGACACGATCTCAGTCAAGGCCGTGATCAGCCGTTCGATGTCGGACTCAGCGGTGTATGGCGAGAGGCTGACCCGGATCGCACCACCGGTATCGCGGATCCCCAGCGCCCTGGTGAGCTCCCACGCATATGCATGACCGCTCCACACGCAGATGTCCCGCTCCCCCAGCCGCGCCGCTACCTCACCGGGCGCCAGCGAGTCCACCGTGAAGCAGATGGTCCCCGTGCGCAGGGATGGAGCCCCGACCATCCGCACACCCGGTATGCCGGTGAGCCGGCTGATCGCCCCCCGCACCGTGGTGGTCTCCCGGGCCCTCAACGCCGCGAAGGAACGATCCAGTCGCCGCCGCCGATCTCCTTCTCCGTCGACAAGATCCGCCAGGTGGTCCACGGCTGCCGTGATGCCCGCCATGTTGGCCAGACCCGCGGTGCCAAGCTCGAACCGTTCGGGCACCTCATCGGAGGACGGCTCGAGCTTGTCGGGGTGCAGGCTCTCCAGCAGGTCAACGGAGGCCACAACGGCCCCAGCGTGCGGACCGCACCACTTGTATGCCGAGACTGCGATGAAGTCGGCACCCAGCGACGTCATGTCCAGCCGGAAGTGCGGGGCAGCGGCGACGGCGTCTGCGTAGACGAGAGCTCCTACGGAGTGGGCGATCGCGCTGATCGCCGCGACATCGGTCATCGTCCCGATCAGGTTCGACGCCGCGGCCACGGCAACAAGCCTGGTGCGTGAGGTGACCAGCTCGGCGTACTGACCGGCCGGCAGGTCGGTGGTCAGCGGGTCCACCCGCGCCCAGCGCACCGTCACGCCGGCTGAGGCTGCTGCCTGAGCCCATGGCCGCACGTTGGAGTCATGGTCGAGCTCTGAGAGCACGATCTCGTCGCCGGGCGACCAGGTCTTGGCCACCGCTCCTGCCATGCGATAGGTCAGCGTGGTCATGTTGGGTCCGAGGACGACCCCGCCCGCCGGCCCGCCGGTGAGGTCCGCAACCGCCTCACGGGCGTCGGCGATCAGCTGCACCGATCGGCGACTGGCTGCGAAGGGACCGTGCACATTGCTCAGTCCGCTGCGGTGGGCCTCAGAGATCGCCTCGATCACGCACTCAGGCACCTGCGTTCCGCCGGCACCGTCGAGATAGACCGTGCCGCCCTTGAGCGCCGGGTACTGCGAACGAATGCCCTCGATGTCCCACGTCATGTCCATAAGCACGAGCATGCCCGACCCGGCCACCGAGTGATCCGCCGGCTGTATCGTCGAGGCTTCGAGGGAGTACCAGACCCATGTTCAGTGTTGTTGCCGAGCAGAGTGGAGAGGTCCCATGCAGAAGATCTTCGAGATCTACATCCGCACGACCCCGGAGCGCCTCTGGGAGGCGATCACCGACCCCGAGATCAGGAGCAAGTACCAGTTCGGCAACCGGATCAGCTCGGACTTCACGCCCGGCTCGCGCTTCGAGATGACGCATGAGGGCGCCCCCGGGCCCCTGGGCGAAGGCAAGAACCTCGAGGTCGACCCGCCACGGAAGCTGGTCCAGAGCATGGTCGCTCTCGGTCCGATGTCACGCAAATACATCCCACGAGCCGGGCAGTCTGGCGGGCGTGGCTGACGGCCAACCATGACTCGGCCCAGGGTGTGCGGCTCGTTTTAGGCACGAAGGCATCTGGTTCGCAGCCGCTCTCACTCGACGACGCCGTCGAGGAAGCGATCTGCTTCGGCTGGATCGACAGCAAGCTCATCCCTCTCGACGACCATCGGTCTTCCCTCCTGTTCACACCCCGACGGCGAGGCGGCACGTGGTCACAGGCGAACAAGGACCGCGCCGAGTCACTTCTTGCGCGGGGCCTGATGACCGACGCCGGACTGAGCGCCGTCACAGCGGCTCAGCAGGACGGCTCCTGGTCGGCACTCGACGACGTCGACGAGCTGCACATACCCGAGGACCTCGCCCGGGCGCTCGCCGACAACCCGGAGGCTCACCGCAACTTCGACAGGTTCACCGCCTCTGCCCAGAAGGCCACGCTGTGGTGGGTCAAGAGCGCCAAGCGTTCTGAGACCAGAGCACAACGCATCGCCGAGTCGGTCCGGCTGGCGGCCGACAACAAGACGGTCCTGCAACGCTGACACTCAGTCGCGGAATGAGCGGACCCGCCGGCAAACGAACCGGTTGCGAGGAGAAAGTAGCCACGCTCCCCTGCCGGTGGGGTTAGATCCTGGCATAAGGTGGCATTTCAGAGTCCTTATACTCCGCCAGTTTCGAGTTCTGTGAGACAGCTCGAAGGGGAACCAGATGTCTCCGAAGACGAGGTTCGAGAATCTGCTGGAGGCTGTGCCCGATGCCTTGGTGGGGATGGACCAGAAGGGCGTGATCCGTTTTGTCAATCGCCAGACCGAGTCACTGTTCGGCTATGACCGCGACCAGCTGATCGGCCAGCGCATCGAGACGCTGGTGCCCGAATCTCTCTGGCAGATCTATGCCGAGCACCGGGACGACTACTTCGCAGACCCGAGGGCTCGGTCCACAGGGCTTGATCTGCAGCTCAACGGACGGCAACGGGATGGCACCGCGTTCCCGATCGACATCAGCTTGTCCCACATCGACACCGGGGACGTCTTGTTGGTGATCACGGCGGTGCGCGAGGTGAACCAGCGGAAGCAGGCGATCAAGAACGCCCAGCTCGTAGAGGCGATCGTCGCGAGCTCGGACGTTGCCATCATCAGCAGCACGCTCGAGGGCATCATCACGAGCTGGAACCCGGCCGCCGAACAGATGTGCGGCTACTCGAGCAAAGAGATCATCGGCAGGTCCGGCAGCCTGCTGACACCCCGAGATCGAGCCGGTGAGCCGAGCGCCCTCCTGGAACAGGTCAGGAATGGCCAGACGGTCGAACACTTTGAAAGCACTCTTGCCCGAAAAGACGGAACACTGGTCCCGGTCTCGGTCACCGTCGCACCGATCCGCGACGAGGGCGGCGCGATCGTCGGCGCATCCACGATCGCCCGCGACCTGACCGAGCTGAAGCGCGCAGCGCAGTACGCCAGGAACCTGATCGAGACAGCCCTGGACCCGCTGGTGACGATCAGCCCCGAAGGCACGATCAACGACGTCAACGAGGCCACCGTCAAGGCCACGGGCGTCCCCCGGGACGAGCTCATCGGGACCGACTTCACCCACTATTTCAGCAACCCTGACAGAGCCCGCGAAGGCTATGAGCAGGTGTTCGCGCAGGGGTCGGTCACCGACTACCCGCTAACCCTGCGCCACCGGAACGGCGCCCTGACCGACGTCCTCTACAACGCCTCGGTCTACTACGACACAGGCGGAAACGTACTCGGCGTGTTCGCCGCCGCCCGCGATGTGACCGGGCAGAAGAAGGCGTTCGAGGCCTCCCAGCGCCTGGCGTCGATCGTCGAGTGCTCACAGGATGCCATCATCAGCGGCTCGCTCGACGGAAAGATCACGAGCTGGAACCCAGCCGCGGAGAGGTTGTACGGGTACTCCCGCGAGGAGATGGTGGGCAAGCCCGCCGACTTCCTGACTCCCGAGGATCGAGCGGGCGAGATCAAAGTCGTCCTGGAACAGATCGTGGCCGGCCGGCATGTCGAGAACCTTGAGACCAATCGTGTCCGAAAGGACGGAACGGTGTTCCCCGTCTCGCTCGCCGTCTCACCGATCCGCGACACTGAGGGTGCAGTCGTCGGCACCTCCGTGATCCACCGGGATCTGACCGAACAGAAGAGGGCGCTGGCGTCCGTCCAGAGCATCGCGGCGATTGTCGAGTACTCAAACGACGCGATCATCGGCCGAACGCTCGACGGCGCCATCAGCAGCTGGAACCCAGCCGCAGCCAGGATGTTCGGCTATACCAGCGAGGAGATTGTCGGCAAGTCCATCGACCTCCTCGTTCCCAAGGAGCGAGCCGGCGAGATGATCTCCATCCTGGCCAAGATCAGCGCTGGCCGACCCGTCGACAACTTTGAGACGATCCGCGTCCGAAAAGACGGAACGGTCTTCCCGGTCTCCCTCACCATCTCACCGATCTGCAACGAGAGGGGCGCGGTCGTTGCCACCTCGGTGATCTACCGCGACGTGACCGAGCTGAAGCATGCGGCCCGATACTCCCGAAGCCTGATCGAGGCGAGCCTGGACCCGCTGGAGACGATCAGCCCCGACGGCAAGATCACCGACGTCAACGAGGCCGCAGTCAAGGCCAGCGGCGTCCCCCGCAACAAGCTCATCGGGACCGACTTCTCCCAGTACTTCACCGACCCCGACCAGGCCCGAGAGGGCTATCACCGGGTTTTCGAGGAGGGGTCGGTCACCGACTACCCGCTGACCCTGCGCCACCGGGATGGCACCCTGACCGACTTTCTGTGCAACGCGTCGGTGTACCACGACCCCGAAGGCAACGTCCTCGGCGTGGTTGCTACCGTCCGCGACATCACCAGGCAGAAGGAGGCCTTCGAGGCCACCGAGCGCATGGCGTCTATCGTCGAGTACTCCGACGAGGCAATCATCAGCAGCACGCTCGACGGCATCATCACGAGCTGGAACCCGGCCGCCGCAAGGCTGTACGGCTACTCCAGCGAGGAGATCATCGGCAAATCCATCCAACCCGTGGCTCCCAAGGATCGACCCGACGAGATCAAAGACCTCCTCGCCAAGATCAAGACCGGCTTGCGCGTGGAGCACTTTGAGACCACCCGCGTTCGAAAGGACGGAACGGTGTTCCCGGTCTCACTCACAGTCTCTCCGATCCGCGGCATTGACGGCGCGATCGTCGGCACATCGGTTATCTCCCGGGAGATGACCACCCAGGAGTAGGTGTTGGGGCGCGCTGACCGCCGCGTGCGACGGCACGTAACGAGAGTTATTACACTTCGTTCCGTGAAAGATAGACAGGCGGCAACCGCGGGCCCACGGCCCGGATACGGTCCGCTGCCCACGGCGCGGGCAAGGTGGCTGCGCGCTCGCCTGTCGACCGCGCGGACCCGCATCCTGGACGTCCTGATCGACCAGCCGGCGCCCTGCACGGTGAGTGCCCTCTCGGCGCTGACTCGGCAGCACCCCAACACGATTCGCGAACATCTGGACGGCCTGGCGGACGAACTGCTGGCCGTCCGAACCCGCGCTCCAGCCGTGGGCCGCGGGCGTCCCGCCTGGCTCTTCAGCGCCGCGCCCGAGGTTGGTTTCGAGCCGGGTGCCCGGGGGTATGCCGGTCTGGCCTCCGCCTTGGCCGCGCACATCGCCCGGACCAGCCGGCAACCCCGCGCAGACTCCATCGAGGCGGGCCTGTTGTGGGGGCGGGGGCTGGTCCGGCGATCCACCGCGACCGAAGTCGTGACTCCGGCTCAGGCTTCGGCACCGACAGTGGTTGCGAGCGAAGGCGCAGGCCCGGGTCCGAAGGAGCCCGACGCCGTGTCGGCCCGCCGCGAAGTGATCACCCTGCTCGAGGAGCTCGGGTTCGCGCCAAGTCCCGATGCCCGCGCAGGCGTCGTCAAGCTGCGCCGGTGCCTCCTGCTGAAGGCAGCACACCAGCATCCGAAGGTCGTCTGCGGAGTCCACCTCGGTGTGGTGCGTGGCGCCCTCGATGAGCTGGGCGCCGACCCCGAAGGAACGGAACGCACTTCGCTGCAAGCCTTTTCGGAACCCGGAGCGTGCCGTCTGGATCTGCTCCCCCGTCGTGGGACACCCTCATGACCCTCGATCCCCCGACCCCGATGGCTTTGCGCGACCGCACCAGATGGCACCTCGGCGCCAACGCACCGGTTGCCGCCTGGCTCACTGCACTGCTCGCTGTCACCCTGTTCCGCCCTTACCTCGCCGAGTCACCCTGGCTGCTCGTGCACCTGCTGTTGCTAGGCGCCGTCACCAACGCGATCTTCGTCTGGAGCGCGCACTTCGCCGACGCCATGCTGCGTCGCCGTGCCACCACCGGATCACGGCGCTGGCAGGCAGCCCGGATGGTCGCACTCAACGTGGGCGTCATCACTGTCGTCGCCGGCATGGTGGGCTCCGCCTGGGCCCTGACGTTGGCCGGGTCAGTGATCGTGGGCGCCGCGGCCGCAGCGCACGGCATCACGCTGGCCCTTCAGCTCCGCGCAGCGCTGGCCTCGCGGTTCGGGGCAACGGTGCGCTACTACGTCTACGCCTCACTAGCTCTTCCGATCGGCGCCGGGCTGGGCGCAGCCTTGGCCCGGGACCCCGCCGAGCCATGGCACGGACGGTTGGCGGTCGCACACGTCACGCTCAACCTGCTGGGCTGGATCGGCCTCACGGTGATGGGCACACTGGTCACCCTGTGGCCGACGATGCTGCGCACCCGCATCGCCGAGGGCGCCGAGCTCGTTGCGCGCCAGGCGCTTCCGATCCTTGTCGGCTCCGTCGTCGTCACTGTCACGGGCGCCCTGTGCGGCCTGCAGTGGCTGGCCGCGGCCGGCGTCGCAACGTACCTGGGCGGAGTCCTCTGGGCCGTCCGGCCGCTGGCAGAGGTAGCCCGGGCCAAGAGGCCCTCGGCCTATGCCACCTGGTCGGTCATGGCGGCGGTGATCTGGCTGGAGGGATCTCTCCTGGGCCTGTTCACCGTATTTGTCATCAGCCCGACATGGCATTCGGTCACCGACCATCTGGGACTGCTCGTCATTCCCCTGGCCGCCGGGTTCGCCGCGCAGGTCCTGCTCGGCGCCATGTCCTTCCTGGTACCCGTCGTCCTGGGCGGCGGGCCCAACATTCTTCGAGGAACCCAGGCCCGAATGGACCGCGGCTCCGCGTTGCGTGCCGTGCTGATCAACGCCGGCCTCCTCGTCTGGATCTTGGCCTATGCGCTGCCCATCCCAGGCCAGGTGCAGCTGCTGGTCTCGGTGCTGGTGCTGGGCGCGTTTGCCGCCTTCCTGCCACTGCTGGCCTTCGCGGTCCTGTATGCCGTGCGGGCCAAGCGTGCCGGGCGGCTGACTGCAGCCGACCGATCCCCCATGCCAAAGCACGTCCCTGAGCCGGCCGCGGTCACCCGCCGGCGGCATACCTCTCAGGCCGCGGTGGCTTTGGCCCTCGTCTTGCTCGCCGTGGCGGTTGGGATGGTGCTCGCCCGGTAGCGCTCGACAATGCTGTCCCCGCGACGAGATCCCGTGGCGCTGATCACTCCAGGGCAACCTCAGGGCTCGGAGCAACCCTCACAGAATTCTCCATGTCCTCGGGTTTCATGGGAGGCAGCGCGATGGTCGCGAGCAGGCCGAGAAGGATGATTGCGGCCGCGCTGAGGGTCGTGATCCGTCAGGCTGCGCCCTTCTTGCGGGCGTTGAAGGAAATGGGAGCGCCGGAGCTGCAGGTCACGGGCCAGCTGCTGGGCGGCGTACTAGAAGCCGCGATGGGCGCGGTCGAGTCAGGCGCGTCCCTGGCCTCAGTGACCAAGCGGACGCTGACCCTGGTGCGCGCCTCCGTCCGCTCCGACAACTCGTGCTGAAACTGGACCGGCACGACGGCGATGACGCTTAACTGCCCCGGGCGAAGTCACGGCCGTCGCCGGAGACACCCCATCGACCCGCTTTGGCAGCCCGGAGCATCATCGCCTGAAGGGCGATACCCGTTTCCGTGGTGTTCGTGACTCCTGAACGGTCATACCCGTTTCCGTGGTGTTCGTGACTGGAGCTGCAAACCCATCAGGGCTGCCTGACGTCCCGGTGAGGTCAGCATCCACGTCCGGCTGTGCCCGTCGTCATCCTGCTCAATCCAGCCGAAGGCGATCGCGAGCAAACCGAACTCGCGCGAGGCGTCAAAGCCCGACCACTGCTCGGGCGTCTCACCCGAGACGGCGCGCCACCGACCCACCAGACCGGCCCCAACCTTGGCCTCCACCGTCGGGCGCGGCACCGGGATGCCGGCTCTGACCAGCATCGCCGCAGCCAGGACAGCACCCTCACCCTCGTAGGTTCCGGCCGAGAAGAGGTCAGCCACGACGATGCGCCACAGCAGGCTCGGATCACCCAGTGCCCGTCGCCCCGCCGCCGACAGCGACACCTTGCGACCCTTCTTCGTGATCAACCTGGCTCGTCGGGCCATCTCGTTCAGGGTGGCCAGCTCGGGCACGTCGGTCTCGGTTCGGACTGTGAAGCCGAACAGGTCGGACCAGCCGAACGTGTCGTTCGCCTCGAGCACCAAAGCCCTGGGCAGCCAACCCGCCTGGGTCAGGGTGACGCCGTCACCGATCTGTTCGAGCAGCCAGCGCAAAGGCATCAGGCATTCGCGCGCCCCCACGGGAACGGCCACCTCACCGGCCAGCAACGGCAGCATCTGGGTCAGCAGCTCTTGACGCACCGCCGGGCTCCCGGCCGCCCAGCTTTCCGCGCGCTCCCGGCACACGGCCTGAAGCAGGGTCCCTCCTCGCAGATCCAGCCGTCGCATCGTCAGCGAGACCTCCGTGATGCGAGTGGCGAGCTGCTTCCAGCCTCGCTCACCGGGCACGAGCTCGCCGGCACCGATGGCCTGCTCCAGCGCCTGGCTGACCCGCCGCCTGGCCGACTGCTCGGCGACACCCAAAACCGATCCCCACCCCAGCAGGGTCGTGTCCGGCGGGTCCACGCCCGAGGACCTGATCGCCTCCTTCATCGTCTTGCGCGCTGGCTCGTGGTCGTTGTCCTGCCACGCATCCATGAGCCGGTGGGTCGCGGGCGCCCGGCAGAGAACGGCATAACGGTCGAGCCCCGCAGCGGTGAACAGATCCGCCAGAGACCACGCGATCTCGTGCAGCTCGCTCGTCTGGGCCAGAAACTTCAACGGCAGCTGGTACCAGAGGAACTCCTGAAGCTCGATCTGGCCGAGCTGGGTCAGGGCCGCGCCCTCGGGCAGCATCCAGTCGACAGCTGCCCGGGCCAGGTCCGCCGAGGACGGGTCCAGGTCCGCCAGGAGGGTCTCGAGCGGCTGCTCGCACGTGCTGGCGCGATCGCCCACCCGCGGCATACCTGGAAATCGTGCAGCTAATGTGCCACGGCTTCTCGGACTCATGCCCCGAACTTCAGCACATCGTGACCCTGCTGACTAGACAGACAGGACCTATTCCCTGACAACAAGGCGTCCCTGTCTTTCGGTGGCGTCCTCGACGTAGTGGCAGAGGGCATTGACGGCACGAAGCTGGTCAGGTGTGTGCACCTCTGCGTCGAGCAGATCCGGACTGGCCACGATGACGGTAAGCGCCTTGGCCCGCGAGACCGCGACGTTGAGCCGGTGCAGGTCGTAGAGGAAGTCGACACCTCGCGGCGCCTCGTCTGCGCTGGAGCTGGCGGTCGAGTAGATGACCACAGGTGCCTGTTGCCCCTGGAACTTGTCCACGGTGCCCACCCTCGCGCCGGCCGGCAGCTTCTCGAGGAGACGCGCGACCTGCCGGTTGTAGGGCGCCACCACCAGCACGTCCTTCAACGACAGCCGGCGCTCAACTCCTGCCGAGTCCACCCAGGTGCCGCCACAGAGATCCTTGACCAGAGCGGCGACCGCGGCAGCCTCCTGGTCACTTGCCGAGGTGTTGCCCCCGTGCGCAACAGGAAGCCACCGCAGACCTGACCCGGAAAGCGCTCCCCCCGCCTGAATGCGTTGCGCCCCAAGGCCCTCGACCGAAGCCAGCCTGCCATCGTAGGAGGTCTGCGAGACAAACGCCGTGATCGCAGGGTGCATCCGATAGGTCTTGTCGAGGAATACGCCTCGATCGGGGGGGATCGTGTCGTGACCCTCAAGCAGATGGTCAAGGGCGGAGATGCCCGCACCATCGGGGTGGACCGCCTGGGTCGGCTGGGTGAGCTGCTGCGGGTCGCCGAGCAGCACCATGGACCTGGCTGCGGACGAGACCGCGACAGCGTTGGCCAACGAGAACTGCCCGGCCTCGTCGATAACCAACACGTCAACAAGCTCTTGCATGTCCTCGCGCGCCCAGAGCCACGCGGTCCCACCCACGAGGTTCGCTGTACCGCTCGAAAGTGCCCGCACGACCGCCTCGTTGGTCCCCACAATCGCGATCTGGTCGGAACAGGCTTCGTCCTGCTCTTCCCACTTCTGCAACGCCGGGCGGTCCACGGCGGTGAGCAGATTGTTGATGACCTTGTGTGACAACGCGGTGACCCCCACGGTGAGCCCGTCGTCGAGCAGTCCCCGGATCAACCTTGCACCGGTGGTCGTCTTGCCCGAACCGGGGGGCCCCTGCACTGCCAGGACCCGCCCGGACATGGCCCGACCCACCCGCACCACCAGCTCTGACGGCGACTCCCCCGCGTTCGCCGGCAGCTGGTGTGGCACCACCTGCGGGCCGGGGGGCACGGGCTGGGCGAGCACCAGCTCTGGCGACACCAGCTGCTCTGGCACCCGGCGCTCCAGAAGTGCTCTGCCCAGGGGCGATTCACCGGCCAGCACCTGGGCGCCAACGCGCGCGATGGAGGACTGCAGCACGGCGACGTTGATCGGACCGTCCGGCCCGAAGCCACGCGGCTCTGCCGGCTCGGTCTTCTTGGACCTCTTCAGCACTATGTAGCCGGCCGCCGGATCCAGCTCGACCACCGTGCCGAGGGCCGCGTGCGGCTCGTCGACGTCATGGGCGCCATTACCGATGGAAAGCTTGCAGTCCTGCGGCTCGAAGTCATAACGCCACAGGTACGACGCCTTGACCTCACCCACCTGCACCGGCGCCGAGAGCCCGCCAAGGGTCGAGGCGTCCTCGACCAGCATCTCGTCGTCGAGATCCCCGACCCTGAAGAACTCCCACCACTTCGGGCGGTCCTCCCGCCGGTGCCAGCCAACCAGCCCCGCCAGCAACGGCTGCCCAGCCTCGCGCAGGCGTTCGGCCAGGGCGCTCTCCGCCCGTTCGGCCGCTGAGGCCTCGTCGCCGGCAGATCCGTCCTTCACCTCAGGCCGTGGCCGGGTCCCGTGGATGGTCTCGAGCTCAGCGCGGCGCTCCTCCAGCCATTCATGCAGGGCGTGCGTCGAACGGACGTCCTCGCGGTTGTACCTCTCGATCGAGTCAAGGATCGACCGGTCCGCCTCAACCAGGAACCGTTCGTACTCCACGACACTGGTCATCGCGTCGGCGACCTCAGCCTCCGAACCCGCCTTGCGGGTCTGGCCCCAGTAGAAGTCCTCGACCTTCTTGATGGAGTAGGACGGCTTGCTGATCCGGATCCCGTTGCGCACCACGGCATACAGGTCGACGAACCGCTCCCCGCGCAGGAGTGCGTCGAGCTCGGTCTCGCGGGTCGCATGGCGGCCGGTCAGACGCTTGAGCGCGCTCTGCTCGTATGCCGCGTAGTGATAGACGTGCATCTCGGGATCGGCCTTGAGCCTGCCGATCAGATCATCGATGAGCTGCTCAGTGAGCGTCTGCTCCCGCTCGAAGCTGTGCGCCCACCAAGATGTGAAGGTGCCGTCGCGGTCCCACATGCCTGCGAGGTACTCACGTCCCGCGCCGTCATGGGCGAAGGGGTCACCCTCGAAGTCAAGATAGACATCGCCCGGGCTGGGTGTGGGCAGCCCAAGCAGCCCTTTGCCCGCGTCCGGGAAGAGCAGCTCGTATGTCGGCGCGCCCGTGGTGCGCTCGGCCATCTGGAGGCGGGCCTGCTGGGCGAGCCGCTCCCGGGAGGGCCGGCCGATACTGTGCGGAAGGTCTGCAGGATCAGCTTTCCCGAGGTCGGCAACGGTCGAGATCCCCGCCGCGACAAGGGCTTGCCGATGGCCGTTGCGCATGCCGGCGACCAGCGAAAGGTCATCGGTGGCTTCCCACAGACCAGCGCACCTCGTCTTCCATCGACATTGAGCGCAGTGCGCCACCGGCACGGGTTCGGTGGCCGGTCGCGCCTCAACAGCACCGCGCAGGCGGCTTCGAGCGCGCCGGGCGTACGACGCGACGTCCGCCAGCCGCCAGGGGCGTTCGACCCCGTCGCCGGTGACGACGGTGAGGAACTCGGGGGGCACCCCCTGCAGCTCAGCCAGCCGCTCGGCATACGTGGCCATCTGGAGCAACGCCGGAACCTTGAGCCTGCGGGCGAGCTTGGTGTCGGCGACGTCGTACGACCAGTCGCCGAGGTCGCTGGGTCGATCGGTGCGCAGCAGGAAGTCGGCCTGACCGCCCCACTGCCCGTCATAGAACGTCGCCTGGTAGATCACGTCAGCCCCGGCACGCATCGCGTCGAAAGTCTGCTGCTCGGCCTCGCGCCGGCCCGCCACGTCATAGCGGGTGGGGATCTCGGTGACCACCCGTCCCCCCTGGCGAAGGCGTTGCAGATACGCCCGTTCGTGGTCCAGTCCCTTGCTGAATACAAGGTTCAGCGCGTCATCGGACTTCGCTGCGCCGTGGGCCACGCCATCGTGACGAGGGCCGCCGTCACCAGGACCAACCAGAGCGGCAAGGTCCAGGGTCGTGACGTGTGGGCAGGCGAGATGCTTGGTGAGGTCCGTCGGGCTCAGGACCAGCTGACCTTCAATGCGCTGCACGCGCCTCATCTCCCCTACTCCGGGCACCTCATGCCAGCACCCTTGAAGATGCTGAACGCAGGCTACGACCCACCACCGACAGCCAAGGCGTGACGGCCTGAGCTCAGCTCTGGCCAACAGGCCGCGACTTTAGACCCCATTGGCAGGACGCCGCGGGCAGGATGGTCTAGAGGGTCATGGCGGAACCGAGCAGGACCGATCAGTCATCTGGAGGGATGGCCGTGACAGACGCGACGAGCCCGGTGTTGACCGACACCGTGATGCTGGATGCAGCCCATCTCAGCCGAAGCTTCGGCAAACGCCTCGCCGTGGACGACGTCTCCTTCCACGTGGCCCCGGGGGAGACCTACGGGCTGCTCGGCCCGAACGGTGCAGGCAAGACCACGACCATCCGCCTGGTCTGCGGCCTGCTCTCGACAGACACCGGCGACATCACCGTCTCCGGGATGCCGGTCAGCGCATCGACCACCACGGCCAAAGCCCAGATCGGGTACGTCCCGCAGGACGTGTCCCTCTATCCGGACCTCACCGCGCGGGAGAACCTGTCCTTCTTCGGCCGGCTCTACCGGCTCAGCGGCAAGGCGCTGCGTGAGCGCGTGGACGAGGTACTGGACCTGATCGACCTGATGGAACGCGGCAACGATCGTGTCGAGTCCTTCAGCGGGGGCATGAAACGGCGCCTCAACATCGGCGCCAGCCTGCTGCACCGACCTCGCCTCCTGGTTCTGGACGAGCCGACCGTCGGGGTCGACCCGCAGAGTCGGCACGCCATCCTGGAGAGCATCCAGACCCTGGGTTCTGCAGGCTTGGCAGTGCTGTACACCACGCACTACATGGAGGAGGCCGAGCGTCTCTGCGACCGCATCGGCATCATCGACCACGGCCACCTGATAGCCGAGGGGACCAGCCGCGAGCTCGTCTCACAGGTGGGCGAGAAGGACCGGATCACCCTGTCGGCCAGCGGTTCTCTGGCAGCCTTCGCGCAGGCGTGCCGCTCCCTGGAGGGCATCGAGCGCGCCGACGTGACGGCCTCGGTTGTCGCCCGTCACGGGGCCACGGTCCAGGCCGCCAACTTCGCGACCAGCCACACCGCGCGCAGCTTCGAGCAGAACCTGGCCACGACCAGGTCGCTGCAGCGCGAGACTCCCGCCGCGGCCGTCCGCACCGACGTCGTCAACCGGAAGAGCAACTTCCTGCCCCTGGGCTGCAACTACAGCGCTCCCACGATGCTGGTCCTGTTCGTGTTCATCAACGCGCTGGCCGGGGGCGCTGCGATGATCCAGACCCGCAGGTACGGCATCTTCGCGCGTGCCCTGGCGGCTCCGATGCGACCACGCGACCTCGTCCTGGGCGAGACCCTCTGCTACCTCACTCTCGCAGTGGGCCAGGCCGTGCTCATCGTGGTCGTGGGAGCGGTGATGTTCGGTGTCAGCTGGGGCAACCCCCTGGCCGCTGCCGCGCTTATCGGGATGTGGACCCTGGTGGGGACCGGTGCGGGCATGGTCAGCGGCACGCTCTTCCGCACACCCGAGCAGGCATCCGCGATCGGCCCGGCCGTGGGCATCGCCTTCGGGATGCTGGGTGGGTGCATGTGGCCACTGGAGATCGTCCCCCGGTCCGTGAACATGATCGGGCACGCCACCCCCCACGCATGGGCGGTAGATGCCTGGGTGACCCTGGTGTCCCGCGGCGGCGGCCTGGTCGACATTGCCGGCTACCTCGCGATCCTCGCCGGGTATGCCGTGGCGCTGTTCGCGTTCGCGTCCTATCGGCTTCGCCGATCCCTTGTCACGCCCTGAGCTTCAGCCATCTGCCGAACTGGCGCCCTGAGGAGATGCCCACTCAAGGGACGTTGGTCCCTTGAGGTCAACGTGCCGCCGGCAGGAGGATCGAGATGGAGGTGCTCATGGACGACATCAGAGGAATGGTCCTGCTCCTTCCCGGGCTGCAACTGCTCGTCGACGTCCTCCGCGAACGTGGATGGACCGTCATCGGGCCGACAGTGCGGGACGGCGTGGTGGTCCATGCCGAGATCGAGTCCGTCGACCAGCTCCCGCGCGGGGTGGGAGACGTACAGGACAGCGGCAGCTACCGGCTCCGTCAACGCGGCGACGAAGCGGTGTTCCGCTATGTCGTCGGCCCGCAGAGCTGGAAGTCACTGCTGTTCCCGTCACGCGAGCTGCTGTGGAGCGGACGGCAGACCGGTGCCGAGATGGAGGTCGAACCGGCTGACATCGACCCACCCCGACTCGCCCTGCTCGGCGTCAGATCCTGCGACCTGCACGCGCTCGGCATCCACGACACCGTCCTTGCCAGGCGGTCGGCGCCCGACGCGGCATACGTCTCCCGGCGCGAGGACAACTTCATCATCGCGGTGACCTGTTCCGATCCCGGGGGCACCTGTTTCTGCGTCTCGATGGGCACCGGGCCCGTGCCGGACAGGGGCTTCGACCTTGCGCTGACCGAGCTGATCGACGCGGACGGGCACCGTTTCCTCGTCCAGCCAGGCAGCGACTGCGGCGAAGAGATCCTCGACGAGCTGACGACCCGGGCCACCGGCGACGAGGTTCTCAATGCCGCCAGGTCGGACCGCGACGCAGCCCAGGAGGTCGGCGCAGCCGCGGCGCAGCGGATGGGGCGCTCGCTGGACACCGACGGGTTGCGCGACCTGCTGTACGCGAACGCCGAGCACCCTCAATGGGACGACGTGGCGAGCCGATGCCTGGCCTGCACGAACTGCACCCTCGTGTGCCCCACGTGCTTCTGCACCTCTGTCGAGGACGTGAGCGACCTCTCCGGGACGGAGACCGAGCGGTGGCGGGTGTGGGACTCCTGCTTCAACAAAGACTTCTCCTATCTACACGGCGGCAGCGTCCGTTCATCGGTGCCGTCGCGATACCGCCAGTGGGCCACCCACAAGCTCGCCTCGTGGGTGGACCAGTTCGGCACGTCGGGATGCGTCGGCTGCGGTCGCTGTATCACGTGGTGCCCCGCCGCCATCGACATCACCGCTGAGCTCGGAGCCATTCGCTCCGGAGAGGGCTGACATGCGCACCATCGAGCAGTACCTTCCAGACCACCCCTTCTTCTCCGGGCTGAACGCGAGCGATCTGGCGCTCCTCGCCGGCTGTGCGACCAACGTCAGCTTCAAGCCCGGCGAGTTCCTGTTCCGAACGGGGCAGCCGGCCGACCAGTTCTTCGTCGTACGGCGCGGCCGGGTGGCCATCCAGGTGCACGGTCCCGCCGCCGGCACGATGGTGGTCGACAGCGCCGACACGGGCGACGTTGTGGGCTGGTCGTGGCTCGTGCCGCCATACACCTGGCTGTTCGACGCACGGGCCGTCGAGCCCACCGGCGCGGTCGCCTTCGACGGAGCTTGCCTGCGCGGCAAGTGCGAGGAGGACCCGCGACTGGGGTACGAGCTGATGAAGCTCGTGACCCAGGTGATGTTCAACCGTCTCGTCGCCGCGCGGGTGCGGCTGCTCGACCTGTACGGCAGCACCGGGGCCACCAGCCCTCTGGTCAGTCCTCTGCTCACGGAGGCGAGAGCCACCTGGGCTCGACCCACCGATCCTGGAGCCACCGATCCTGGAGCCACCGATGCCGGAGCCACCCATGCAGCGCCTGGCTGAGAGGCACGGGGTGCAGCCGGTCAGCGCGATGGTCCCGCGCGTCTTCCGCCTTGCCGATCGGCGCCAGGACACCGCGGACACCTTCACGATGTTGCTCGAGCCGACCGACGGCATACCGCTGGAGTTCATCCCCGGCCAGTTCACGATGCTGTCATCGTTCGGCGTCGGCGAGGTGCCGATCTCGGTCAGCAGCGCCGCGAACGTGAACAGCCCGCTGCAACACACGGTGCGTGATGTCGGCGCTGTCACCCACGCCCTGTCGCGCGCCTCTGTCGGGGACGCGGTGGGCATCCGCGGGCCGTACGGCACGGGCTGGGATGTGGCCGACGGCGCCGGCGGGGACGTGGTCCTGGTCGCGGGTGGCATCGGTCTGGCGCCGCTTCGTCCGGCGATGCTCGAGGTGCTCCAGCACCGGCAACGCTATGGCCGGGTGGTCCTGCTCTACGGCACCCGCAGCCCGGATGACCTGCTCTTCACCGACGAGCTGAAGCGATGGGAGAACCTGGGGGTTCAGGTCCTGGTCACCGTCGACTACGGGACACCGTCGTGGACCGGTCGGGTCGGCCTGGTGACGACCCTCATCAAGCGGGCAGGTTTCGATCCCAGATCCGCCCTCGCCCTGGTCTGCGGCCCAGAGGTCATGATGCGGTTCACCGCGGCGGCGCTGATCGAGCGGGGCGTGCGCCCCGACAAGGTCCGGGTCTCTTTCGAGCGCAACATGCGCTGCGGGGTCGGCCTGTGCGGGCACTGCCAGTATCGCGAGCTGTTCGTCTGCGTCGACGGCCCTGTCCTGCCGTTCGCCCGGGTCTCCGGCTTGCTCGGAACGAGGGAGCTGTGACATGGCAAGTGACGACATGGCAGGTGATGACATGACGGGGCGGGAGCTGGCAGAGCGTGAGCCGGCAGATCACGACACGGCAGCACCCCCCCGCCCGAAGCTGGCCGTCTGGAAGTTCGCCTCCTGTGACGGCTGCCAGCTGACGCTGCTGAACTGCGAAGACGAGCTCATCCCGCTCGCCGGAGCGGTTGAGATCGCCTACTTCCCCGAGGCCACTCGCGCCGTGGTCGAGGGCCCGTACGACGTCTCGCTGGTCGAGGGCTCGGTCACCACGGCCAGCGACGCTGAGCGGATCCGCGAGGTACGCCGGGTCTCCCGCCGGTTGATCACGATCGGCGCCTGCGCGACGAGCGGCGGTATCCAGGCCCTGCGCAACTTCTCGGACGTGGCGGAGTATCGCTCGGTCGTCTACGCCCACCCGGAGTACGTGGAGACGCTCGAGCGTTCAACTCCGATCTCCGAGCATGTGACCGTCGACTACGAGCTGCGCGGCTGCCCGGTCAACTCCAGCCAGCTCCTTGAGGTTCTCGCCGCATTCGTGCAGGACCGCAAACCGCGTATCCCGTCATACAGCGTCTGCGTCGAGTGCAAGCGCCGCGGCGCGGTCTGCGTAGCGGTCGCCCACGGGACGCCGTGCCTCGGCCCGGTCACCCAGGCCGGCTGCGGCGCCCTCTGCCCGGCCTACTCGCGCGGCTGCTACGGCTGCTTCGGACCGCAGGACACTCCGAACACCGAGTCCCTGGCCGACCGGCTGCGGGCGGGCGGCATGGATGAGTCCCAGGCGATGCGCATCTTCCGCACCTTCAACGCCGGCGCCGAGCCGTTCAGGGCCCAGAGCCGTCGGCACGAGAGCGAACAACTAAGTCATGAGAAGGAGGTGGCTCCATGACGCACAAGCTCACCCAGGGCGATCACATCCTGCAGGTGGACACCCTGGCCCGGGTCGAGGGTGAAGGCGCCATGCACATTGTCGTGCGCGACGGCCTCGTCGCCGACGTCGAGCTGCGCATCTTCGAGCCGCCGCGGTTCTTCGAGGCGTTCCTGCGCGGCCGGGCGTGGACGGAGCCGCCGGACATCACGGCCCGGATCTGCGGAATCTGCCCGGTCGCCTACCAGATGAGCTCGTGTCTGGCGATCGAGGACGCCTGCGGTGTCACGGTTCCGGAAGAGCTACGGCTGCTGCGCCGGCTCCTCTACTGCGGTGAGTGGATCGAGAGCCACGCGCTGCACATCTTCCTGCTGCACGCGCCGGACTTCCTCGGCTACCCCGGCGCGATCGAGATGGCCGCCGACCACGGCGCCGTCGTCCAGCGTGGGTTGCGGCTGAAGAAGGCCGGCAACGCCCTGATGACCCTGGTCGGCGGACGCGCCATCCACCCGGTCAACGTCCGTGTCGGTGGCTTCTACCGCCTGCCGACAACCCAGGAGCTTCGCGATTTCCGTCCCACCCTGGTCCACGCCCGGGAGGACGCCGTCGAGACCGTGCGCCTCGTGTCCGGCTTCGAGTTTCCCGACCTGGTGCAGCCTCAGGAGTACCTCGCTCTGAGGTCGCCGCACGGATACCCGCTGGAGAGCGGATCGGTGATCAGCAGTGCCGGACGCGCCTTCGAGGTCGCAGACTTCGGCAACCACGTCGTGGAGGAGCACGTCGCCCACTCCCACGCGCTGCACGCACACCTCGATGGATCCGACGGCTCCACGTCGTACGTCGTGGGGCCGCTGGCACGCTACTCGCTCAACCATGACCAGCTGAGCCCACTTGCCCGCGAGCTCGCGCAGGAGGCCGGGCTGGGAGACGAGTGCCGCAACCCCTTCCAGTCGATCGTCGTGCGGGCCGTCGAGCTCGTCCACGCGACCGACGAGGCCCTGGCGATCATCGACCACTGGGACGGTGCCTCGGCACCCTTCATCGACGTCCCGCCGCGCGCCGGAATCGGGCACGGGGCAACAGAGGCACCGAGGGGGCTGCTCTACCACCGCTACGAGCTCGCTGAAGACGGAACGATCCTGGACGCCACGATCATCCCGCCGACCTCACAGAACCAGCCGAGCATCGAGGCAGACCTGCGGGCCTTCGTCCAGGAACGTCTCGACCTCCCCCACGACGAGCTGGTCCGGCAGTGCGAGCAGGCAATTCGCAACTACGACCCGTGCATCTCTTGTGCGACGCACTTTCTCGACCTCACGATGGAGGAGCAATGACCAGGCCGGCAATCGTCATCGGACTCGGCAACCCGGACCGCGGCGACGACGCCGTGGGCGTCCAGGTGGCGCGCGAGGTGGCAGCCGAGCGCCTCGACGTGCTGGCGCTCGAGTTCGACGACCCCAGCGAAGCGCTCGACGCCTGGGACCCAGAAGACACCGTCATCATCGCCGACGCGGTCAGCTCCGGCGGCGCCCCTGGGGACATCCACGTTGTTGACGCAGTGGAGCAGAAGCTCCCCGCAGGCAACTGGTCCGCGGGAGGCACCCACGCGCTCGGGCTGGCCGCCGTCGTGGAGCTCGCCCGCGGTCTCGGCCAACTGCCCAGAAGGCTGGTGGTGGTCGGCGTCGAGGCCGGACAGTTCGACCACGGCGCCCCCATGTCCGAGGCCGTCCAGGCCGCGGTGCCGGCCGCTGCCGAGGCGGTGTTCGCCGTGATCGATGCCAAGAAAGGGGAGCCCTGATGTGCCTGGGGACGGTCGGCCGGATCACCGCGGTGGGCACCGACCGATACGTGAAGGTCCGCGCTGGTGACCGGGAGATCACCGCGTCGCTGCTGGCCGTCAGCGACCCCGTAGGACAGGGTGACTGGGTGCTCGTCCACTCGGGACTGGTGCTGGCCCGGTTGACGGAGGATGAAGCCAAGGATGCGCTCGAGCTGCGCGAGCCGACAAGCGAAGGAGCCTCATGAAGGTAAGGCAACACGGCGCGACCCGACGTGACAGCGCGCGACCGACGATCAGCCAACCAGCAGCGACCCGGCGGACCGGCCTCCTGCTGGCACTGGCAACCGCCTGTATCAGCGGCGTGGCCGTCTTCCTCAACTCCTACGGGGTCAAGGCGTTCGGTGACGCGACGACCTACACGACCGCCAAGAACGTGGTCGCCGCACTGGTGCTGGTCACCCTTGTCGCGGCGATGTCCGCGAGCCGCCGGGGGGCCGTGCTGACCCGGCCGTCGCGGCCCGGGCAGTGGGCAGGCCTTGCGGTCGTCGGCGTATTCGGCGGGGCGATCGCCTTCGTGCTCTTCTTCGAGGGACTTGCCCTGGCGTCCTCGGTTGACGCCTCCTTCATACACAAGACCTTGCTCGTCTGGGTGGCCCTGCTCGCAGTGCCACTTCTGGGTGAGCGGATCGGCGCCCTGCAGGTGGCCGCGATCGCGCTCCTGGTGCTCGGGCAGATCGGGTTGGCCGGGGGTGTCACAACAATCCTGGGTCGAGGCCAGCTGATGGTGCTGGGGGCGACCTTGCTGTGGGCGGCGGAGGTGATCATCGCCAAGAAGCTGCTCGCGGAGCTGTCGTCGTGGACCGTGGGGCTCACCCGGATGGGTGTCGGAGCAGTTGTCCTTGTCACCTGGAGTCTCATCCGCGGCGACGGTGGGGCCCTCATCTCGCTGACCGGCAACCAGTGGATGTGGGTCCTGGTCACCGGCGTGATCCTCGCGGGTTACGTCTCGACGTGGTTCGCGGCTCTGTCGCGGGCTCCGGCGGTCGACGTCACGGCCGTGCTGGTCATCGGTGCCGTGATCACCGCAGTGCTGGCTGCTGCCGTCAACGGGAAGGCACTGGTCCCGCAGCTAGGCTGGCTGGCCCTCGTGCTGGTGGGCGCCATCCTGGTGGCAGTGCCGGCATGGCGAGGTCGCGACGCCCTCACCGGTGCAACGTGATTGGACCTGAACCAGTGACTGACGGTCCGCTGCTGTTCGCTCGCTACGCCTACCCGCCCAACGAGCTGGGGTACTGCGGTGGCGACGACCACCGGGCCCTGCTCGAGCAGACCTCTGCAGGCGTGGTGGACGGAGGCCTGCGTCAGACCCTACGGGGGTTTGAGGGCGCCTGGCCCTACCTGGAGCTCATCGCCGCAGCCAACCACCTCGACGACCCGCTGGACGCTCAGGTCGTCGAGGCCTACTGGCTGGGCAGCCACCTGCTCGAACGGGTCGGACCGGCCCTGCTGGCCGGATCACTGGACGAGCG
This sequence comes from Dermatophilaceae bacterium, assembly GCA_035655615.1. Taxonomy (GTDB): domain Bacteria; phylum Actinomycetota; class Actinomycetes; order Actinomycetales; family Dermatophilaceae; genus UBA4719. Next base: position 26,261 of record DASRUA010000449.1, read on the forward strand.
CTTCCGCCGTCGTGCCGGCCGGTCGTGGCCGGCACTCGTCGAGGCCATCCCCAACGGCGCCCTCCCCCACCACAGCTTCCACGTGCTCGGCGTCTACCCGTTCGTGGGACTGCTGCGCAACGGTGTCGTCAGCGAGCCCCTTCACGTGCTCGACCGGTGCCGGATCCGGTGGGGCCGGGTCGTCGCCGTGATCGACGACAAGGCGGTCGTGCAGTCGCAACCACTTGAATGGGACGGTCACCGCCTGGTGCTCGGTGCGGTCCGCGACGAGGTGGCTGTGACCGGGGAAGGAACCATGCGCCTGGGTCGGGAGCTTGCGGCGGGCGACTGGTGCTCACTGCACTGGGACTGGGTGTGTGACAGGCTGGAGCCGGCCCAGGTGCGCTCGCTGCGGCACTACACCGAGACGCAGCTCGCCGCCGTCAACGACGCTCCCGCCACCGTGCTGGCCTGACTTACCCACCGGCCCGACTGGACCGCTGACCTGGCTGGACCGCTGACGGTGCGGAGGTCTGGTCTCGGTCAAGAAGTGCTCGTTGCCCTTCCGCTCCGGGGCCGGAGGGCCCATGCTGATCACAGGGCTCTGGGAAGGGATTGGCATGCACGCAGTTGTGGGAGACCGGCTGCACGTCCACGGACGAGTTGTCGGTACCTCCGACCAGACGTCGGAGATCATCGAGATCAGGGGACCAGACGGAGAGCCGCCGTACCTGGTCCGCCGCGACGACGGGCACGAAGCGCTCGTATTTCCTGGAGCGGACGCGTCCGTGGAGCACCCACAGCAGAGCCGCAAGTCCACCTGAAGCCGAAGGAGTCACCATGTCGCCCGATGACCCAGGCCAGTTCGACGCTGCCACCCTCGCGTTTCTGGTTGACCTGGCCATACACGCGCCAGCGGGTGAAGGCGACATGTCCGTCCCTGAAGACGCTGACTGCGAGAGCGCCCTGGCCACAGACCCGAGGCAACCCCGACCAGTCAGTTCGGCACGAGTGGGCCTGTCGCGAAACGCTCACTCCCGTCCGTTCAACGACCCCTCCGACTATCTTGGCTGAGGACAACCACCTTGCTTAACGACAGTCGCCTTTACGCCGCAGCGTCCACCAGCACGTTGCTGGCGGGCCACGCTACGAGCGACAGCAAGCAAGCGTGGGCCGAGATGACCGCGACCCTTTCTGTCGAGCTCGAAGGCAGGGTCCCGCCGGGTCTCGTCGCCGAGATCGTCCGGGCTGTCCTTGATGAGAGCCGACGAGCCTCCCAGGATCGCGCGCTCGAGCTCACGATGTTCGAGGCTCGAAAGCGTCTGGAGCGGTTCATTCGCGCCCGCTCATCCAGGTGAACGAGGAGCACGATGGCCAAACGCTGGAGTGAGCTGAGTGAGCGGCAGCAGACCACGATCCTGGTGGCAGCATCCGTGCAGCTCTCCCTGGCCGCGACGGCGTGGGCCGACCTCGCGACCCGGCCGGCGGAGCTGGTCCACGGGCGCAAGGCAGTGTGGGCGTTGATTATCGGGGTGAACTTCGTCGGCCCGATTGCCTACTTCGCGCGGGGACGCCTACCGCAAGAGCGACGCGACATCTAAGTCACTGCGCCGACTCTGAGGTCGGGCATTCGTTCGAGGTCTAGCGGCCCTTTGTCCGTTCCTGCCGATATCCTGCGATCAGACAAGTCCCTGCGATCAGGCGGGTCCTGCGATCAGGCGGGTCCTGCGATCAGGCAGGCGAGGGCGTGTCCCGAGGGGGGGCAGGTGTGACCGTTCAGGTGAGGACGACGGCATACGGCCGACCGGCCCTGGAAGCCCTGCGAGCAGCGGTGGCACAGGTCAAGCGCGACGATCCGATGGCTCCCGTGACAGTTCTGGTGCCGAACAACATCGCGGGTATTGTCGCCCGACGGTTCCTGGCCGGCGGCCTGGCCGACGGAGGCAACGGCATCGCCGGCATCTACTTCTCCACGCTCCCCCGCCTGGCCGAACAGCTCGCCGCGCCAACCCTGACTGCGGCAGGCAGGCGCCCCGCGACGCGGCCGGTGATCGCCGCCACGATCCGCGGACGCCTGGACACCGACCCCGGTATGTTCCAGCCCGTTGCCAACCATCCCGCCACATCACGCGCGCTCGGCCAGGCGATGACGGCCCTTCGCGACGTGACCGACAGCACCCTGACAACCCTCGAGTCCGCATCCAACCTCGTCAGGGAAGTGATCCGCCTACACCGGGAGACCGTCAGCGCGCTCGAGCCACGGTGGTATGACGCCACCGACCTCCTCGCCGCAGCAACCTGGTTGCTCCGTGCCCGGCACCTCGAAGGCGCGCCATCCGCCACGACGCCATCCGCCACGACGGCGCTGGGACCGGTGCTGCTCTACCTCCCACAGGACCTCAATCGCGCCGAGACCGCGTTCGCCCAGGCCCTTGCCGACCGGAGCGACCTGCAGGTCATCGCCGGGTTCACCGGCAACGCGCGAGCCGACCACGGCGTCGTCACCACGCTGACCGCGCTCGCGCCCGGGTTCCAGACCTCCACCAGCACCAACGAGCCGTTCGCCGCCCGTATCCTGCACGCCTCCGACTCCGACGACGAGGTGCGTTGCGTCGTACGCCTCGTGGTCAGGGCGCTGCAGTCGGTGCCCGCTCACCGCATTGCTGTCCTGTATGCCGACCGGTCGCCCTACGCGCGTCTGCTTCACGAGCACCTCGGTTCGGCGGGCATCACGATCAACGGCCCCGGAGTCCGCCCGGTCAACGAGCGGGCGGTGTCCCGGCTGGTGCTCGGACTGCTCACGACAAGCCGCACCGGCTTCCGGCGGTCCGACGTTCTCCGGACGCTCGGAGAGGTCGGCCTGCGCGACTTCGCCGGCGAGCGGATCAGCGTCTCTCGCTGGGAGCGGATATCGCGCGAGGCGGGGGTGGTTGCCGGCGAGCACTGGGACACGCGGCTCGCGACGTACGCCAGGACGCAGCAGGAGACCATCAGGACCGAGCGAGAGAAGGACGAGCCATACGAGTCCACCATCGCCCGGGCCGAACGCGATCGAGACACGGCAATCGCGTTGCGCGAGTTCATGAGAGAGCTGACGGAATGGTTCACCACGATCGCCGACGCTGCGACCTGGGACGATCTCACGGCCCTGGCTCGGGGCCTCCTGCACCCCCTCATACCGCCTGAAGATGTTGCCCGGATGCCCTTGGAGGAGCAGTACGCCGCAAGCGTCATCGAACGCACCCTGAGCGGCCTGGCTGCCCTGGACGAAACCGGGTCGGTCGCCTCGGTCGGGGGCCTCGAGGACGTGCTCGCCCTCGAGCTCGAGTCGGCTCTGCCACGGGTGGGCAGGTTTGGCGAGGGCGTCCTGGTCGCTCCGGTGACCCATGCCGTCGGGCTCGACCTCGACGTCGTCTACCTGATCGGCCTGTCCGAGGATCTGTTCCCCGGGCGGCTCCACGACGACTCCCTGCTGCCCGAACGGGTCCGCGCGATGACAGCAGGCCAGCTCCCCTCAACGCGGGCGAGGGCGGACCTCAAACAGCGCAGCCTGCTGGCGGCGTTCGCCTCGGCAAGCCACGTGGTGGCGACCTTCCCGCGAGGCGACCTGCGCCGGCACACAGATCGGTTGCCGAGTCGCTGGCTGCTGCCCACGCTGCGCCAGCTCAGCGGCAACCCGTCGCTGACCGCCACCGAATGGCAGCAGGCCGGCCTCGACGAGGAGGCACGCGACTGGCTGTCGCCCTCGCACTCGTACGCCGGATCGCTGTTGAAGACCGACATGCCAAGCACCGGCCAGGAGTGGCGGGTTCGCGCCGTGTCAGCAGGCGTCCATCTGGACGACGACGCCCTCAAGGCGTCATGGGCGATGAGCAAAGCCCGCGAGTCCGACCGGTTCACCCGCTTCGACGGCAACCTGGCAAGGGCACCGGGCCTGCCCAACTTCGCCGATGGCACCCGCATGGTCTCCCCTACCCAGCTCGAGCGCTACGCGATCTGCCCGCACGAGTACTTCGTCAGGCGCATGCTCAACGTCGAGCCGGTCGAGGCCCCGGAGGAAGAGGTCGAGATCAGCGTGCTGGACATCGGCACCTTCATCCACGAGTGCTTCGACGAGCTGATCACCGGCTGCGCCGAGAGAAGCGAGCTGCCGGACTACGGCAAGCCGTGGACCGGCCAACAGCGGCAACGGCTTCAGACGATCGCTGCCGCCAAGGCTCACGCCTTCGAGGCCCAGGGCCGGACCGGCCACCCTCTGCTGTGGGCGCGAACCCTCCCATCGCTTCTTGCCACCCTCGACTGGATGCTGGACAACGACAGCCAGTGGCGCGCCAGTAGGGACGCACGGGTCCTGGCCAGCGAGCTCACGTTCGGTATGCACGGCGAGCCCGAGGTCGAGATCAGGGTCGGCGGTGGGATCGTCCGGTTCCGTGGCAGCGCCGACAAGGTCGATCAGTGCGAGGACGGCACCCTGCTGGTCACCGACCTCAAGACCGGAAGTATCCACTCCTTCAAGGACCTGTCCGAGGACAACCCGGTCGCCCGCGGTGAGAAGCTGCAACTGCCCGTCTACGCTCACGCCGCGCGGGCCCGCTTCGGCAACGCCAACACCCACGTCGAGGCGATGTACTGGTTCGTCCGCAAGGACCGCAAGCGGGTCGAAGTGCCACTGAGTGATGCAGTGGAGCAGGAGTATTCCGCGACGGTGGGCCTGATCGTGAGATCGATTGCGGAGGGGGTCTTCCCTTCGCGGGCACCAGCCGAGCCCGACTTCAGCTGGGTCAAGTGCCCCTACTGCAACCCGGACGGCCTGGGGCACAGCGATGTTCGCCGGCAGTGGGAGGCCAAGCGGCTCGCACCCGAGCTCGTCGACTACACCCGCCTGGTCGAGCCGGAGGCGCTCGAAGGACCCCTGGGCGACGACGAGGACACCCACGGGGGCGACCGATGAGCAGGGATCTGGTCGATCAGGAAGCGCGGCGGAGCATCCGCGAGGACACCGGCCGGACCCTCTTCGTCGAGGCCGGAGCAGGGTCGGGCAAGACGACGATGCTCGTTCAGCGCGTGCAACAGCTCACGCTGTGGGACGGCGTCCCGATGGGCGCGATCGCGGCTGTCACGTTCAGCGAGAGGGCCGGCGCCGAGCTGCGTGACCGGCTGCGGGCCCGACTCGAAAGGGCTGCCGGGCATGGCGGCGACGAGATCCGCCGGGCCCGGGCCCGGGCTGCCCTGGACGAGCTCGACACGGCAGCCATCGGCACTCTGCACTCCTTCGCACAAAGGATCCTGTCCGAGCACCCGATCGAGGCCGGCATCCCCCCACTGATCGAGGTGCTCGACGAGGTCGGGTCGTCGGCCGCGTTCGAGGGACGCTGGTCGCAGCTACGCACCGAGCTGCTGGACGACCCCGCGATGTCAGCGACCCTGGATCTGGCTTTCGCCGTCGACATCACTGTCGCCCACATCCGATCGCTGATCACCAAGCTCAACTCCGACTGGGACCTCGTGAAGGAGCACGTCGTGGCACCCGGGCCGCCACCCGAGCCAACGCCCCCCAGCCTGTCCGCTCTCGTCGCGGATGCCCGCCGGCTGGCCGCGATGGAGACCTATTGCACGAAGGACAGGGACAAAGACCAGTTCCGCCCGAGGCTGCAGGCCCTCGGCACCTGGGCCGAGGATGCGGATGCGGCTCCGGTCGGCACCAGCGAGATCATGACGGAGCTCAGGTCGCTCGCCGGGCTGAAGTGGGGCAACGGCCAGAAGGCCAACTGGGGCGACCGCCAGGGCCACAACGACACGCTGGAGGACATCCGCAGCCAGTGCAGGCAGCTCCAGGAACAGGGTGCCGACATGTTCCGCGGAGTTGTCGAGGCCGCCCTGCGGTCAATCGTCCACTGGTGCGGTGTGCGTGTCCTCGAGTCCGCCGAGGCACGGCGCGCTGAGGGTCGCCTGGAGTTCCACGACCTTCTCGTCCTTGCCCGAAACCTGTTGCAGGTCAACGACGAGGTGCGCGCGACCCTGCAGCAGCGATACAGACGACTGCTGCTCGACGAGTTCCAGGACACAGACCCGATCCAGATCGAGATCGCCGTCCGGATCGCGGGAGGCGCCTCCGCAACCCAGGCTCACTGGGAGGACGTCAACGTTCCCCAGGGGTCACTGTTCGTCGTCGGCGACCCGAAGCAGTCGATCTACCGCTTCCGGCGCGCGGACATCGCCATGTACCTCCAGGCCCAGCAGATGCTCGGTGGCTCGGTGGCACTCACGACCAACTTCCGCACCGTGGCACCCATCCTCGACTGGGTCAACGCCGTCTTCGACAAGCTCATCAAGTTCCACCCGGACATGCAGCCGCAGTACCAACCCCTCGACCGCTCGCGCGGCGCCCCGACGGTGGGCCCGCCGGTTACCGTGCTGGGCGGCACAGCGCACCCGGACGGGTTCAGGGCGAACGAGCTGCGCGAGCATGAGGCAGCTGACGTGGCACAGGCGATCGTGCAAGCGCTCGACCAGGGCTGGACCATCCAGGAGAAGGCGCCGGCCATGAACCCCGACGCTGCGACGAGCACGACGTGGCGGCCCCTGCTCCCCGGTGACATCACAATCCTCATCCCGGCGCGAACCTCGTTGCCATTCCTGGAGACTGCGCTTGACGACGCCGGCGTGATGTACCGCACCGAGTCGAGCTCGCTGGTCTACCACGCGCAGGAGGTGCGTGACCTGTTCGCCGCGGTACGCGCCCTCGCCGACCCGTCCGACGCGTTCGCCCTGGTGACCACCTTGCGCTCGCCGCTGTTCGGGTGTGGTGATGACGACCTCTGGACCTGGAAGCAGGCGCGCGGATCCTTCAACCTGCTGGCGCCGGCACCACGAGGCCAGCAGAACCACCCGGTCGCGGTGGCGATCGCCTCGTTGCGCGACCTGTATCGGCGCTCCCGCTGGCTGACCCCTTCGGAGGTCCTGGGGACGCTGGCCGTCGAACGCCGGATGTTCGAGGCTGCGGTCCCCGGGCCTCGCTCCCGGGACTCCTGGCGCCGGCTGCGGTTCGTCATCGACCAGGCCCGAGCCTGGTCCGAGAACGAGCACGGCGGGCTGCGCTCGTATCTCGCGTGGGCCAGAGCCCAGTCGGCCGAGGGCTCGCGGGTGGCCGAGTCGGTGCTGCCCGAGTCGGACGTTGACTCGGTGCGGATCATGACAATTCACGCCGCCAAGGGCCTGGAGTTCCCGATGGTGGTCCTGTCCGGCATGACGGCTCAGCCGATGAGTGGCAGCGGGGTGCGCCTGTTGTGGTCGCGGGCCGGCTATGCCGTGAGCCTGTCCAAGGACCTGCAGACCGGGGACTTCCAGGACCAGCTGCCGCTGGACGAGCAGATGAGCTCTTTCGAACGGCTCCGCCTGATGTATGTCGCGACGACCCGCGCGCGCGACCACCTCGTCGTCTCGCTGCACCGGTCCGGCAACACGGACACGAACGCGCGACGGCTGGCGGAGGCCGACGCGGCATCCGCGGGTGCAGTTCCATTTCTCTCCGGCGAAGCCGGCTCGGCTCCCGCGCGGCCGGCGTCCGCAGTCTCTCCTCCCCCGGACTTCGACACCTGGCTGGCCGGCGTCCGGCAGTCCGCCGAGGCGAGCCGCCGCCTCCCGGCCTTCAGCGCATCAGGGCTGGAAGGCACGGACCCGGATGCCGAGGGTCCGTTGCCAGACGTCGAGGGGCCGCTGCCGGACATCGCCGTTGCAGCGGATATCGCGATCACGGTGACCCGAGCTGACGACAACGTGGCTTTGGGGGTGGCCAAGGGCAGACGTGATGTCGAGCTGCCGGCCTGGTCGAAGGGCCGCTACGGCTCCGCGATCGGCCGGGCTGTGCACGGCGTTCTGCAGGTCGTCGACCTGGCATCCGGCTACGGGCTCGAGGACGCGACAGCGGCCCAGTGCGTGGCCGAGGGTGTCGTCCAGTTCACTCCGCTGGTCACCTTGCTGGTCCGGTCTGCGCTCGGTTCGGATGTCGTGAAACGGGCTGCGGCGCGGGAACACTGGCGCGAGTCGTACGTCGGGATGGTCCGGGAGGACGGAACCGTGCTGGAGGGATTCGTCGACCTGATCTACCGCGAGGACGACGGGTCGCTGGTGATCGTCGACTACAAGACCGACAGCGCACCGGATGCGGCGCTGCCCTCCCGGCTGGAGTATTACGCACCCCAGCTCAACGCGTACCGGACCATCGTTGAGACGGCGATCGACGAACCGGCAGCCGCGCCGATCCTGGTCTTCGCCCGTGAGACCGCGGCACGCAGCCTGCCAGTCGACGGCCACCACCAGTGACCCCCACGATGCGGCTGTCGCAGCCGGGCGCGATGGGCGACAGCGGAGGACCAGATGAGCGCTGACAGCGCCGTCGCCACCCACGAGATCTCGAAACGCTTCGGCGACGCGCTCGCCGTCGACACGCTCGATCTCGACGTCCGCCGAGGAGAGATCTACGCATTCCTCGGCAAGAACGGCGCCGGCAAGACGACCACCATCCGGATGCTCCTGGGACTCATCCGACCAACTGGAGGTCACGTCGAGGTGCTGGGCAACCGGGTTCGGCCAGGCGCCAGTGACGTGTTCGCACGTGTCGGCTATCTGGTTGAGACCGCCACCGCCTACCCGAACCTGACCGTGCGCGAGAACCTCGACATCCAGCGCCGACTCACCGGCGCACCGCCCGCCGCTGTCGCCGAGGCCATTGAGCTCATGCGGCTCGGCTCACATGCGGACCGACGGGCAGGTGTGCTCTCGCTCGGCTACAAGCAGCGCCTCGCACTGGCCCGGGCGTTGTTGCACCGGCCCGACCTGCTCATCCTGGACGAGCCGGCGAACGGGCTCGACCCTGCCGGCATCGTGGAGATCCGCGAGCTGCTGCAGTCGCTGACCAGTGAGCAGGGCGTCACCGTCTTCATGTCGAGTCACATCCTCGCCGAGGTCGCCCACCTCGCCGACCGGATCGGCATCGTGGACGAGGGTCGCCTGCTCGAGGAGCTCGACCGCGAGGAGCTGCGGGTACGGGAGCGCGGACATCTCCGGGTGGGTGCCTCGGAGCCCGAACGTGCGGCAAGGCTTCTGGCCGAGGCCGGCTTCGGGCACGTCGAGCGCAGTGACGGCCATTTGCGGGTGTTCGACGCCGAGGATCGGGTCGCCGAGATCGCGCGAGTGCTGGTCGGCGCCGGAATCGCCCTGACCGAGCTCAGCCCCGCGCGCGAGGACCTCGAGTCCTATTTCCTGCGGATGACCGGAAGGGTGTAGTGATGTTCGGGCAGGTGCTCGCGACTGAGCTCATCAAGCTTCGCCGCAGCAAGGTCACCTGGCTCTCGCTCATCGTGCTCTCGTTGGGGCCGCTCGGGATCGGGCTCTTCATGTGGATCGTGCGGGAGCCGGGAAGGGCCGACCAGCTTGGCCTGCTCGGCACGAAGGCCAACCTTGCCGGGTTTGAGGCCACGTGGCCGGCGTACTTCTCCATGCTCATATTGGTGGTGGGAATCAGCGGCATGCTGATGCTGTCGTTCATCATCGCGTATCTGTTCGGGCGGGAGTATGCCGACGGCACCGCCAAGAACCTGCTCGCCCTGCCCGTTGGGCGGCAGTGGTTTGTTCTTGCCAAGCTTGTCGTCGCTGCGTTCTGGTGGTTTGTGCTCGTGGTGGCAGTCTTGGCCGAGGCCCTCGTCATCGGACGTGTCCTCGGGCTTCCCGGGTTCTCGACGGAACTGGTCCTGGGCGGTTCACGTGACGCCCTGTTGGCGGCCGGCATCGCGTACTTGCTCGCACCGGTGGTCGCCTGGATCACGACGCTGGGCCGCGGCTATCTGCCTCCGCTCGGCTTCGCGCTCACGATGCTCGCCCTCGGCAACGTGTTCGCCAAGACAGGCTGGGCGCTGTGGTTCCCCTGGTCGATAGTGCCGCTGTCCATCGGGATGGTGGGCAAGCCCGTGCAGACGCTGCCCACGGGCAGCCTGATCGTCGTCGTGCTCACGTTCCTCGGGGGCATCGCAGCGACGATCCTACAGATGCGGTACGCCGACAACACGCAATAGCAGGCGGCGGTTTCTGAGATGGGTGACGGTCGTTGACGAACTTGTCCAGCAGTGCTGCAAGCCGGCGCAGGAAACGTGCCATGGTGCGCTCCTCGGGATCAGGAGCCGCGTCCTGCCGTTCGTCCGGGCCTGCGGCCTGACCGCGGACGACACGACAGGGTTCTCGCCAACACAAAAGACCTCAAACGGATGAGGCGGGGCCGATCGCGTCCGGCGGCAGGACCGGGCTCCACGGGAGGAGGTCGTCGAGCACCATGCTGCTGGTGGACTGCCCATAGATCGACAGCCGGTCGAGCAGTGTCTCGAACGCGGGGATGTCCTCGACCACGACCAGCAGCACCGAGCAGTCGTCGCCGGTGACCCGATGCATCGTCCGCACCTCGGGCCAGCCGGGCACCGCCGGATCCCGGAGCACGCAGGTCGGTCCGTAGCAGTGCATTCGCACGATGGCCCGCACCGGCCGGCCAGCCCGGAGCGGGTCGACCTGCGCGTGGTAGCCGGTGATCACGCCCGTCTCCTGCAACCGGCGCACCCGATCGGCGACCGCGGGTGCGGACAGGTTCAGCCGACGGGACAGCTCGTTGTAGGACAGCCGGGCGTCGTCCTGGAGCTCGGCGAGAATGCGCCAGTCAACCCGATCCACGAACCCTCCTTGCGATCGTGCCCGTTCAGCGACGAACACCTTCCTTACAGAAGGTACAGGCCCCGATCCCGGCCCCAACGACCCTTCACCGGAAGCCGGTTCGGGAGCACCATCGTGACCATGAGCGAACCGATCTACCACACCATCATCGAGCCCTTCCGGATCCACTCGGTGGAGCCGCTGCGGCTGACCACCCCGGAACAGCGAAAGGCGGCCATTGCCGCCGCCGGATACAACCTGTTCAAGGTGAACGCTCAGGACGTGCTGATCGACCTGCTGACCGACTCGGGGACCGGCGCGATGAGCCGCGACCAGTGGGCCGCGATACAGCATGGGGATGAGTCGTATGCCGGCTCGCCGTCCTATTTCGTATTCCGTGATGCCGTGCGCGAGCTGTTCCCGTTCGAGCACATCCTCCCAACCCACCAGGGACGGGCGGCCGAGAAGATCATCTTCAGCGTCCTGGGAGGGCCCGGGAAGGTCGTGCCGAACAACACGCACTTCGACACCACCCGGGCCAACGTCGAGGCCTCGGGTGCGACGGCCGTCGACCTGGTCATCGCCGAGGGCCGTGACCCCCAGGCCGACCACCCGTTCAAGGGCAACATGGACGTCGCGGCACTCGAGGCGTTGCTCCACGAACGCGCAGACGACGTCCCGGTCGTGTTCGTGACGATCACCAACAACAGCGGGGGCGGTCAGCCGGTGTCGCTGGCCAACCTGCACGCCGTCCGCGAGGTGTGCGACAAGTACGGCAAGAAGCTATTCCTGGATGCGTGCCGCTTCGCCGAGAACGCGTGGTTCGTCCACGAGCGCGAAGAGGGTCATGGCGACCGCGACGTGGCCAACATCGTGCGCGAGATCGCCTCGCTGGCCGACGGCATGACGATGAGCGCCAAGAAGGACCCGATGGGCAACATCGGTGGATGGCTGGCGATGGATGACGACGACCTGGCCCGGGAGTGCCGCAACGTGCTGATCCTCACCGAGGGTTTCCCGACGTATGGCGGGCTGGCCGGCCGGGACCTCGAGGCACTGGCGCAGGGGTTGAAGGAGGTCGTCAGCCACGACTACCTGAGGTACCGGATCCGCTCGACCGGGTACCTCGGCGACGTGCTGGTGAAGGCCGGGGTGCCGGTGCTGACCCCGATCGGCGGACACGCCGTGTACCTGGACGCCCGGGAGCTGCTGCCGCACAT
>DASRUA010000450.1:0-2754 GCA_035655615.1 Dermatophilaceae bacterium
ATCCGCGGCATTTTGGCGAGCCGGGGCCTCGGCGACGAGGTCGCGAAGGCCCTCTTGGACGCGGTGCGCCAAGACACGGGCATCACCGAGCGCACCATGCGTGACGGTGAGCGGTTGCAGTGGATGGCCTATCGGCGGCACGGTAAGGCCAAGACGATCGAGGACGTATGCCTCGACCTACCTGGCGCCCCACCGGCCTTCGTGATCACCTTGCCGATGGTGACTGCCGCCGAGACAGCGCGGGCCGACTGCAGCATCGACGTCACCACCGACCTTCAGCCCGGCGGGCCCAGCACGATCCGGGTTCGGACCGCTCCCGGCGCGCGGGCGACGATGGAGGGACCCGCCGGCTCTCGAACGATCATCGAAGGGGGCGCCTCGAGCTGGACCGGACCGTGGGACGATCCGTATCGGGCAGACTACGCCTTCACGGTGACCAACGAGGGAGCCACCACCGAGACGATCACCACCTGCACCTTTCTCGTGCCGAGGGAGTGCCTGAACCTGGCGTTCCTCGGCCGGACCGAGGAGCAGCGTCCCGGAAAACGGGAAACCTGCAGCGAGCGCCGCACCGTGCCGCGACCTGAGCTGTCAACGTGCGACAAGCTCGTCCTGGACAAGACCGAGGCGCGTCCTGGCGACGTGGTGAGCTACCAAGTGACCGGCAAGTGGGTCAATCTCGAGCTTGAGGTGCTGCTCGACGGGGAGAAACTCCCCGACGTCCGTCTCACGGGCGAGAGCGGTACGCTCCCTCTCACCCGGCAGGGGACCTATACCATTGTCGCGACGACCACTGACGAACTCGGCGAGAAGACAAGCTCCCCGGCTTGCCAGGCATCTGTCCACGTGTCCCCGGATGTCCCCGTCCGCCCTCACTGGATCGTGCGGCCGTTCGTCGCGTACCTTTTCGCCGACGGGGAGACGAGCGGAACCGTGAATCCCGGGAGCTGCCCGTGCCCGGCCCGCACCACCTATGGCTATGACAATGGCTACGGGCTGGGCATGGGCGTGGAGCGGCTCCTCAGCGAGCGCATCGGCGTCGAGGCCCGCGGACTCTACGGGCGGCTGCACGATCGGTTCCGGATCGAGGCGAACGGGATCGGGATCACCGAACGCGGGACGCGCAACTACTGGGACCTCAGCCTCGGCCTCAACGTCCATCTCACCCCGAAGCGCACGGTGGACTGGTACGCGGGACCGTTCGTCGGCTACAGCACGGTGGACGGTCACACATCCCTGGTGGTCGACCGTTCTCTGGAGTACGACGTCGAGGGGGGGCTGACCTGGGGCGCGCAAACGGGTCTCGACTGGCCCTTCGGCCACAGCCCGTGGTCATTGCACGTCGGCGCCCGCTACACTCGGTACGCCGCGGACATCACCTATCGTTACACGAACCCCACTGGAGCCGTGCTCGAGCAGCCAAAGTCCATCGGCCTCCATCCCATCACCCTGGAGTTGGGTGTGGCGTATCACTTCTAGGAGGAACTCCGTGAATCGAGCACTCTGCGCCGCGGTCACTCTCTGCCTGTTCGCAGCTCCAGCCTTGGCCAATATCCGCGGTGCGAAGTGCTCCACCTCGGATCCGTACCTCATCGGGGGCACCGCCAGAATGTGCTGGACCTGCTCCAACGACAGTCCCACGGCGCCTGACCCCGAGGGTCTCAACAAGATCGCGCTGGGCTACCCCGACGGCTGGACCGTCGCCTGCGGCTCACAGAACGCCACGGATTCCAATGGAAACCCGGTGGCGTTCTCCTGCACGGCCAGCGGTCAGACTGTCACCTACGTCGATACCGACGGCGGGCCGGGTGAGATCCTCCCCGGACGGACGTGGAGCTTCTGCGTCGACGTCACCGCGCCCGTGACGGCAACCGGGCCGCAGTGCGCGTTCTACACCCTCTCTGGTGACGGCTCGGGCGGCGAGCCGCACAATATCATCGAGTGCGGCACATGCCAGCCCCAGGGATTTACACCAACCAATACGCCAACACTCACACCTACTAATACGCCAACACTCACACCTACTAATACGCCAACACCCACACCTACTAATACGCCAACACCCACACCTACCAATACTCTGACGCCTACACCCACCCTGACGCCAACGGTCGCGCTGACGCCCACGGTCACGGCGACCCCGACGATGACGCAAACTCGGACAGCGACGCCCACGCCGAGAGTCACTCGGACGCCGGTCTTGCCCACTTTCACGCCGTCGAATATGCCGACCAACACTCCATCGTTGACGCCCAATCCGGCGGTCATCCCAATGCTCGATCCGCGCGGGCTTGCCGCAGTCGCCGCGATATTCGCGGCCATCGGCATCCTCCGGCTGAAGATGCTCGTCAAGTAACTTCAGCAACCTCGTGAAAAACCGGCGTGTCAGGAACGCATTTGCCGTCTTCACGCGGGGTCTTCACCCCGTTAACAGGTCCAGAGGAACTCTCGTAAAGGGCGGAGAATCCGGTCCGTCTTGATGCCCGAGGCAGGGGCAGGAAGGACGGGTCGATTAGGAAGAGCCGGTTCACGGAGGAGCAGATTGCGATGGCGCTGCGGCAGGGAGAGGCCGGGGCGCCGATCGAGGAGATCTGCCGAAAGATGGGGGTCAGTGTGACCTTGCCCCCGAAAACTAGCCTTTCTGGGATTGGAGTTCTCCATAGACTTAGGGAAGGAGAGCTCGATGAAAGGGAAGCGGTTTACGGAGGAGCAGATCATCGGGGTGCTCAGGGAGTCTGAGGCGGGAGCCGAGAC
>DASRUA010000451.1:0-10252 GCA_035655615.1 Dermatophilaceae bacterium
CCGAGGCACCCGCTGGTGAGCTATCAGGTCGGTTTGCTGGCCTGCCAATATGTCGACTCCAGTGCGGTCTCGAACCCCAGCTTCCGGTAGAGAGGCGCCCCCTGCGATGTGGCGCACAGAACCATCGGCAGCCCTGCCAGCTCCCGCATTGCCGCCAGCATCAGCGCCCGCCCGATGCCCACGCGCCGATGCTCGGGCAACACGGCGACCCAGTACACGCCACCCACGCCGTGCGCGTCCTTCACCGTCATACACGTCCCGCCAGGCTTTCCCAGGTGATCGGCGACGAAGACCGAGATGTGCGGCATCCCCAGTAATCCGGCCGGCAGTAAGCGGCCCGGCCGATAGGGCTGGTACGAGGTCAGCGGGAATCCTTCCACCACAATCCTGTCCGCGTCCAACAGCAGTCCTTCGTCGCCTGCCACGCGTCGCACCGTGATGCCCGGTCGTTCCGCCGACGGCACGACCTCTGGCGGTATCGCCTCTCTCGTGAAAGGTCCGGCCCCCATGACCGACAGGGCGCGGGGGGCGAGACCTTGAGCACGCAGGTCGATGGTCGCGAAGGGGTCTTCGACGACAACCGGCCGGCTCGAGCCTTCGACCAGGTGGCTCAGCGCGGCGCGCTGCAGTACACCTGTCACTGGGCCGCGCAGGATCACTCGGGTTCCGCCGATGTCCTCCCCTGAGTCCACCGCCAGCCAGGCCGGTTCGTCGATGATCCGGTGACCACGAGCGACCGCGAAGGCCCGCCACAACGCCTCCGCATTTAGTACAGAAGATTCCAGCACAATCTGGTCGGGCGACATAGGCGAGAAGTGTTCCGAAATCTCTGGTGTGGGAGTCATCATCGCGTCTCACCCTAACCAGACCGTGCCAGACGCCGATCCCCGACCGGCACAGCGAGGACCTGTTCGTTGGCGTCCGCGTCGAAGGGTTTTGATCGTCAGTCAGCCTTCTGCTATCGGGACGGTGGATGGTCGACAAAATACGACCGGACATGCCGATACGCCGATGGCGCGGCGCAGTGGTTGTGGCGTGACAAGACAATCAATTGTCGATCGTGTTTTCGCAAGCGCCCAGGTTTTCGATCTGGCGTCAGCGGGAGTCGCTGCCGCCGGAACCATTGGCGCGACCGGCTTCGAGCCGAGCCACCGGCACCCGGAACGGCGAGCACGACACATAGTCCAGTCCCACCTCGTGGAAGAAGTGCACCGAGTCGGGGTCACCACCGTGCTCACCGCAGACGCCGATCTTGAGTCCGGGCCGGGCCTTGCGGCCTTCTTCGACGGCGATCTTCACCAAGCGCCCGACACCTTCACGGTCCAGCGACTCGAACGGTGAGACGCCGAAGATACCCTTTTCGAGGTATTGCGCGAAGAACGCCGCCTCGACGTCGTCGCGTGAGAAGCCCCACGTGGTCTGGGTCAGGTCGTTGGTGCCGAAGGAGAAGAACTCCGCAACCTCAGCGATCGCGCCCGCTGTCAGGGCCGCCCGCGGCAACTCGATCATGGTCCCGACCAGGTGATCAATGTTCACTCCCGAGGCGGCACGAACATCCTGGGCGACTACCTTGATCATCTCCGCGATGTTCTCCAGCTCCTGGACAGCTCCGACCAGCGGCACCATAATCTCGGCTCGCGGCTCACCGCCGGCCTGGACCCGCAACACCGCAGCCTCGAGCACCGCCCGCGCCTGCATGGCGAACAACCCGGGAATCACCAGGCCGAGACGTACCCCGCGAAGTCCGAGCATCGGGTTCTGTTCGTGCAGCCTGCGCACGGCCTTGAGCAGTCGCAGATCCCCCTCATCTGGCTCGCCGCGAGCACCAGCCAGGGCCACTTTCACCGACAGATCCGTGATGTCCGGGAGGAACTCGTGCAGTGGCGGGTCGAGCAGGCGAATGGTCACCGGAAGCCCGTCCATGGCCTCGAAGATCCCGACGAAGTCGTCGCGCTGAAGCGGCAGCAGCTCGGCCAGGGCCTTATCCCGACCCTCATCGTTATCGGCCAGGATCAGCGCCTCGACCATCGAACGCCGGTCGCCCAGGAACATGTGCTCCGTCCGGCACAGGCCGATGCCCTGGGCGCCGAAGCGACGGGCGCGGTCCGCATCCTCCGGGGTGTCGGCGTTGGCGCGAACGGCCATCCGACTGGAGTGGTCGGCAATGCGCATGACCCGATGTACGGCCTTGACGATCTCGTCGGCGTCGGCCGCGTTGGGATCCAGTGTGCCCTCGAAGTAGCGGACCACCGGCGATACGACGACCGGCACCTCGCCGAGGAACACCTCGCCGGACGTGCCGTCGATAGAGATGACCGTGCCCTCTTCAAAGACCTGCCCGTCCGTGGTCGTGAAGTGCCGGCCCTTGGTGTCGACGGATAGCGCATCAGCGCCACACACAGCGGTCTTGCCCATGCCGCGGGCCACGACGGCGGCATGTGAGGTCTTGCCGCCACGACTGGTCAGGATGCCTTCCGCGGCGATCATGCCGTTGAGGTCGCCGGGGGTGGTCTCCCGCCGGACGAGGATGACCTTCTCACCAGAGCGAGCCCACGCCACAGCGGTGTCGGAGTCGAAGACGACCTTGCCGATTGCCGCACCCGGGGAGGCGTTCACGCCCTTGGCCAGGAGCTCGCGGATTGCGTTGTGCTCGAATCGGGGGAACATCAGCTGTGCCAGCTGGGCGCCGCTCACGCGCTGCAGGGCTTCGCCCTCGTCGATCAGGCCCTCGTCGATGAGCTGGGTCGCGATGCGGAAGGCCGCCTGCGCTGTGCGCTTGCCGACCCGGGTCTGCAGCATCCACAGCCTGCCGCGCTCGATCGTGAACTCGATGTCGCACAGATCGTGGTAGTGCTTCTCGAGCTGGTTCATGATCGCCATCAGCTCGTCGTAGGACTTCTTGTCCAGACCCTCGAGGTCGGCCAACGGCAGCGTGTTGCGGATCCCGGCGACGACGTCCTCACCTTGTGCGTTCTGCAAGTAGTCGCCGTAGACCCCCTGGGCTCCGGTTGCCGGGTCGCGCGTGAACGCCACCCCGGTGCCCGAGTCCGAGGACACGTTGCCGAAGACCATCGAGCAGATGCTGACCGCGGTGCCCAGGTCGGAGGGGATCCGCTCCTGGCGGCGATAGAGAATGGCGCGATCGGCGTTCCAGGAGTTGAAGACGGCCCGCACAGCAAGGTCCATCTGCTCTCGTGGCTCCTGCGGGAACTCCCGGCCCGTGTGCTCGCGCACGATCTCCTTGTAAGCATCCACCAGCACTTGCAGGTCAACGGCATCCAGATCGAGGTCGTCGTGGGTGCCCTTGGCTTCCTTGGCTGCGTGCAAGGCACCATCGAACAGCGTGCCGTCGACACCCAGAACGGTCTTGCCGAACATCTGGATCAGCCGGCGGTAGGAGTCGAAGGCCAACCGCTCGTTGCTGGTCTGCTTCGCGAAGCCCGCGACTGACTTGTCGTTGAGCCCGATGTTGAGGACGGTGTCCATCATCCCGGGCATCGAGAACTTCCCACCGGAGCGCACCGAAACCAGCAGTGGATTGTCGGAATTGCCCAACGTCTTGCCAATGGCTTTCTCGAGCGCGGCGAGATGCTCGCTGACTTCGGCTTCCATCTCAGCTGGCTGGTAGCCGGTGGCGAGGTAGACCTTGCAGGCCTCGGTCGTGATGATGAACCCAGGCGGCACCGGAAGGCCCATCCGCGTCATCTCCGCGAGGTTCGCCCCTTTGCCTCCGAGCAGGTCCTTGAGGTCCTTGTGGCCTTCCGCGAAGTCGTACACGAGCTTGGGCACGGCGGACCTCCGGAGAGATGATACGGACAGATACTCGGAACGCTCTGATCAGTTCAACCTGAATGATTTTGGCGGCATTCCGCCCGGGCAGGGACCTTGGTCCCGACTTCGCTGGTTGGCTCGACTCGTTGTGTCAGCGATCGTTGAACCGCGGCACGAGAACCGACAGACCGGAGCGCGCGCCACCACATGTGCCTCCGCAACCGGATCCGGCGGACTACGACGCAGGATGTCGGACGACCACTACCGGGCATTCGGCGTGGTACACGCAGTGCGCGCTGACCGAGTCGACAAATTTTCCGATGAGTTCTCCGTGACCATGACTGCCGACGACGAGCAACCGGGCGTGGCGGGACGCGTCCACGAGGACATGGCCGGGCCGCCCGGGGGTCACCAGACTGGTCACGCGGGAGCGCTGGTCGGGACCGAGCGTCTCCTCGATAGCAGTCTGGAGCTCATGGCGGGCATCGGCCTCGTAGTCCCGCGACACGACCGCGTAGGCCTCCGGCAGCCGCCAGGCCATGACCGCCTGCACGGCTGCCCCACTGAGTTCGGCCTGAGCAACCGCCCATTGCAGGGCTTCCCGGCTTCCCACCGACCCGTCCACACCCACCACGATGAGCGGCGAGCTGGTGTCATCTGTCATGTCGATCCCTCCGTCCATCATCTGGCAATTCGCGTCTGTGCGAACCGGTCAGACCTGTTGCGTTTACACATGATGAGGAGTCACGGTCGTTCAGCGGCGGCGTGACCTGTTCTGTTCGGCCAGGACAGACGGCGACGCAGCCACAGGGCGACGTAGACCAGAGCGAGGAGCACGGGCACCTCGATCAGCGGTCCGACCACACCGGCCAGCGCCTGCCCGGAGGTGACCCCGAAAACCCCGATCGCCACGGCGATGGCGAGCTCGAAGTCGTTGCTGGCTGCGGTGAAGGCCATGGTCGTCGTCCGCGGGTAGGTGAGGGAAAGGGCACGCCCCGTTGCGAAGCCCAGGAACCACATGATGAAGAAGTAGCAGAGCAGCGGAAGGGCGATCCGGGCCACCGTCAGCGGTTCGGAGGTGATGGTGTTGCCCTGCAATGCGAACAGGACGACCACGGTGAACAGCAGCCCCCACAGGGCGATCGGGCTGATCTTGGGTAGGAGCTTGGACTCGTACCGTCATCACTGACGACGTCATCGAAACCGCACGCAGCACCCTCGTCATAGGCGACACGTAGACCCAAACATCTCACCGATCAGGCCGTGTCCGCCGTCGCGGCTCTTGCTGCAACCCCGCTCTGCCAGCCCGACCGTGCCAAATAGCGCTGAAGAAACTGTGCCACTTACCGCTAAAGGTCACACCCGCGGTCGCACATGCCCGGACCAGGCCGAAACCGGTCGGACCCGCTTCGTAGACCACCGCCGACGCAACGACGGCAGCATCGATCACGAAATGGTCGTCCTGCCGCTTGCGGACTCTCAAACTGTCGGCACGCGCCCGATTGCCGGCGACGCCAAGATCGATGAGGCGGGCAGCCTCGGCGAAGCGTCCAAGACCGGTGGTGAAGGGTTGCACACCAGCTCATATTGCCCAGGCGCCAAGGTGGTGGTCATCCAACCGGAGGCACCCGGCACGATTCCCTCCCCGGCGGGTGCATCTGCGGGGGAAATACCCGCCGCCAGACCGGTGCCTCCCGCCCGCATTTCTGGGCGTAATGTCGGGGGCTCGACTGTTGCCGGATGAGGACTCAGACTTCGTACTACACACCCCAAGACAGGAGAGGTTCAGTGGACGCGGACACAGCGCGAGGGCGGCTGCGGGCGGAACGAGCCGAGATCAAGAGGATGCTGTCGGATAGCGAGGCAGCGGGCGAGCAGAACCGTTCGGCTGAGAATGAGCAGAGTGACGCAGACGACCAGGCGCAGCCTCTGACCGCTGAGGGGATTGACGATGCGGTTGCAGCGAGCCTGCGCGATCGGTTGGCGTCGCTGGACCGTGCTGAGCAACGGCTCAGCGATGGGAAGTACGGTCTGTCGATCCGTAGCGGGGCGCCGATTGCTGACGAGCGGCTGGATGCCGACCCGGCGGCAGAGCTCACGATTGACGAGGCGCGTAGGGAGTGAGCCTGGCTCCACGGGATTTGGGACTGGGGCCTTCGGAACCCCAGACTCCGCACGTCGACGGTGGCCTCTTCCGGAAAGCCATTTCGAGGCACCAACCAAAGGCTTGACACAAAACGACTTACGCTGATGTGCGGTCGTATTTTGTCGACCGTCCACCCGTCCCGTAAGCGGATCCCTCACCGGCCAAGAACGCACACCCAACGCGACGCGCGCACACGTCCAGAGCGCGTCCTCGCGGCGCTGTGAAACCGGCCAACACCGCCTCCTGAAAGGATTCTCAACCGTGACCACCATGATCACCACCCGCAACTCGGGCCCAACCACCGGTGGGCGTGCGCAGCGCGATCCTCGTCGTCCTCGTTTCCGTCCTCGCCACCACCGTCTCCTCCGGGGTGCTCGGGACCGACCGATCCATCGCGGAGCCGCTGGCCACCGTCCGCGCGCAGCGGCCAAACTTGCGCGCCACCGAAACGACCACGCTGAGCTCGTGGTTGGGACCCGACAACACTTCGACTTGGGGATCAGATGACGACTTTTGCTGCACCCGGTGTGCCCTTCCCGCTCACCCCGTCCTCTGGCGTGGCATGGACAGTGGACGGGCCGGCCGGCACGATCACAGTGACCGCCGACCCGCACAGCGACATCTTCATCGACCCCGGCGCGGGCTCCGCGCTCAACGCGCAGTCCATGCTCAACGCCGCGACGTTGCTGGGGGTCCCACCTGACGGCGACTTCCAGCTCAGCGCCCGCGTGTGCGTCGACTTCGCCTCGACGTTCGACGCGGGGGTGCTGCTGCTGTGGATCGACGAGCAACACTGGGCCAAGCTCTGCTTCGAGTACTCGCCCGCTCGTGAGCCCATGGTCGTCTCCGTGGTCAACCGCGGCGTGGCGGACGACGCCAACGCGTTCGTCGTCGACGGACGCTTGGTGTGGCTACGGGTCTCCCGCATCGACCACGCCTTCGCGTATCACGCGTCCTTTGACGGGACGACGTGGCGGATGATCCGCTTCTTCACGATCGACGACCCGTCCGGCCCTGTCTCGATCGGCTTCGAGGCCCAGTCGCCGACCGGGGACGGCTGCGCCGTCACCTTCGACGACATCCGGTTCACCCGCGAACGCCTGGGCGACTTGCGCGACGGCTCGTGACGCAATCCAGGCCTCTGAGCAATCAGCCGCGCGAGAGCGGCAAGCGGATGACCTCCTCGCAGGAGCACCCCACCTCATCGGCAGATCCCAGATGCGAGGGCTACCGCTCATCGGCAGGAGAACGAGTCCCGACAGCAGCGGAACCGGCTACGGACGCTTTGGGTGACGTTCCAGTTGGACGCCCTCGAGCTGATCCTGGATCCACCGGGGAATCGGGTTTGGTGGTAACCACCCCGACCGCGGCGCGTACCAGTGCCATTGTCAGGTCGGTGACCACGGCCAGGGGAGCGCCGTGTTCGATCGCGCCCATGGCGGACTCGAGTGTGCCGCTCAGCAACTGGGCCGTGAGCGGCAGCTGCTGCACCCCGAGCGCCTGCAAGGCATCCATGAAGGGGGCGGCCTGCTCGCGGTGCAACTCCCTCAGCCGCCCCAGACATTCGTCCGGCAGCTGGGCGGCAGCCAGCGCCGCAGCCGGGCGGTGCGCACCCTCCGCGGCCAACCGCAGCGTCTCGCGCACATAGGTGTCGAGCTTCTCCGCCGGCCCGATGGCCGAGTCGAGTGCAAGCCGCAGCGACTCGTTCGCAGGCGGAAACGCCTCCTCGACGACGGCCGCGAGGATGTCGGCGCCCGAGGAAAAATACTGGTACACACTCGGCCGGGACAGTCCCGCCGCGGCACCCACGGCCGCCGGAGTCACAGCGCTCACTCCCCCGTTGACGAGCAGCTCGGTCGCAGCGCGCAGAAGCGCGTCACGCTGGCGCACCCGGTGCTGCGCGACGGTCGGAGCGGAGATCTTCGGCATTCAGTCCTTCCTTTTGTGGGTTCATGCCATCGAGCAGTTTACGCGGCGCACCACCATGCCCAATGATACTGACTTTACTGTCAGTATCATTGCTGACTACGGTGTCAGTATCATTGACGAGAGATCAGGAACCGACCGTGACCGAGGCACTCCCCCGTACGACCGTCGAATCCACGCCGAATCCCAAGCGTTGGAAGGCGATGCCGATCATCGCGCTGGCCGTGTCGATCATCATCATGGACGCGACCGTCGTCAATGTCGTGCTGCCCGTGTTGATCCGCGATCTCTCACTGACGGCCTCGGACGCCGAGTGGGTCAACTCGGTGTATGCCCTGGTCTTCGCCTCCCTGCTGATCACCGTGGGCAGGATCGGCGACATCTTCGGACGCCGCCGCCTGCTCATCATCGGCATCCTCATCTTTGGCGTGGCGAGCGTGTTGGCGGCCAGTTCGTCCTCCGGCACCACCTTGATCGCGGCACGCCTGGTTCAAGGCGTCGGCGGGGCGATGATCCTGCCCGCGACACTGTCCACCGTCAACGCCCTGTTCACCGGGCGCGAGCGTGGCATCGCGTTCGCGATCTGGGGATCGACCATCGGCGGCATGGCGGCCGTCGGGCCCGTTGTCGGTGGATGGCTGACAACCGACTTCACCTGGCGATGGGCATTCCTAATCAATATCCCGATCGTCGTGATCGTTCTGGTCGGTACCTTGGCCTGGGTGCCTGAGACAAGGGAACCGAACGCCGAACGCCGGGTGGACATCCTGGGTGCCGTGCTGTCGATCGCGGGACTCAGTGGCATCGTCTTCGCCCTGATCGAGAGTCAGCGCTACGGCTGGGGAATGGCTACCGCGCCGCTCACGATCGGTAGCTTCCGTTGGACCTGGTCGATTTCGCCGATCCCCGTCTCCCTGGTCCTGGGTCTGGTCCTGATGACCGCCTTCGTGTTCGTCGAGCGGGCAAAGGCGCGCGCGGGCAAACCGGTGTTGCTCGACCTGTCACTGCTGCGGATCCGCAGCTTGCGTTATGGAGCCATCGCCGCACTGATCGTGGCACTCGGCGAGTTCGGGATGCTTTTTGCCCTTCCGCTGTTCCTTCAGGGTGCGCTCGGATACTCGGCCCTGAATACCGGACTGCTGATCCTTTCCCTGGCGGTCGGGACCTTCCTGATCTCCGGCGGGACAGCTCAGCTCACCCAACGCTTCGGTGGCCGCGCTGTGGTGCGTGTGGGACTCCTCCTTGAGGCCGTGGCCATCACCGGGCTCGGGCTCAGCATCAGCCCTACCGCAAGCGGCCCGGTTCTGGCCGCCTGGCTGTTCCTCTACGGAGCGGGCGTGGGCATGGCCACCGCCCAGCTCACCAACGTGATCCTGGTCGACGTCCCGGTGGCCCAGAGCGGGCAGGCCTCTGGGTTGCAAAGTACCGTTCGCCAGCTGGGTGCTGCCCTCGGCATCGCCGTGCTCGGCACGCTCCTCGTCTCGACTCTCGGCGCCGTCACCGCGAACAACCTCAGCTCGGTGCCCGGACTTAGTGATCCAGCCCGGGAACAGGTCGTGTCTATCGTCAAGGGCTCCGCCGGCGCGGCGATCCCCGAGCTCGCAAGGATGCCAGGTGGTCAGCCGGCACAGACCGCGGCCGAGTCCGCGATGGTGACAGCCGCACGGATCACCACCCTCAGCGCCGCCGGCATCATCCTGCTCGGCCTGCTCGCGACCATCGCACTGCCGCCCACACGACCCCAGGACGAGCAAGACTCTGTGCCAGACGCTCCAAGAACTGACCCCGCAACGAAGCGATAACCAGAACGCGCCGGGCTCGCCAAACCCCGGCCATTCTGCCGAAGGTGGTAACCCCAACGCGACCCTACCTCCCGGACTGCCAGGCCAAACGCCGTGCGGTGCCCGACCACAGCTTCGACGACGTTCGGCCAGAAGTAATGATCACCGTTAGAGGATCGTCTTACGACGATTGCCAGGAGGCGCGGTGCACCCTGGCGACCTGTGTTGCAGCCCTGGGATGAGCCGGTGGAACACTTCGGCGTCGTCGCGCCTTGAACCCAGCATGACCTCTATCGCAATCATCGGAGCAGGAGCAGGACTCGGGGCAGCAGTGGCGCGGCGTTTCGGCACGGAGGGCTTCACCGTCGGCCTCATCTCCCGCCACCAGGGGCACCTGGACGCGTTGGCCGGGGAACTGGCCAACGACGGCATACAGGCCAAGGGCTTCACCGCTGACGTGCGCGACCCGTCGTCCATCGCCAAGGCGCTGGAGCAGGTGAGCGAGACCCTCGGCCCGATCGAGGTGCTGCAGTACAGCCCGCTGCCGCAGAAGGACTTCATGCGGCCGGTGCTGGAGACCACCCCCGCCGACCTCGTCGGACCCATCGAGTTCTCCATCTACGGGCCC